>NZ_JBVASZ010000002.1:0-279057 GCF_057814255.1 Paenibacillus sp. F024
ATTACTCTGCAAAATGTATGGACTAAAGACGCTTTTGTAAATCGCATGCGCATGAATGACGAACATCGGAAAGCCGTATGAGGGAAAACTTCACGTACGGTTTGATGAGGAGGGGCTGAAAAAAAAATTCAGTCCTTTACTCTAGAAGCTTCGGCGGCATGACGATTCGGAACGTCTTGATAAATCAGCTGCTGAATCTCGGGAGTTACTTCGGAAGGACTGCCGTCAAAAACAACTCTTCCATGAGACAAGCCAATGATACGGGTGGCATACTGCTTGGCCAATTCGACATCATGGAGGTTGATGAGGGTAATGCGCTTATGGCGACGATGAATCTCCAGCAGGCTGTCCATAATGCTGCGAGAGATCACAGGATCCAGGCTGGCCACAGGCTCATCGCCGAGGATGATCTTCGGGTTTTGCATGAGCAGCCGGGCGATGGCCACCCTTTGCTGCTGCCCGCCGCTTAAATTTTCGACCCGCTGCCCGGTATAGGAGGCAAGACCGACCTGATCCAGAGACTGTAAGGCAAGCTCCCTTTCGTCCCGCGAGAAATATCCAAGCCAATTTTTCCAGGAGCTGCGTGAACCCAGCGCTCCGAGCAGGACGTTCGTAAGAACGGTTAATCTCGGAACCAGATTGAATTGCTGAAAAATCATGCCGATGTTCGTGCGGATGTGCCGCATTTCTTTTTCGGATAACCGGGTGAGCTCGACCCCGTCCCATACGATTCTGCCGCTTGCAGGCTTCACCAGTCGATTGATGCAGCGAATCAGCGTAGATTTGCCGGCCCCGCTTGAACCGATGACGGCAACGAATTCGCCCTGCTTCAATTGCAGGGAAACCTGATCCAATGCAGGAGCAGGGCGACTGCCGTAGGTGACGCTTATATCTTCAATGGAGATGTTCATATCTAACCGCTCCCTTGCAAATTCCTCATGACCAGCCGGTTGTTCAAACAATTAAATGGTTCTTGAACGGATGACTGCACTCAGATAATCGATGACGACGACCAAAATCATGATCATGAGCACATCCACTGCAACCTTCTCGTATTGGAACATTTTAAAATGGATAAAAAGCTGCTGTCCGATGCCTCCCGCACCGATAAAGCCAAGGATTAGCGAGGTGCGGATTGCTACCTCCAACCGGTAAAAATACTGCGACAGCATATTCGGTATAATTTGCGGCAGAATACCGTACAGAGAGATCATGGAGCGGCTGGCTCCCGCCGACTTCAACGCTTCCTGAGGACCGGGGTCCGCCGCTTCCACCAGCTCGGAAATCAGCTTTCCCAATACGCCGATATTATGGAGAATAAGAGCCAAAATGGCGGGAAAAGGACCGAGGCCCACAACCGTCACAAAAATTAAACCGAAGACGATCTCCGGTACGGAGCGCAGGAAGCTAAGCGCGGTCCGCACCGTATTATAAACCAGCGGGGTGCTTAGGTTGCGAGCGGCAAGGAAGCTTAACGGAATGGCGCCGACAATGGCAATGATCGTACCGAGGAAAGCCATCTCCAGCGTAACCAGCGTTTCACGCAAGGCGGAAGGGAAAACCTCCCACGCGGGAGGCAGCCACTTCTCATGGATAAACGTGAACATATTAGAGATGGCCATTAATTTGGATAAATCAATCTGTGTTCCGGCAACACTTCCATAAACAGCCGCAATAATAATCAGCGAAATCAGAAGATTACGCTTGTTGAGCCAAAGCATGAATGATCACCAGCCAATTCTTGTAAGACACTATTTCGTTTTTAAAAGACCCTGCTGCTCCGCGGCCGAGCGAATCGCTTCATAGTCTTTATTCTCCGCTTTGGTAAACCCGCTTGCGCCGAATGCATGAAGAATGTCCGCATCCTGTACGCCTAGGAATGCTTCTCTTAATTGCTCGATGGTTTGTTGATCGGTGCCTTTTTTCACGGCCCATGGATACTGGAACAGATCTTCCGATTTCCAAATCACTTTGATTTGATTTCCGTCCACCTTTTTCTGTTCGACGAGCATATCATAAATCGCGCTGTCAATCGCTCCGGCATCGACTTGCTTGTTTTGTACGGCGAGTGCCGTTACATCATGAGATCCGGTAAAGCGGACCTCCTTAAATTGATGGTTGTTCGGATCGGTATACACTCCGCGGTTTTTTAGCTCGATCCCCGGTATAAGAGACCCCGAAGTGGAGTTGGGATCGCCGAAGGCGAAGCTGGTATTTTTAGAATCCTTCAGCAGATCATCAAGCGAATTCCAGGGATGATCCTTATGAGTGATGATATAGGAGTGATAATACGGCTTTCCTTTAATAAGCTGCGTCACGATCGCTTCCGCACCGCTGTCATGATGTGCAATAACATATGTCAGAGGGCCGAAATAAGCCATATCGACCTGACCGAAATTCATCGCTTCAACCACTCCGTTATAATCGGGATACACCTGAATCGTTACGTTGCGGTTTAATTTTTCCTTCAGGATTCCAGCCAGCTTGTTCATGGCAATCTGCATATCTCCCTGATTTTGTACCGGGATGACGGCAATTTTAAATTCAGCCGCGGCTTGACCGGCACTTTCCTTGGTTTGGCTTGCGCAGCCTGCGGCCAGCGCAAAAATCATGGCAAGCATGATCAGTATAGCAACTTTTTTTCCTTTCCAGTTCATCCTATAGCTTCCCCCTTGTGCTATGAAATTCATTACCATCTTTATGATGACAATGAATCAATAATGTAATGAAAAATTATCATGAACAAACGTAACATGATTAGCCGCAAAAAGCAAAGAGTTTGAATATCATGATATTTGAGAAAAGGAAAAAAAATCGGTAAGATAAATCACATGGACTTTGATGATATGGAATGTAAAGAGGGGGAAACGGGAGTGACGGACATCAGTGCAAGCCAAAGGAGCTTGCTTAGGGCCATACCTGCAATCCATCGGCTTATTGAGCAACCATTAGTGGTGCGGTTCAGAACGGAGCTCCATGTTCCCCATGAATTGATTGTCGGCAGTGCACAACAGTTAACGGAGGAATGGCGCAAGAAAATTCTGAAGGATACCTTGCCGATAATGACTGAGCAGGAGCTGTTTGAGCAGATGAGCAAGGATTTGCATCAAAAAATAACGGAGTGGCTGTCGCCGCGTTTACGCAGAGTGATCAACGGAACAGGCGTAGTCTTACATACAAATCTTGGACGGGCGCTGCTGAGTGAAACAGCGATAAAACAAGCGGTGGAAGCTGCAGCGTATTATTCCAATCTGGAATATGACATTCCAGCAGGGGAACGGGGATCGCGGCACAGCCATGTGGAGGCCTTGATCTGCAGGCTTACCGGTGCCGAAGCAGCTATGGTTGTCAATAATAATGCGGCCGCCGTTTATCTGATATTGCGAGAGCTGGCTAAAAATAAGGAAGCGATTGTATCCAGAGGACAGCTGGTGGAAATCGGGGGATCGTTCCGCATATCCGAGATTATGGCGGAGAGCGGAGCCAGACTTGTTGAAGTAGGGACGAGCAATAAGACCCATCTGTATGATTACGAACGGGCTATAAATGATCAAACCTCGCTGCTCATGAAGGTGCACACGAGCAACTTTCGAACCGTAGGCTTTACAAGCACGGTGTCCGTTCAGGAGCTTGTTGAACTGGGGGCCAAGTACCGGATTCCTGTATATGAAGATTTGGGAAGCGGTGTGCTGTACGACTTGAGGCCATATGGAATCGGTGATGAACCGTTGGTTCAAGAGGTTCTCGAAGCCGGGGCGGATCTCGTATCGTTCAGCGGAGACAAGCTGTTGGGGGGGCCGCAGGCGGGAATCATTGCCGGAAAGAAACAGTGGATCGACAGATTAAAGAAGAATCAGCTGGCGAGAGTCTTGAGAGTGGATAAAATGACGCTAGGCGCATTGGAGGCTACCCTACGCCTCTACCTGCTTCCGGAGCAGGCCAGACAAGAAATTCCTGCTCTGCGGGATATTTTGATGCCCCTTCACGAAATTGAAGAAAAGGCCAGCCGTTTCATCGCGACTGTCGGGACCGATACGGGAATCGACATGAGCTTGATCGACGACGAATCGGCTGTCGGAGGCGGCACCCTGCCTGGAATCACCCTGCCTACAAAAGCGGTAGCCCTCAAGCTCCCGGGTCTACCAGCACATCATCTGGAGGAAAAGCTTCGGTCGGGTACGCCTCCAGTCATTGTACGTGTAGTAAAAGATCAGGTGCGCATCGATTTTCGCACGGTGATGACAGAGGAGCTTGATCTTTTGGCGCAAGCCGTTCGGAGCGCCTTCGGAAATAACGATAATATCGTTCAAGGATGAATTCTTCTGATTTCCTTGGTGAACGTTTCAACCAGCGGATGGGAAATGCGTGTCTCATGGGCAGCCAAATAAAAGCATCGATCCGTCGGAAGCTCATATAAGATCGTCAGAGTCGACTTCATAAGCGTTTGAGCAAAGCTCCAGTGGGAAACAAAGGAGATTCCGATTCCGGCCTCTACCATGGCAAGGATTGATTCCGTGCTGGTAACCTCCGCCACGTAATGAAGCTCCTCCGGACGGATACCGTGTTCCTTAAAACACTTGTCCATTGCTGCACGGGTGCCCGATCCTTTTTCCCTCACGATGAGCGGCCATTGCTTGATGTCTTCCAGCCTCGTTAAGCGTTGTTCCGGACGGTTTCCGACCAGGACAAGCCGGTCTTCCGCGATGCTTTGCGCGCGAATATGCGATTGCTCAGGCTTGCTGCCCACCACAGCCAAATCAATTTGCTTGTTCTCCAGCCTGGATAAGATCGCGGAAGAATCGTCAATCAGTACGGAAAATTCCACCTTCGGATATTGATCTTGAAATGATTTTATAATTCGCGGTAAAAGATACGTACCGGGAATGGTGCTTGCACCGATCTTCAATGTGCCGCTAAGCTCCTGCTTTAGTTCATGACATTCATGCAGGAGCTGTTCCCACTCCGCAAGTACCGATAAGGCTCTGGAGTAAACGATTCGTCCGGCCGGAGTCAGCTCGACAAAGGACGTGTTCCGGTTCAAAAGCTGTACGCCGACCTCCTGCTCCAACGCCTTAATCTGCCGGCTTATTCCTGATTGCGTAACATTCATCATTTCTGCCACTTCCGAAAAGCAGCGGCGGTCCGCCACATAAACGAAGGTTTGCAGCCGTTTCAGATTCATATGGCTTTCCTCCTTTGTTGAACATATTATACCTTATTTCCGGTCCGGTATTGAATCGTTCTTAATACGGACGCTTTGTTTCATCATCGTGACCGCTGTATAATATTATTTATCGAAAAATCCGGAAGTGGGAATAATAGAAGCAGTTTCTTTCAAGGAGGTGAATCTAATGGCAAAAACCATTACCTCGGCCGAATATGATACCCTTGTGAAACAGGCGACAAAGCCGGTTGTCCTTGAGTTCGGTGCGGATTGGTGACCCGGCTGCCGTCAACTGAGACCGGTGGTCTCAAAAGTATCGGAACAGGATAAGGACGTTGATTATTACTATGTGGATGTGGATCAGTCTCCGGAGATCGCAAGTCAATTCGAGGTGCGAAGCATCCCCACACTGGTATTGATCAAAAACGGGAATGAAACCAACCGTTCTGTCGGCTTTATTCCCGAGGCTAGAGTCAAGGAATTCGCACACTCTTAAGGGAAGATAAAGAGACACGATCCAAGACGCGATCCGTGTCTCTTTATTTCTGAGTTTAGAATAACCCTAACAAAGGATGTAGAAAATGAAAGTTGTCCTGGTAACACCGAATTATCATCAGCCGCGGGGAAACACGGTGACCGTCGAACGGATATCCGGGGGGCTGCAGGATTTGGGGATCTCGACGGAGATTGTCTCTATAACCGAGAGCACTCCTTTTCCTCCGCTTCCGCAGGCCGATTTAGTCCATGGTTTTAATGCCTATCAATTTTATAGATTTTGGACTCATCGGGGTTCGTCCGCTTGTCCGTATGTCATTACATTGACGGGAACAGATCTCAATCATTCCTTGTTTCATACAGAAACAAAAGAGGCAGTTATCCAATCCTTATACCGTTCGAGGGCTATTCATGTATTTAATGAAGAAGCAAGAAGATTACTATGGCAAACCGTACCCGGCCTGCAGGATAATACATATTTAATTCCCCAAGGAATCCGTATATTTCCCCCTGCAGCAGATCAAGTGAAGAAGGAAGACGGCACCTTTCTTTTCGTTCTTCCGGCAGGCATCCGCAAAGTAAAGAATATTCCCGCGGCGATTTCGATGCTGGCTTCGCTTTATAAACAGGACCCAAGCATTCGCCTGTGGATCACCGGTCCGATTCTCGAGCAGGAGGAAGGCCGTAAGGTAAGGAGCATGGTTGAGCAAAACGCCCATTGGGTCCGATATTTCGGTCAATTACCCCACAGGGAAATGGGCGAAATTTATCGATGTGCCGATGTGGTATTGAATACTTCCCTTTCGGAAGGCCAGTCCTCTGCCATACTGGAAGCCATGTCCATGGGTGTTCCCGTTGTTGTTTCGGATATAGCGGGGAATCGGGATATCGTACCGCATGGGAAAGTGGGATTTGTATATGGAGATGAACGGGAATTTGCACAATATGTACGTCGTCTGATGGAAAGCAAACCATTAAGAAGCGAAATGGGAGCTCTGGGAAAGGAATATGTTCAGGTCCATCATTCCTTCGACGCGGAAATGCAAGCGATTGTAGGCATGTACCGGCAAATTCTTAAATAATACAGTTTTCTTTGGAAGAAGGCGATAGGGATGAAAAAGAAGACTCCGTGAGTGGCAAACCAATTTGAGGTCGTGTACGACCGAAAAGATCGTCAAGTCATTACCCGTTCCTACGAATGGACCCGAATCCGTCAAAAATCAGTCGTATTAACCTTCGATGACGGGCCTGGCAGGTGTTTACCGCAAATCCTTGATATTTTAAAAAAGGAGAACGTTCCGGGGGTCTTTTTTTGGCAGTCTCGTCTTTTACATCCCCTTCGTCCTTGGAGAAGGGTCGTTGAGGAAGGACATCTGATCGGTTCTCATTCATGCAAGCATTCGGATCTGCGCAAAATGGATAATTCGGAGCAATATCATGATTTGTTCCATAGCAAGCAAAAGCTTGAAAACGTGACGGGGCAGACGATCCGGTATTTCCGTCCTCCGTTCGGCCAGTATGACGCTTGCACTTTAGAGGCTGTCAGGGAATTGGGTATGGTGACCGTGATGTGGAGCACGGCATCGTTTGATTGGGAATTAAAGGAGCGGCCTGAGCAAATTGTGTTCAATGTGGTTTCCCATCTGGAGGAGGGAGCCATTATATTGCTTCACGAATTGCCGCAAACGGTGCGTGTTCTGCCTGAGTTGATCAGGCAAATCCGTAATGAAGGCTATTCATTTACATTATTGTAACGTCCGCATGGAGGTAGGTGTCTTTGCAGCCAAGCTTCGGTGAGCTGGCTTCCGAGGGCACCTTTTTCATGAAATGGGGTTGGCGAGACTGTGTGGGAATCGAACCCACCGGAGACGGCACGCGCCTCCCAAAAGGTTTTGAAGACCCAGGGGGACACCAGTACCCCAACCAGCCCCATGCTTTAAAGGGATAAAAACGGTTTTCCATTGAAAACATCTCTTCGGTATTATAGTACAAAACTTTTGAACAAACAAATCACAGCGGTTAAGAACTTTCATACCCTGCTCGTAGTTTGTCTGATTTTCAGTATATAATGCAAGAAGAGAGAGGGGTGATGGAGGTCGTCCCCTTGTGGCTGATATAAAGAGGTGGGAATGAATGAATATGTCCATGAGAAGCTATAAAATATTGACGATTTTACTGCCTCCGCTCATTATTGGCGGCTTTGAGTACATCCGGCATGATTTTTTGCTGAATGTCATTTCTATGGAAGCGGGCAATTTCTATATGACCCTGCTCACGCTTTTACTCTCCTATTTGTTCGGAACGTGGATGTTCGGGCGGATCCAGAGCATGAACGAGAAGCTGGCGGAAGAAGAGGCCAAGCGGGCCGTATATGAAGAACGGGAACGGCTGGCGCAGGAGCTGCATGACAACATTGCGCAAATTTTGTTTTTTATGAATGTACAGCTAAAAAAGGGGCAGCTGGATGAGGCGCGCTCCGCCGTATCGGAGATTGACCATCATCTGCGGCAGGCGATTTTTAATTTACGGACGGTACCGGAAGAGGGAGCCAATTTCATCACAAGGCTGCAGACTTGGCTGGAGGAGTGGAGCGGCATGAGCGGCATTGCCGTCGAGCAAAAAATCAGCGTGCCGGAGGATAGTATTCCGCCGGCTGCGGAGGTTCCTCTGTTCTCGATTATCCGCGAGGCGTTTACAAACATTCGCAAGCATTCCCAGGCGGACCATGCCTACATTGAGTTTGTAATGCGTGAGGACGAAAATGGCTGGAGCTTAAGGATTAGCGATAACGGCAAAGGAGCGAATTATGATGTGGAGGAGCAGCCTCAGCGTTACGGGATTTCCATCATGCGCAAACGGGCTAGAGAGCTGGGAGCAAAGCTGGACATCACAACAGAGGCGGGTCAAGGTCTGGAGCTGACGGTTACCGGGCCATTACTTGAGGAACAGGGAGGGAGAATATCATGAATTACCGTGTACTGATTGCAGATGATCATCCGCTTGCACGCAAAGCCGTCCGCACCCTCATTGAGGGTGAGAGCGGCTTCGAGTGGATTGGTGAAGCCCGCAACGGCCTGGAAGCCGTTGAGCTTTGCGGCAAGCTGCTGCCGGATCTCGTACTGATGGATATCCAAATGCCGGAGATGGGGGGGCTTGAGGCAACGAAGCGGATTAAACAGCTTTATCCGCAAATCCGTGTGGTCATGCTTACCGTTTCCGATGATGTGACGGATTTGTTCACCGCCATCCGCTATGGGGCACAAGGATATCTGCTCAAAAATATGGATCCGGACGATTGGATCGTGTATTTGCACGGGCTGCTCGATGATGACAGCGAAATCTCCCGCAGGATGGCGGACAGGCTCTTTCATTCGTTCCGTTCGGCGGACGCCAGTGTGAGCGATGTACAACCCGGTGTACTGTCCCAGCGGGAGTGTGAAATATTAAGCTGCGTAGCCAGCGGCCAAAGCAACCGGCAAATCGCGGAAACGCTCATTATTACGGAAAATACGGTGAAGAATCATATCAAGAACATTTTGGCCAAGCTGTCCCTCGACAACCGGGTGCAGCTGACAGCGTATGCCGTCCGTCACGGGCTGACACAGATCGGACAAAAAAACGGGCGAAAATAGCCCGATCGAGTCATTCTTTCCAGCAACGGTTTGGTATACATTACATATGGATATAATGACCGCTATGAAAGAAGGGATACCATATGAGAAAAAAATGGCATATTATGCTGGTATTATGCCTCTTCTTATCGCTTATGACCGGAGGAATAGCCAGCGCGCACGTCACTGTGCTGCCGAAAGAAACGACACAAGGGTCTTACGAGAAGTTTGCCGTCAGGGTTCCGACGGAGAAAGATGTGCCGACAGTGAAGGTGGAAGTGAAGTTTCAGCTGGATGCAGTCACCATCTCCCGTTTCGAGCCGAAGCCGGGCTGGAATTATGAGCTGACAAAAGATAACGACGGTAAAATTACCGGCGTCATTTGGACGGCAACGGGCGAAGGTCTCGGACCTACGGAGTTCGGAGAATTTTACATGCAGGGTAAAGTAGCCGATAACGCTACAGCTATTCAGTGGAAGGCTTATCAAACCTACAAGGACGGCAGTGTCGTTGAGTGGGTAGGCGCGGAAGGCTCGGATAAACCTGCTTCCGTTACCAAGGTAAATGCCAAACCGGCAGGAGCAGCCGCGGACAGCCACGGCCATTCGGCACCTGCTGCAGATGCAGGAACGGCTCATGGCAGCGATGCCGCAGCACCGGCGGCAGGAGCACCAGCAGCATCCGCAGCGCCGCTGTACTTGTCCATTGCCGCTCTCATTCTTGGCGCACTGTCCTTCATCGTTTCCTTATCCCGCAGAAAGCGCTGATCCTTTACACCATCGGCCCGTCTCCAGCATTGGAGACGGGTTTTTCTTGGTTGCAGAGTCCAATATGGAGCAGAAAAGTTCTTTTCAACAAAACATATCATAAAAATGCAGCCAGTAGGGGATGCTGGGTTTAGACTTGATCATTTACCAATTCGGGGGGAATCTACGGAGATGCTGCTGCGTTTACGGAACAAGAAATATGCTGTGCTGCTGCTTGTCTGCCTGCTCATGAGCATGACAGCCGCAGGCAAGGTCTTTGCATTTGGGGAAGGCGCACAAGGGCCGGACGTTTATGCCGTCCAGGGGATGTTAAAATCCCTTGGATATTATCAGGGGAAAATCACAGGTTATTACGGGCCCGACACAGTCAACGGCGTCAAGGTGTTTCAGAAGGCTAACGGGCTTCTGGCTACAGGGGCAGTAGATGACAAAACGTTACAAGCGATCCTGTGGGCCTATGGAAATTTGAAAGTTCCGAAGAAGCCGGCCCCTGTCCCGGAACCTGCACCGTCACCAAAGCCGGACCCGGCGCCTAATCAGAAAACGCCCGAGCTTTCGTCTGAAGAGCAGCAGATGATCGACTTGATCAATAAGGCCCGATCCGATGCCGGATTGTCCCCGCTTGCGGTCGATCTGGTGCTGTCCAACGTTGCGCGTTTGAAAAGCCAGGACATGGTGAATAACAATTATTTTTCCCACGAATCTCCTACGTACGGATCACCTTTTGACATGATGAAGCAATTCGGATTTCGGCACCGGACTGCCGGAGAGAATATCGCCTGCAATCAAGACGCGGCGGGAGCTCATCAAGCGTTAATGAATTCCGAAGGACACCGGGCGAATATTCTAAGCAAAGACTTTACCCATATCGGCATCGGTGTCGCTGACGGCGGTCCCTGCGGCAGGATGTTTACTCAGCAGTTTATAGCCAAATAACACAGGAGCAAACATCCCTGAAGCGCTCGAAGCTTCAGGGATGTTTGCTAAGACGGACGCAAACCGCTTCATACGGTTCGAAATATCTGATATTTATTAAGGAGATGAATTTTTGCACAGCGGCATTTCCTTAAAGAGGCTGATTAGTGTAAAATAGGAGAACAAACCGAATTAGGGAAAGAGGGGTGCAGGTTTGGCATCGAAGCTTTTTAAGGAATTTAAAGAATTCGCTGTAAAGGGAAATATGATCGATCTGGCCATCGGTGTCATTATCGGCGCGGCTTTCGGGAAGGTTGTCACGTCAATCGTGAAAGACGTAGTCATGCCTCCCATCGGATTGCTGCTCGGGAGGGTCAATTTTTCGGATTTGTTCATCAGTCTGGATGGTATGTCGTATGCATCGCTCAAGCAAGCTCAAGATGCAGGCGCGCCTACGCTAAATTACGGACTTTTTATCAATAATTTTCTAGACTTTCTTATTGTTTCTTTTGTGATCTTTATGGCTGTGAAGCAGCTCAATCGTTTGCGCAGAAAGGAAGAGGCCAAGCCGGAACCCCAACCAACCACGAAGGAATGTCCGGAATGCTTGTCCGAAATCCCCTTGAAAGCGGTCCGCTGCAAATATTGCACTGCAATCCTTGAAGGTAAAAATGAACTAAACTCGTCAAACTAAGAAATGGCAGTGGATTGTTTTCCTTTGGGGTGAGGGTCGGGAGATTGATTGCATCTTAAGAAATTATTCAGAATTTCCTTCACTTGTTCTAAAGGTGTTTTGGTTAACCTAAGGTTATATGAGCAGGGAGGGTTCTGTGCAAATGAATCTCGGTTCAATCGTACTAGAAAAGTTTTTATTTCTAAATAAATTTATTCAATCCCCTAAAGAGGTAGGAAGTGTGACGCCCAGCTCCAGGTTTTTGGCTCAAGCGATGACCAAGCACGTGGATTGGAACAGGATCGAAAGCGTGGCAGAGCTTGGAGCGGGAACGGGGGCGCTGACCAAATACATAGAGCAGGCCGCTTCAGGCCGGGTTAAGGTGCTGTTGTTCGAAAAAGAGCCGGGGCTTCGCTTTAAGCTGGCTCAAAAATATCCTTCGTATGTTTGCTATGAGGATGCCTGCCACATTCAAAAGGCGGTGCGCCGGGAAAAATTGGCCGGCCTGGACGTGGTCATCAGCGGACTGCCGTTCTTCAACTTTCCGCAGGAAATACGCGACCGGTTGATCAAACAGATTATTTCGTCCTTGAAACCGGGCGGAAGCTTTATTGCCTTTCAATATTCACTGCAAATGAAACCTCAATTAAGCCGTTATTTTGATATCGAGACCATCCGGTTCGTACCGTTTAACGTTCCGCCCGCTTTTGTATATGTGTGCCGAAAGAAAGAAGATGCGACTTCATGACAACCGACTTATTGCTCGACTTGATTGGACAATACGGCTATGCGGCCTTGTTCTTTGCTTTATGGCTGGGCATTGTGGGAATGCCGATTCCCGATGAGGTCATTGTGATGACCGGCGGCGCGGTTACGGCAGGAGGACTGCTTCACACCGTTCCGGCCTTCATTCTGACTTATCTCGGCGTCGTATCCGGCCTTAGTCTGGGTTATATCCTCGGACGCTTTGTCGGGACACCCGTATTAGATAAGCTGGGACGAAAGAAAAACATGAACAAATATATCGAGATGTCTCAACACTGGAGCGGCAAATACGGAAGTTTGGCTCTAGTCATCAGCTATTTTTTTCCCGTGGTCCGGCACGTGATGCCTTACGTCGTAGGTATGAATAAAATGTCGTTTGGAAGATATGCTCTTTTTTCATATACTACCGGGTTTTTGTGGACGCTGATCTTTTTTATGGCGGGACGCTTAACGGTGAATCATGCGGCTGATGCGGGTATGAAGGTTTATCAGTACGGATTGAAGCTGCTGTGGGTGCCTGTCCTGGCGGGTCTTTTGTATTTCATCTTCCGACTCGCTCATCAAAAAAAGCAGGGGAGAGGAAGTGCGGCGGTAGAGAAAGAACAATAAACTTCAGGAATACATATCCCTTTTTATGGACAGAGCCGCTGTTCAGGAAAGGGATTTTTTAGTTTTTCCGTTGTGGTTAATCGATGCCATACTGGAAAGCCACAGAGAAAAAAAGGGAGCGTTTCACGGAATAGCAAAAAAGATTGCAGTCATCCCTTTCTCAACCTTCCGGGGGTGTTATAATATAGTTTAATCAGATATTTATAATAGGGAAAGTGGTGTAATCTATGAAATTGCTCTTCATGACCGCTCATGTACTGCAAATCATAAGAAGAGCGAAGCAGCCTTTGTCCAAAACGGATATTGCGGCGGCTTCCGGCTTATCCGTTTCTGCTGTATCAGAACATGTCGAACGGTTAATGAATGAAAAGCTCATTCAAATTTCTAATATTGGCCAGTCCAGCGGAGGCAGAAAGCCCAAGCTGTACTCCATCAATCCGCATGCCGGATATATCATATCCATTGAGCTGGGCACAAGCGCCGTTCGTGTAGCTATTACCGATTTTGATTGCCATATTCTCGTATCCCGCGGTGCTCCGGTAGATATTAGCGAGGGACCGGAGAACGTTCTATCTTACATACATAGCATGCTCTGTGAGATGCTGGTAAAAGCCCAAATTGAAAAAAGCACCATCAAAGGCATTGGTATCGGAATTCCGGGACCGGTTGAGTTTGTCTCCGGTCTGCCCATCTCTCCGCCGATTATGCCCGGGTGGGATCGCTACCCGATCAGAGAATTTTGGTCCCGGTATTTTGATTGCCCCTGCTATGTTGATAATGATGTGAACATTATGGCCGTCGGGGAGCACGCCAAAGGCTTACAGTTTGAAGTAGACAACTTAATCTATATTAAGATTGGGACAGGGATCGGGGCCGGCATCATATATAATGGCAAGCTTTATCGAGGGGTAAGCGGAAGTGCGGGCGATATAGGTCATATTGATATTGGCAGAGATGTAAGCTGCTGGTGCGGCAACCGGGGCTGTCTGGAGGCCTTGGCGGGAGGTAAAGCTATTGCTGCCCAAGCGAAGGAAATGGCTTTGGCAGGAAAAAGCGATTTTTTGCTGGAGAGATTGAAATCAAAGGGTGAGATCACCATTAAGGATGTGCACATGGGAATCCATAGCTTTGATTCCACGTCCGTTGAATTGATTCGTGAGAGCGGCGCCTTGATAGGACAAGTGATTTCTTCACTGGTCAATTTTGCAAATCCTGCCCTGATTTCGATTGGCGGGGGAGTTGCGGAGACCGGTGATATTTTGTTGGCTGCGATCAGACAAGGTGTCTATCAGAGATCCCTGCCTCTGTCTACACGAAATTTGTTAATCAATAAGTCCAACCTGGGAAGGGCCGCAGGACTTGTTGGCGGAGCTTTTATGACCATCGACCAGCTCATTATCAACAGCATTGAGAAATCGGATACGCTTTTTGATATGAGGATGAAAAGCTGGTAGTTATGACTATATTTGTGGTGTTAGGAAGGAGTGCGTAAGCATAACCTCTACAATCCATGGGCATCCGCCATGGATTTTTTGGCTTTAGGGCCAATCAAGCCGTTAAAGCCCATTTTCCCTCTGCAAGCGCACCATAGGACGCTATCCTTCATAAACTGAATTTGACTGTATCCCTAGACCTTGTAATGATACCAAAACCCGGGCAAGGAGGGGTGACATTTGAAGGGTAGCGACCATAAAAGTAAATTTCTGCTAACTAATCGCGAGCTTGAAGTATTTGAACTGCTGGTACAGGACAAAACGACCAAAGATATCGCGCAGCAACTGTTTATCAGTGAAAAGACCGTGCGAAACCATATCTCGAATGTAATGCAAAAACTGAACGTTAAAGGGCGTTCGCAGGCGGTTGTCGAGCTGATTAAGCTTGGGGAGTTGCAAATCTGAAAAATTTTATTGACCCTAACAAAGCCTTCTTTTTACGGTTTCTCTTTATAGAGGATCGTGAGATGAAGGTTTTTTGGTCTGGGGACATTGTCTTTGTCGAAATACGTTGAAATTTATATGAATTTCGCTTTATAAGCGGCACACCGTTGGCTGGGTGAAGGGGATATTATTTCTCGTCAAGGCGGCGATGAGTTTACCATCATGCTAAATCATGTTGCCAGCCTTGCCCACATTGCTCCTATCGCAAATAAAATCCTGGATGCGATGGTTCAACCCATCAAGCTTGATCATTATGAATTTGTTTTAACGACAAGCATCGGTATCAGTGTATATCCGGACCATGGACACGATTCCCACACTTTAATTAAACAAGCCGATCAAGCGATGTACCTTGCCAAGGAGCACGGAAAAAACAATTTTAAGGTTTATGAGCCTGATTTGACAAAGGTTTTATCTAGAAAATGGATATTGGAGCAAAGCCTTTATAAGGCATTGAAAAAAAATGAATTATCTCTTCATTATCAGCCTATTGTTAATCTAACGACGGGAAAAATTATAGGTTTGGAGGCGTTGGTGCGCTGGCATCAATCTGAATTAGGCTATGTTCCGCCCTCTGAGTTCATACCCACTGCAGAAGAATGCGGGTTAATCGTCCCGATAGGTGAATGGGTGCTTAGAAGTGCATGTGTACAAAACAAATTATGGCAAAAAAAGGGGTACTGTTGCGTTTATGTATCTGTAAATATTTCTGCGAGACAATTCGAACATGCTCATTTTGTTCAAATGGTGAAAAATATACTTGCCGAAACCGGCTTGGAGGCACAGTATTTAAAGCTCGAAATAACGGAAAGTACAGCCATGTCCAACGCTGAAGAGATGATTAAGAAGCTCGAAGAACTTCAAGTATTGGGAGTTCATCTATCTATTGACGATTTCGGCACGGGTTATTCCTCATTAAGCTACTTAAAAAAATTCCAAATTAAAACGTTAAAAATAGATCAGTCCTTTATTAAGGATATCAATGTTGATCCTAACCAGGAAGCCATCATTAATGCGATTGTGGCTATGGCTAAAAATTTGCGTATCCATGTCGTGGCGGAAGGCGTCGAGTTGTTGCAGCAGGTGGAGTTTTTAAAAGAAGTCGGCTGCTATGACATGCAAGGTTATTTTTTCAGCAAGCCCTTAGTGACTGAACATGTGGAACGCTTATTAAGCAAATAAGAAATTAACAGCCGGAAACAACATCCCGGAACGCGCGGAAAGCGGATTTTGCATTTTAAATGTACAGTTAAAGCCTTATGTTAAAATTGTTCTATGTAGGGAGATTGTAACAGAAGGCTTTTTACTTTCTGTATTTGGCTGATACAGGCTAGGCTGAACTTGTCGATATATCTCGTTAATAGTCGGTTTTTTATGAAAAAATTTATGGGAATTTAATTTTTTTATAACAATCTGCCTATTATGTGATATATTATTACGGGACCAAAGCTCTAGAATATACCGATGAAAAGTCGAACCAAAGAGAGGAGATATGGATTAAGGAAAATTGATAACGCTTTATCCTGATATGAATAGTAACAAATAACCAAATAAGTATTTATCGTTTACATTTATACATTTATCGAACCATGAGGTGTGATCAATGAAGCTTACTATTGGCAAAAAAATGATGGGCGGATTTCTTGTTGTCACTTTACTTCTTGGCATCATTAGTTTTGTATCGTATACCAATATCGAAAAAGTAGATGATTCCTATTCCGATTTGGTTGATCGCCGGGCTCTCATATTATCCAATGCTAAAGATATGCAAATCAGTGCTTCAAGGCAAATTTCCGGTATGCGTGGGGTGCTTTTACAAGAAGAGGGTTCAGCGGAGATCGTAGCCACCGCCATTAACGATCTAAACGAGAAAATCAATGCTACTATCGTCATCGTTAGGCGTGAAGAAGTCAAAGCCAAGCTGCAGCAGCTGCAAATGATGAACGCCGATTTCAAATCGCAATCCGATGCGGTCATCGCTTTCATGCGAAGCAATCCGGAACAGGCTAAACGTCATTCTGCCCAAGTCTTATTTCCTTTAGCTAGAGAAATCAGGGACATATCGGACCAATTGGCCAATGAACAAGCACAATTGATGGAGGAAGGCAGTAGGGCTAACCATGCGTTAGTAGCTTCTGTCGTGACCACTGTGCTTACGCTGAGCATCATTGCTTTTATTTTGGCTGTATTCATAGGGCTATATATTACCCGAATCATCAAAAAACCGATTTTAATGATAGCCGATGCCGCCAGGGAAATTTCATCAGGAAATCTTACCGGGGATGACATTAAAGTGAAAAGCCGCGATGAAATAGCAGACCTCGCCCAATCCTTTAACCAAATGACAATGAATCTCCGCCATTTGATCGGCCAGGTTGGATTTAATGCCAAGCAGGTTAGAGCAACCTCACACGAGTTATCTGAAAGTGCGGATCAAACAAGCAAAGCAACGGAGCAAATTACGGTCGCGATCCAAGAGGTGGCATTGGGTTCTGAAAAACAGGTCCACAGCGCCGAAGAAGCGAATGAAGCAGCGGCTGAAATTTTAAAAGGGATGAATCAGGCGGCCTCATCCATTCAATCCGTTGCTGATCTCACCACAACAACCAGCGAAAAAGCAAGTGCCGGAAACGAGGTTGTAATGCAAGCTGTGGAGCAAATGAATGTCATGCAGCGCGCGGCAAGTCATAACGCAGAGGTTATTAATGCTCTGGGAGAAAAAACAAAGGAAATCGGACACATTGTTCAATTGATTACCGATATTTCCACTCAAACCAACCTGTTGGCTCTAAATGCTGCGATCGAAGCTGCGCGGGCCGGTGAGCATGGACGAGGCTTTGCCGTTGTTGCCGATGAAGTAAGAAAATTAGCGGAACAATCCGGAGAGGCGGCGGGCCAAATTCGTGATTTGATCGGCGAGGTGCAAGCAGAAGCGGATAAGGCGGTTCAGTCCATGATCGAGGGCGCTTCCGTTGTCACCGAGGGCATTCAATTGGTTCATTTAAGCGGTGAAGCTTTCAGGGACATTGTCAAAGCGATTGAACAGGTTGCTGCCGAATCCCAGGAAGTCTCCGCTATTATAGAGCAGGTGAATTCAAGCTCACAAAGTATGGCGGAAATGATGGAAGGCGTTGCGCATATTGCCGAACAAGCGGCAGGAAATACACAGAGCGTGGCCGCTTCAGCCGAAGAACAAAATGCATCCATGGAAGAAATATCGGCTTCCGCTGAAGCTTTAAGCAAGATGGCACAAGAGCTGCAGGATTTGATAAGCCAATTTAAAGTGTAATATCCGGGAGTCCTCGCTAAGCATACTGCTGGCGAGGATTTTTTACCGGCGAATGGTTCTTCGTCGAAAAGACCTCGGTCACAAGTTTTTTGCTAGTGGGGCCGCATTTTAACATAAATCTAACAAAACAAGGATATCGACCAAATACTTTCTGAATATTTTTATGTTATTGTGTTCTCATAGCTTAGACGATGTTAGCGAATCTTACCGCCTGACACTTAACTTGCTTATCAGTCAGATTTTTCCATGTCAACATATGCTCTTTAGGGCGTGTCGGGTACCCGGCGCGTTTTTTCTGTTTTACACGATGTTTTTAAATTTCACTCAGGAGAGATAACTATGGATAGTACGTCTTACAGAAATGATCAACATAGGATAGAAGGTCACCATACTTTATATCATGATTTACATCATTTATCAGATCCATCGGAAGGCAGCGAGGCCGAGCTTCATTTATATCGTACGATAGTGCATAACTTAATTGAAAATGCTCCAGTAGGAATCTATGTAATGGAAGATAGGGCCTTCTCTTATGTGAACACCCATTATTGTAAGCTTATGGGATATACCAAACTCGAATTAACCGAAGGCTCCGTTCCTCTTGAACGGCTCATCCACCCGGATGACTACTCTCTTATACAAACGAATATGGAAAAAAGAAAATCGGGAGAGACAAAAGAAGCTCGCTATCGTATTCGGAAAATGCATAAGAACGGCAGCGTAATCTATGTGGAAATTCATTCCTCCATAACGCAAATCTACGGGAAGACCGTATTATTCGGGAGCGTTATCGACATCACAGAACAAGTCTTGGCGGAACAGCTGCTTCAAGAAAGCAATGAACGATATAAGTCTCTGTTCGATAATAGTCCGGACGCTATCTTTTCATTTGATGATAATGGGAAATTCATCAGTGTCAATCCGGCCAGTGAAATGATCACGGGCTACACCAGGGAAGAATTATTGCAGATTTCCTTTATTCCCCTTGTCATCTCCGAGGATATACCCACGGCCATCCATCACTTTGAGGAAGCTAAAAAAGGACTGCCAAGCAGTTCGGATCTTGTCATTACCCGAAAAGATGGAAGTAAAGTATACATTCATGCGAATCATTTCCCGATGAAGGCTAATGGAAAGATCATCGGCACCTACGGAGTGGCCAGAGACATTACGCAAAAAATATTATATGATCAGCAAATGGAGCAGTTTGCTTTTTATGACCCTTTGACAAAACTGCCCAATCGCAAGCTGTTTGAAGACAGGTTGAGTCAGGTGATCAACTTTTCTAAAGAGCATGAGGATGAATTTGCCGTACTCTTTTTGGATTTGGACCGCTTTAAATTTATTAATGATTCCTTTGGACATCACATTGGCGATGAATTTTTAAAGCAGGTAGCTCAACGATTACAGCAAAGTGTGCGTAAAACAGATACAATCAGCAGAATGGGCGGAGATGAGTTTACTATCCTTGTACCGGAAACGTCCCGGGAAGAAGTCATTCGATTAGCCGAGCGGATCAATCAAGTATTGAGTGAGATGCTGCAGGTAGAAGGACACTCGGTTACTGCTTCAGCCAGTATAGGAATTGCTTTTGGAAGAGGGATGGAGCATAGTATTCACGAAATCATCCGAAATGCGGATACGGCTATGTACTATACGAAAAAGTTCAAGAAAAACAGCTATACGATTTATTCGGAAGAAATGGACTTAAAAGCATCATACAAATTAACCATTGAGCGCGATTTAAAATTCGCTATTGAGAACAATGAGCTGGAACTTTACTACCAGCCAATTATAGATCTGAAAACGAAGCGGCTCACGGCGATGGAGGCTTTAATTCGTTGGCAGCACCCGCAGCTGGGGCTTATACCCCCTTCCGATTTTATACCTGTTGCAGAAGAAAGCGGACAAATTATTCCATTTGGTACCTGGGTGCTTCAAACCGTATGCCGTCAAGTCAGAATATGGCAAAACTCAGGAACCGTCCCTCCTTTTAAAGTAGCGGTAAACATTTCTGCAAAACAAATACAGCATGATCACTTTGTAGATTTGGTTCTTCATATGTTACAAGAAGTACATTTAGATCCAAAGTGGCTGGAGCTGGAGGTAACGGAAAGTATATTGTTAGATGATGTGGAGCTTATCAAAGAAAATCTTGTGAGATTGAAGCAAGCGGGGATTTCGATATCCATTGATGATTTCGGTACAGGGTATACCTCTTTAAGCTATCTTCGCCAATTCCCGTTTGACAAAGTGAAAATTGATCGCAGCTTTATTGATGATATCAATTATGATATGAACGGAAAACGGATTGCGTCTGCCATCATCTCGTTAGCTCACAATTTAAATATGAACGTGGTAGCAGAGGGTATTGAGAATGAAGCCCAGCTAAAATACTTAGTGGAAGAAAGCTGCAATGAAGGGCAGGGCTATTACTTCAGCCAACCCTTACCCGTCGATCGGCTTCAATGGGTATCTCCAAAGTAAAAGCCGCGGCCTTCAGTGTTCTAATCGGATTGCAGCTTCACATGGGTTCGGGTGCAGCGGAAATCATTCTGTTGAAGACAGTAATTTTTGGATAAACATGTTTAACGCCATGGATGCCGCTTCGTTTTTTTCTTGGATCATGGACAAATTTCGGATGAATCGATACCCTTTGACGGGAATTTCGCAAAGCTCGCCGGAATTCAATTCTTTGCTGACGACGAAGCGGGAAAGAATGGCAATACCAAGTCCGGAGGCTACCGCTTCTTTTACGCCCTGGGTGCTGCTGAATACGAAGGAACGTTTGACTTCAAGCCCGGCATCATGAATAAATTGATCGCTAAAAGCTCGTGTACCCGAGCCTTCCTCCCGAAAAATCCATATTTGTCCTTGTAGAGATGCTTCCAATTTGGCTCCTCTAAGAGTGCTTAGGGGGTGTTCCGGTGAGGCGACCAGGATCATTTCATCCTTCATAATGGATTTGATGTGTAATCCTTGCTGTGTCACCTGCCCTTCAACCAAACCAAGGTCAAGCTCATTGGTACGGACAGCTTGAACGATCTCTTCCGTATTTCCGATATTCACCTGAATCTCAACCTTAGGGTACAGCTGAACATATTCGGCCAGCACACGCGGCAGGATGTACTCCCCAATCGTAAAGCTGGCTCCAATTTTCAGCAAACCCGTGACTTCGTCACGCAGCGATCGGATTTCCTGTTTTGCTTCACTGTAAAGAGAAAGGATTTGTTTTGCCTGCTTATATAAAATTTCCCCAGCCTCCGTTAATTTGACATGCTTGGGCGAGCGATGCAGCAGCTTGGCTCCAAATTCATTTTCCAAATTGCGAATATGCAGGCTCACGCCAGGCTGGGAGAGGTGGAGCATTTCCGCAGCTCTTGAAAAATTGCTTTGTTCCGATACGGTAACAAAAACGCGTAATGTTTCTACGATCATGGAAAGCCCTCCGATTTGACAGCCATAGGTGAATGGTATCCGTTTCATCCCAACGGATGATTTTGTACATTTATTGTATTTGCAATTCCTTACCTATACAATCCCAATCATTAGTTTTACTCATGATTAAGATAGTAAATCGGTATTTCACTTCCGGAAGGTTCGGCTCTATAGTTGAAGCATTAAGAACATGCCTGATTCAACGCAACTATAGGAGTGAGTACGATGGAACAAGCGACAAACCTTCCATTGAAAAGAGGCTTTGGCTTTGCCCAAGGAATAGGATTAACACTGCTGCTGGCCCTTTCGGCTAAATGGATATCGGGATTTCCTTTCCTGAATATGATGGGGCAGCTGGTCATCGCGATCCTGCTTGGGATGATCTGGAGAGCCGTAATGGGTGTTCGAGAGAAGACGGGTACGGGAATATCGTTTTCAAGCAAAAAACTGCTGCGCATCGGCATCATCCTTCTTGGGATGAGACTGAATCTTTTGGATATGATTCAATCAGGTCCCAAGCTATTGGCCATAGCTTGCACCTATATCATTATTGCTATCTTTGTTGTCTATGGCATTTCAAAGTGGTTGAAGGTGCAGCATCGATTAGGTATGCTTACCGCTTGCGGGACGGCGATATGCGGTGCTGCGGCTATAGTGGCCATTTCGCCTCAAATGAAGGCCAACGATCAAGAAACAGCGGTTAGCGCCGCGACAGTGGCCATTCTGGGAACGATTTTTACGCTGGTCTACACCGTAAGCTATCCCGTATTGGGAATGACGCCCTTTGGATACGGCGTATTTGCGGGGGCTACGCTTCATGAGGTGGCTCATGTGATAGCGGCTGCGGCTCCCGGAGGCAAGGAGGCTGTGGATATGGCAGTCATTGTGAAGCTGACCCGGGTGGCCATGCTCGTTCCTGCAGCTATTTTTATCGGCTATTGGGCCCATAGGCTGGAGATCAGGGAAGGGGGAATGGAGCAAAGGACAAGCTGGAAGGCGATCCCCATCCCTTGGTTTGTATTCGGGTTTATACTGATGAGTGGTGTAAACACGTTAAATATGATACCTTTAGAAGTGGCCAATCATATGATTTCCATTGCGTATGTATTGATTGCTATGGCGATGGCGGGGCTTGGACTTAACGTGGAGCTGGCAGTCTTCCGTCGGTTAGGGTTAAAGTCTTTTATTGCCGGATTCATTGGCTCAGTTCTCTTGGCTGTCCTAGGGTATGCTTTGGTTCTTCTTTTTGGACTGGCATAAAAGGCATTCATCACAGAACATGTAGGAAGGTGATAATTTGGTGTTTACCATAGACAATACCATACTCTTATTTGCAATCTTATTATTACTCGGGGTTTTCACCACTAAATTCTCCTCCAGGTTCGGACTGCCCTCCCTAGTATTATTTATCGCTGTGGGCATGGGTTTAAGTAAATTTATTTATTACGATAATGCTGCAATAACGCAGCTTTTCGGAATATTGGCGCTGATTGTGATTTTGTTTGAGGGCGGCTTGCAAACCAAATGGAAAAATGTGCGCGGAGTCATCGCTCCTTCTCTGTCTCTAGCCACATTGGGCGTTGTACTCACAACGGTCGTCATAGGCATTTGCGCCAAATTTATACTCGATGTGAGCTGGCTGGAGGGAATGCTTTTTGGGGCGATTGTCGGCTCCACGGATGCGGCAGCTGTTTTCGCCGTTTTGGGAAACAAAAATATTAAACAAAGATTGACGTCTACACTTGAGGTTGAATCGGGAACGAACGATCCTATGGCCGTTTTTTTAACGGTTTCGTTAATACAGCTGATCCAATCTCCGGATGCCGGTTTCTTTACTATGATTTTGAATTTTTTCTGGCAGATGGGACTGGGTCTTGTATTAGGAATACTCTTGGGCAAAATCACGGTTTGGTGTATTAACCGGATCAATCTGGATTCTTCCGGTCTATATCCCGTCTTGGCCATGGCCTTTGCCATCTTTACCTATAGCTCTACGTCTTTGTTAAAGGGCAGCGGATTATTGGCCGTTTACGTGATGGCTGTATTAGTAGGGAATTCCGATCTTACCTACCGGCATGCGATATTCAGATTCAATGAAGGCTTTGCGTGGATGATGCAGATCCTTATGTTTATATTACTCGGCTTACTGGTCTTCCCTTCGGAATTGATTGAAATCAGCTGGCAAGGCATAATTTTATCGATCTTATTGATGTTTGTGGCAAGGCCGGTCGGTGTGTTTGTCAGCACGTTGTTTTTAAAATTTTCGACGAAAGAAAAGATATTGATCTCATGGTCAGGTCTGCGTGGTGCGGTTCCCATCGTACTGGCTACCTATCCGCTAATGGCCGGAATGGAAAAAGGCCAATTGTTTTTCAATGTAGTCTTTTTCGTAGTCCTCCTTTCGGCGTTGGTTCAAGGAGCGACCATATCTCCGCTGGCTAATAAATTGGGACTGTCCAATGGCGAAAAGATCGTTGTGCCGCATACTCTTGAGCTCGTATCGATCGGCAAAACAAACAGTGAAATCATTGAAATTCAGGTGGAGATCGACTCCCTTATGGCTGGAAAGGAATTGCATCAGCTGCAGATGCCGGAGGATTCTTTAATCAATGCGATTATACGCGGGGAAAAATTGATTACGCCTCGGGGAAATACGATTTTGGAATCGGGAGATATCTTATATGTTCTGTCCCGCAAGGGGCAGTCGGAAGGAATTAAAGCTCTATTTTATAAAAAAGAACCATCCTCATAATGCTATGCTATCATGTGCCCAGTCCAAAGCCTTCTTTTTACGCTGTCTCTATGTTAGGGAACGTAAGAAGAGGGCTTTTGGTTAATCTATACTCCATATGCATATTGCATGGAGAAAACAAACATATTATTGGTTAATGAAGCGTTTTGGGAAGGAAGCTTATTATGAAATTTGGGATAGGTTGTATAGCCGTGCTGCTGTTGCTTTGTTGTACTCTGCTGGTTGAAGCGCAGGAAGCTGCCATTCCATCGAAAAGGGCTGCCATCGTTATTGACGATTTTGGTAACGACATGTTCGGAACTAAAGAGATGATGAATTTGCCATTTCCGATTACCGTTGCTGTTATGCCTTTTTTGCCTACGACCAAAAGGGACGCGGAATGGGCGCATAAAGTCGGTCATGAAGTGATTGTCCATATGCCGATGGAGCCCAAATCAGGGTATAAAGACAAATGGCTTGGACCCGGGGCGATTACGACCGAGCTCACGGATGAAGAGATTAGACGGCGTATCAATGCTGCTCTCGATGATGTTCCTCATGCTGTCGGCATCAATAATCACATGGGCTCCAAAGTGACGGCCGATCCCCGCATCGTCCGCATTATTCTTGAAGAATGCCAAAAAAGAGGGGTATTTTTTCTGGACAGCCATACGAATTACCGGAGTATTGTTTCCAAAACGGCCTCGAAAATTGGGGTCCCTTGTATTGAAAATCATATTTTTCTCGATGATATCAATACGAAAGACCATATATCCAAGCAAATTCAATTGCTTCAAAAGCATCTGAAGGATCATGACGAATGCGTAGTGATTGGTCATGTAGGAGCCAAAAAGAAAACGGCAGCCGTGCTGGGAGAGGTTATTCCCAAACTGAGGAAGGAAATTGAATTTTTGCGTGTCTCCGAGCTGATGGAAAAAAAGTCAGCCATGTAGAGATAAAAATGAAAAAGCCGAGTGTGAACTGCACCCCAATTGTTAGACAACCCTAACAATTGGAGGTGCAGTTTTTTCATTCTTAGTTGATCAAACGGCGTGCACCCCAATAATGCTCGTCATAATAAGGTATGCCGAAAAGGGAAGTGATTTTTACTTCTCTGGTCCCTCCATAGGTGCTGGCATGAAGAATCTTGTTGTTCCCAAGATAGATGGCAACGTGAGAAACGCCGCTGGTATAGGTCCCCTGCAAAAATACAAGGTCGCCTTTGCGAAGCTCGGCTTTTTTTACCGGCGTCCCCATTTGACTGATCCATGCCGCAGAATGAAGAAGGTTATATCCGTTTTGATTAAATACATATTGTATAAAGCCCGAGCAGTCAAACGCAGTATAAGGTGTATCTCCGCCAAAGACGTAAGGCGTTCCAAGCTGGTTCATCCCGGTTGCAATAATGGCATCGGCTTTGGCCTCCCAGCCCGGCTTTTGTGTTGAGGATTGAGGGAGATTGATCACTACGCCTGCATAAATATTATACGGATCAAGCCTAGGGTTGGCTGCCAGCAGATCAGCCAGTTTAATATTCAGCTTTTGTGAAACGGTCCAGAGGGTATCAGAGCTCGTGGCTATGTACTGATTTGGAGCAGCTGCAGCAGCAATTCCGCTAAATAAGAATGTTGTAGCCAATACGGATGAAAGGATCATTTTTTTCATTCTTTGCCTCCTGTGGCTTATTCTCGTTGCATAGTAATTCTAACAAAGAAGAAGAATTAGAATAAAGGTGTAAATTCTGGAATTAGCTAAGCCGGTATAAACGATGAGGAAGATCATTCGTTCGTTTTTATAAAGCCATTTTGGTAAAGAAAATGGATTTTAAAGAAAAAGTACTATATAATGAAATGAAAACGGAGTAAGGAGGGAAGTTTAATGCAGTTCAAGAATAAACGCATACGGCTGTTTTTTTTTCTGCTGCTTGCGCTTGCGCTTGCCGTGGCTGCGGTAACTCCCTCCATTAATGTTGAACCCGTATCCAGAACGTCTGCCTTTTCCACAGCCCAGTCCAGTTTTTCTTCAAGTGCGCTGCTTCATCATGTCATGATGACCTATATGGTTTTCGCGTTTTCTCTATCAAGCTATTGGATACTTCTGCTCGTATTCTTGCGGTTTCAGATACCGGTCCACCGGTTGGAATGCGCGGTTTCCAAGCAATTAAGAAAAATTTGTCTGAGACCGGTTAAGTTTACTTCGCATTTCGTGGCGCTAAAGCCCTAAATGCTATAGCGATAGTTCAATTTATACCCTCGGCAACGAAGTGAACTTACAGGAGGTCATTCCTTATGCCTAATATCAGAGAAAGCGATTTGCCCGGCATCGGGCGTAAATTTCAATTAATTACGCGGGGCGGCGACAAGCTGGTCGTCATTATCCATGATGACGGAAGAAGAGAGCTTTATCACTTTGAACATGACGATCCGGATGACAGCATCTCCATGGTGACGCTAGACGATGATGAAGCGCGTATCATTGGAAGCATCATCGGCGGAATGAATTATAAGCCCAAAGCGCTGGAAACCATTGAAGTGGAACTGGACGATTTGACCATTGAATGGTATAAGGTCGAGCACGATTACAAATGTATCGGCTTGTCCATCGGACAATTGGAAATCAGGCAGAAGACAGGCACCAGCATTATCGCCGTAGTCGAGAAAGACCATAGCAAGAAGATCAATCCGGGCCCGGATTATGTGTTTAAAGCCGATTCAACGCTTATTATTGCGGGAGAACGAAAGCATCTAAAGCTCCTAAAAGAGATTCTGGTTCATGGGAGTGAATAAGGATGGATCATATCGTTCTGGAAGTTGGCCTTGCTATCGCGCTCATCGCTGCCGCAGGATTGTTATCCGCTAAATTACGCTTTTCCGTTATTCCGTTTTACATCTTGGTGGGGATGGCGGTAGGTCCGCATGCTCCCGAAATCGGATTATTCGATTTCCGCTTCATTGAAAGCGCGCCGTTGATCGAATTTATGGGCCGTCTCGGAATTCTGTTCCTGCTCTTTTATCTGGGGCTTGAATTCTCTGTCGGCCGTTTGATTAAATCAGGCAAATCCATTGCCGTGGGCGGAACGATTTACATTGCCATTAACTTTACGTTAGGCATTCTGCTCGGCTGGATGTTGGACTTTCCTTTCAAGGAGATTTTGGTCGTTGCAGGGATAACGACCATTTCCTCAAGCGCCATTGTTGCGAAGGTGCTGGTGGATTTAAAACGAACGGCAAATCCCGAAACCGAAATGATCCTCGGCATTATCATGTTCGAAGACGTATTTCTGGCTGTTTACATCTCTATCCTCTCCGGGCTTGTCTTAAGCGGCGCTACCTCACTTGGCGGCGTTTTGCTTTCCGCTTTAATGGCGCTTGGTTTCATGCTCCTCTTTATTATCCTTGGTCGAAAGGTCGTGCCATTCTTAAACCGTGCATTAAACATCCGATCTAATGAAACCTTCGCGCTGGTGATTTTTGGCGCTTTGTTCTTAATTGCGGGCATTGGCGAAACCATTCACGTTGCTGAAGCCATCGGCGCGCTGCTGACCGGACTCGTATTGGCGGAGACAGAGCATATGAAGCGGATCGAGCACCTCATCCTTCCATTTCGTGATTTCTTCGGAGCCATCTTTTTCTTCAGCTTCGGATTATCGATCGATCCTCTTACATTAGGCGGAGCCGTATGGTATTCTTTGGCAGCCGTAGTGATTACCTTGATCGGAAACTTCATTGCAGGGATGCTCGCAGGCAGATATGCCGGCTTATCGCCAAAGGCGTCGGCGAACATTGGACTTACAATCGTTTCCCGGGGAGAGTTTTCCATCATTATGGCGAATATCGGCAAAGCCGGGGGATTGCTGGCGATTCTACAGCCGTTTGCTGCACTTTATGTATTGATTCTGGCGATCCTGGGACCGCTGCTGACCAAAGAATCCAAATGGGTGTATAACTCGCTGAACCGAATCATTCCGCTTGGAGGAAAACCTAAAAAAGAACAAAAAGCCCCCGTGCGGCAGACCGATGAATCTTAAAAATAAAAGTACATTCTAAAGCTGGCTTTCGTGGTTTACAATTCGATCCGACCGCCATGAAGCAGCTGAATATACCAGAAGACAAGACAAAGAGGCATCCCTTGGGATGTCTCTTTGTCATTTGGTTTTTAGGAATGAGTTTCAGGCCAAGTTAATTGACAACCCGTTAAAAAGCATATACGATTAATTTTATATGCTTAACTATAACTTTGCAGCACTGGGCTATGGCAATTGAAGCTGGCGGATCGTGCTTTTGCCAAGGGTTCCTGATGTCAAATGGTTTTTCTTACGAAAAAACTGCGTAAATTGCCGGAAAGCTGAATGTTTTGCGCATTTTCTGTGTATAATGGAATTATATCAACCTATTATAGTAAAATATACTCATATGCCTAACTGCAAGGTATCCAAGGAGGAATACGGATATGGATAACATCACATCTCTGTCGGAGCTGCTGGCGGAGCAGAAGGCGTCGTCCTATATAGAAATTCCAGGGGTTGCTTCCAGAACCTTCGGCCAAACGACGCTTTCAACAACATTGCCCATGAGCAAGCTTTTCGCCATCTATGAAGTCGATTTGGAGGTTCAGCGCTCCATCGTACCACAAAACTTGTCCAAAATGATGGATTATATCATGCTTTATTTGGATAACGGACAAGGAATTTATTTCCCGGGTATTATTTTGTCTGCCCGCGGTGCCGGTGAATACGATCCGGATTCACGTTTGTACAGACTTCAGGCCATCGAGAAGCTCTACGTGGTCGACGGGCAGCATCGTTTGGCGGCTTTCCGTCGTTTAATGGAAACGCTACAAAGCGCAATGGCAAGAGCCAAAGACCGCAGAGAATATGATCGTATGGAGGAAATTTCGGCGAAGCTGAGCAAGCTGTACGCCTTCCCGATGTCCACCATGATTTATCTCGATATCAACGCGCGTCAAGAGCGTCAATTGTTCTCGGACATCAATAAGCTTCCGCGCAAGATTGGCGGTAACTTGGCGGTTCTCAGAGAGCAGCGCAGATTTTATCATGTCCTTGCTTCCCGGTTGGCGCTGGAAACTCAGGTGATGAAACAAATTCCGGTCGACATGTTTACCGAACGGGGCAAAGGACCGGAGTACCTGTTCTCTTATCATCTGCTGATCGAAATTATGATTGGTTTGTTTGAAGGCCGTTTGAAGTCGGCTGCCCGTAACAACGGGTATTACTTCGAGGATCAACAGGTAGAAGAACACATGAAGCTGGCCGTCCATTACTTTGAGAGCCTGCTGAAGTATTTGCCTGCGCCGGAAAAAGGCGAATTGTGCTGGTCGGAGAACCTGCAAATCGCTCTTTCTATGTTTTTCCATGGTGAAGTGACCAAAACCGGTACGTTTAATAAATATGCGCTTGACTATGCGCTTAAAATCCTGCCTCACATTGATTGGGATGCCATCTACAGCGGGGATGAGAAAGACCGTTTGCCCAGACGCTCCCGTATTGTGAAAGCCTATCAGTTTGTTAAAGATTTCTATAACGAGCACCATATGTTTTTGATTCGTGAAGACTCGCTTGCTGAGCAAGTTTTCCAAACGGAAAACACTAAGGAGGACGTTGGCTAATGGACGGCTTAAACCTACAAATGACGATCCATCCCTTTTGCGATCGTTTCGGACTTGCGACGGTAGCCATACAGGTACAGGATTTACTGAACTATACAACGATTGACCCGATGGTACAGAGAAAGCTGAGCGCCGGTCAGCGCCGCAAAATTGCGAATTATTTGCAGGAGCGCGATCTCGACCGCGTATTTTTTGGTCCGGTTACGCTTAGTCTGCGCGATGTCAGCAGCTTGGCAAAGGCGGAGAACGGGCTGTACTTGCGTCCAGGCTCCAAACTGAGCATTCTCGACGGACAGCACCGTATTCTTGCTTTGGGTTATGTAGGAGAGCAAATGCTCAAAGAAGCCCGCAGCTTGGATAAGAAGCTTGCAGCCTTAAAGATCAAGCACCGCAAGACGCCGGATAATGCGGAGATTACCGCCGAGCTGGAACAGCTTGAAGGACAGGTAGAGCAGTTGGAGCGCCGCCGGCTGGAGCTCATGGAGAGCGAACTGGCGGTCCAAATTTACATTGGTCTCAGCGAAGAGGAAGAAAAGCAGCTGTTCGGTGACATTAACTCCAAGGTTCAGCTGGTGAGCAAGGAGCTCGGCCATTCGTTTGACTCCATCGATCCGCTTAACGTCGTGATTCAGCAGGTGGTAGACCATAACGTGTTCTTGAAGGGCGCGGGTGTGGAACGCAGGGCTAACCTGACCGCATACAACAAAAACTTCACTTCGTTCAGCTGGTTGTATTCTACAGCTACCATGCTGTTTACAGGAAAGATGCAGCCATCTTATGAGCTGGCCCGCAAAATCAAGCAGGATCCTTCTACTTATATTGAGATTTTGCACCAATTTTTTACCACACTCATTCCGTTGATGCCGGAACAGCCCGGGTTGCCTCAGTATAACTCGTCTGCGCGTGCCATGCAGGAGAGTATTGCGCTGTATGCGAACCGTCATTTGTTTGCGGACGGTAAATACGTGAAGAACTGGACGAAATGCTTGAACATTTTTGAAGGCTTCGATTGGACGCATGACAACGAGCTGCTGATCGAGCGCTTCGGGCAGCTTGATAATGGAAAGCTGAACCTTATTCATGAGAAATCGCTGCGCAAGCACGGAAAGCTGGTTGAGCTGTTCCAAGAGCTGCACGGCGACACTATCGATGAGGATGAAGCATCGGCATAATCACATTTGCAAAAGCTCCATGGAGACCAAAAGGTTTCTCTGGAGCTTTTTTTGGCGTCTGGAGGCGGTGCTCCCTTATACGGCCGTCAGCTTGTTAATGACCATGATGGCCGCGCCGGTAGCAAGCGCATCTTCTCCTAAGGCCCCCTGGCTGAACACGACTTGATACTTGGGATAATAGTACGTTCTTTGGATGGCGACCCGTGTGGCGATATGGAAAAAACCGGGGTGGCTGCTGATTAAAGCACCGCCGAGAATGACTTTTTCAGGATGTAAAATATTGAGCAGGTTGGACAAGCCGATGCCAAAATAAGTCGCGGCTTGGGTGAACAATTCGACGGTTAGAGGATCATTGTCCCTTAATGCCTGTCCAAGATGGGAGAATGTAATCTTCTCCGGATCCGGCTCGATTCGCAGCAGGATGCTGTCCCGTCCTTGCTTGAGCCGGGTTTGAGTTTGCTGCTCCAGCGCATGAATGGAGGCGTAGGATTCCCAAGCACCGAAATTCCCTTGTCCCCAAAGCCTTGGCCCGTCGGTTTGAATAATCATTTGGCCAACGGCCCCTTCCATGTCTACAGCGCCATAAACGACTTGTCCGTTGGTCATCATGGCCGAGCGTAATCCGACCCCGACATGGATATACAGCAGATGCTGATAATCCCGTCCGCGGTCAGACCAGGATTCCCCGATTAGGGCGGTATTTGCCCCGTTATCGAGAAGAACGGGGAATCCGAGGCGCTGCTCCAGAACTTCCGTCACATGAACCTGGTTCCAGCCCGCGGAAGGAAAATATAAGGGTTCCAGGATGGTCCCTGATGTGCGATCAATGGGTCCGACTGCTCCGACTCCGATGCCCAGCACTTTATGGGATGGGATGCCGCGCTCGGAAATCATCTTCTGTACCGTCAATATAATTTCATCCAAGAGCACTTCCGGGGTAAGACTATCGGTCATCATCCAGCTTTTGGAATCGAGCTTATTCATTTGCAGATCGAAAAGCACCAGCTTGGAGTACATTCTGGAAATATCCAGTCCGAATACATAGGCATAGTCGGGATTAATGGTATATAATATAGGCCTTCGGCCGCCCGTTGAGTCTCCGAAACCAGCCTCCAAAATGATTTTATGTGCAGTAAGCTCTTCTAAGGTTCGGGTTAACGTACTCCCGGTCAGGCCGCTTTTGTCGAGGAGATCGATTTTGGATACGGTTCCTACTTTACGGATCAGTTCAAAAATCTCTTTCGCTTTTCGGCCGGAAATTCTTTGTGACAGGCTTTCGCGCTCCATGATCTTCCTCCGATACCAGATTGAACGCCAATTAAAGTATCATTATACTATACTCGTGCCGGGTCGGAAACTGAAACGTGTTTTTGCCCCCTTCTTCTGTTAAAATAAGGGTTAGTCTGTCAAGCGGGTTTCAAGCCGATGTGTAAGAGAAGGGGACGATGGAGATCATGACGGAGTGGTACGAGAAAAGCTTTGGACAAGATTATTTGTTGGTATATAAGCATCGTGATTTACAGGGAGCCTATGAAGAGGTACGCCGGATGATGGAATGGCTGGAGCTGCCGGAAGGGGCGGAAGTGCTTGATTTGTGCTGTGGAATGGGACGCCATTCCATGGCGCTTCACGGGTTTGGCTTCCAGGTCACGGGGGTCGATCTTTCCGAGGTGCTTTTGGCAGAAGCCAGGAAGCTGGATCGGGAAGGCAGCGTACGATGGATCCGGGGAGATATGCGCAGCGTACCCTTGACGGACCGGTTTGACGCGGTGGTGAATTTGTTTACGTCTTTCGGATATTTTAACGAGCCGGCCGACAATGAACGGGTATTAAAGGAGATCCAAAGACTGCTTAAACCGGATGGACGATTTATTATAGATTATTTGAATCCTTCCTACGTATCTGCTCACCTCGTACCTCATTCGGTACGGACGGAAGGCGAGATTACGATCGACGAACGGCGCCGGATTGAGGACGGATTTGTCCGGAAAACGATTGTACTGCAGGATGAAAAGAATAGGGGAGAACGGGTTTACGAGGAGCAGGTAAAGCTGATTGACCGTGAAAGCTTTGTTCAGATGCTCCACCGGGCGGGACTGGTTGCAGATGCCGTATATGGCGGCTACGATGCATCCCCTTATGATCCTGCCAACTCCAAACGGATGATTTTTGTAGGAAGGAGGGAGAAGTAAGATGTCCGGTCGATTGTCGGCAGCCTCTACGGTTACGGAGCACGGTGATGTCCTGCAGGTCAAAGTTCCGCTTCCGTTTCCTCTGCGTTTTGTCAACAGCTATCTGCTGCCCGGTCCGGACGGCTGGACGTTGATCGATCCCGGTCTCCGGACGGAGCAATCCGAGGCGTTGTGGGAATCAGTGCTCACGGAACGGGGAATTCGCTTCGATAGTATTGAGCGTATCGTTCTTACCCATCATCATCCCGATCATTATGGTCTGGCAGGGTGGTTTCAAGAACGTACAGGCGGCGCTCCCGTCATGATGTCGCGGACGGCTTGGGAGCATACCGGACTCTTGTGGGGTGAGGGTCAGCCCATGGCGGAGAAGCTGATGACACTGTTTCGAATCAACGGGATGCCTGCGGAGCTGGAGAAGGCCATGAAGGATAATATGGACAGCTTTGTGCAGGCGGTCTCTCCGCAGCCGAAGGTTACCTTGATTGATGAAGCGGCGAAAGTTAGGCTGGGCAAGGACGTCTACGAGACGATTCATACACCGGGTCATGCTTCCGGTCACCTATGCTTTTATCTTGAAAAGACAGCTGTGATGTTCTGCGGTGACCATGTCCTGCCGCAAATTTCACCGAATGTCAGTTACTTGCCGTTGGGCATCGATGAGAACCCGCTGGCTAGCTATATGACCAGCTTGGAGCAGATCAGCCGCTACGAGGTGCGCCTGGCGTTTCCCGGTCACCGCAAGCCGTTCACTTATTTGCAGCAGCGGGCTAAGGAGCTGATCGTTCATCACCACCAAAGGCTCGAATCGATGCGGGCTCTTCTGACGGAGCCGCGTACGGCTTATGACGTATGCCGCGCCGCTTTCGGCGACAAACTGAGCGTGCACCAGCTCCGGTTCGCTCTGTCGGAGACGATGGCGCACCTGATTTGGCTGCGTGAAGCGGGCAAGGTACGCTCGATCGAGCAGGACGGAATGGTCAGCTATAGGCAGTTGTAAGCATAGGCGTTAGAAAATAAGGTACGGCATCAAGCCTTCGTTGGGACAAACGAAGGCTATTTATTTATGCCTTTATACATGTAAGGGTTTGATTTCAATAGATCCGCCGTACTATGCATATTTTTTTATGAAATGGGAAATATTAGATCAGCGAGAAATGCAGAGCTTCTGCACTCTGCCCAAAGCGCAAAATGGAAGGGGAAGGGTGAATGGCAAAGGACCGATTGCTGTTGAGGCGTCTCATGCCGATCGTTGCATGTTTGGTCATGGGCACCGGCTGTACGGCATCCAATGACGAACCGGTGACGCCGTTTCAGTACGAAGGGGCGCACCTCACGGTAGCCGGAGTTGACGCTGATCCGGGGGGGCTGCGCGTAACGACCGCAGAACACTTGACCCGTTTCGCAGGCGGGAAGCTGCAGGCTTTTGCGGCGGGAGAGCCGCGTACGCAATCCTTTTCCGCCTTCTCGGAAGCCGTTTGGCAGTGGGAGCAAAAAGCGCCGCCCCGATGGATTGCGATCGGCGAGCCATGGGCACGAAGGCACGGCTTCCCGGTGTCCTGGGCCAAGCAGCTGCAAAGGCTCAGTGTGAAGCAAGGTCGCACGCCGCTGCTTGCCGTCGTGGAAGGCTCGGCCGAGCAGTGGGTACGCAGTCCGCATGGTGCAGACGGCGTTATGGCGATGCTTAGCCAAAACGGCTGGGCTGCAGATTCGCTTCGTTCCTTCGACTATAGGGTTGGTGACGATCTCGTTTTGCCTTATCTTTCTACAGATGCTTTGTCCGGTTGGAGCGAAGGGGGTCGGATACCTGCACCGCAGGCGTTGTTGTTTAAAAATCAAGAGCCGGTCACCATGCTTTCTTCCGGTCAAAGCGAGCTGCTCTCCTGCTTGCGCGGCGGCGATTTGCCGCGAATGAGCTGGCCTGCTGCGGATTCTGCGGAATCGGCCATCGATAAAACGCCGGAGCTTAAGAAGGTCTCCTGTAAAGCGGACATTGCCGCCAACGGTGATTTAAAGCATCCGAGGCTGAGGATGCTTTTGTCGATAACGGCGCTTTCGGACGGACGATCCACAGCCTGGCAATGGGAAGATAGATTGAAGCAGCAGGGAGAGGAGCTTATCCATTCTCTGCAGGAGCTTCGGACCGATCCTTTGCGTTTGGGAGAAGCCACCCGCAAGCAATACAGCGGCTTTTGGACGCAAGAGCGGTGGAGAGAAGCGTTGGCACGGGCGGAAGTTAAACTGGACATCGATGTCAGATTACATGGAGGTACATAAACAATGAATGCACGATATCCGTGGACACAAGCGGCAGTGTGGTCCTTGGCGTTGCTTCTAGGGTTATCCCTGCTGGCCTTAACGGCCTGTCAAAAGGGACAGTCCCCGCCCACGCAAGGGCAGCAAGGGCAGGCACAAAATCAAGGGAATCAAGGAAATCAAGGAGACCAAGCCGCCAAGCCGCCGGCTGCTCCGCCAGAGCTTGTACCGATTACCTACACGGACGCGGACAAGGAGGGGATTCGAAATACAGCCAAATTCACCGGCGTCGCAACCATTTATGTTCCGCAAAAAACAGTTCCCGGTGATCAGCTCAACCAAGTGCAGGGCAGCGGGAAAGTCATGACGGTAAAATATAATCATATGGCTGTGATGGAGTCTTCTGATGAGCTTCAACCCGCGGGACTGGAGCCTGAGAAAGTAGTGCAGCTTAGCATTGGCACGGCCAATTGGCTGACGGTAGGCGGACAGAGCGGCCTTTATTTGAAGCAAGGTGACACGTTCGTGGCCATCCAGCCGGCCAAGGACGTTGCTCCGGAGGCTGTCGAGGCCATCGCCGATTCCCTGGCTCCGCTCCAATAAACAGCTTGACAAACAAAAAGGCAATGCTTCTTGAGAAAAAGAAGCATTGCCTTTTTTAACGAAGCTTTATTCATCGAATCCCTTCTCTTTTTCTTCCTGTTTGCGATGTGCAATCCGACTGCTGGCCGAAGCGGCGATGGCACCGACGATATCGTCCAAAAACGTATGCTTGCGTTCTCCGCTTTTATCATTCAGCTGTTTTACAATACCCGGTTTCAGCTTGTCGATATATCCGAAATTCGTAAGACCGATGCTGCCGTATACGTTCACGATGGATAGCGCCAAGATTTCATCGCAGCCGTAAAGCCCTTCATCATTTTCGACCATTTCCTGAAGAGGGGACATCAATTGGCCCTTCTCCGACAACATGTCAAGCTGAATGCCTGTCAGGATGGCATTTTGCACTTCCCGCTTGGACAGCACCTGCTCCACGCTTGCCATGCACTCTTCCAGCGTCAGGTTGTCGTAATAGTCCTTTTGCAGAAAATACGTCAGCTCCGCAATATCCTCCGTCCGAACCCCGCGATTTCTTAACCATTCACGGGAGGCTTCAGCTACTTTTTTGCTGTTCAAACTGTATTTCACGAGGACGCCTCCTTCGTATTTCTAAAAAAAAGAAAGTGATTCTTTCCCTGCTGTTTTGAAGTATACATAGCGGCATCAGCACATTGCAGCAGCGTTTCAAGGTCCAATCCGTCTTGAGGATAAAAGGAGGCTCCGATGCTGCAGGTGATTGCAATGGTCAGCCCGTGCAGATGAAACGGCTGACTAAGCGCCTCCAGCATTCTGCGGCCAACCTTGGCGACATCCTCCGGATGCTCGAACTGCTGAAGCAGCACAACGAACTCGTCGCCGCTGATTCGGCTTACGGTGTCGGGCTCGCGGATGGAATAGGCTAACCGGGAAGCGACCATGACCAGGAGCTCATCTCCGATGGAGTGGCCGTATGTATCATTCACGCGCTTGAAGTTATCCAAATCCAGATAAAGAACGGCCAGCTTCGAATGATAACGCTTGGCTAAATGAAGCGATTGGCAGAAGCGGTCTTGAAACAATCGGCGGTTTGCAAGCCCGGTCAGTGCGTCGTAATAAGCCAGACGCATGAGACGCTCTTCATGCTGCTTGAGGTCAGTGATATCTCTGGCGACGATGGCTGCATGTCGTCTGCAGCTGCCTTGTACAGTCACCGGATATCCTTTGGCCTCCAACCAAATCCATGTTTTGTCAGGAAGCATAGCGCGAAACACCGTTACAAAGGGTTGACCTTGATCCAGCAGCAGCCGGCATGCTTCTTGAAGGGGCGGCAAATCATTCTCGTGGACCCGCTTGTAAAGGAGTGTTCCAGAATTCGGCTTAGGTGATACGCCGACCGGAGTTCCCGAAGCATCAAAAATCCATAGCCAGTCCGGGGACTGCAGTAAAGCGGCTTGGTACAAATCATCCGACGACGGTTCGGGAAGACGGTTTTCCATTTGGCGACTCACCTCTTTTTGGAAAAACACATCTTTTATTATAGGCTTCAAGTACTGGTAAATCAAGGATAATACCGTCTTAAGAACTACATAGACATGTCCGTAAGCGGGGACAAATTGTTGTCATAAACTTGTCTCTGTCTCGTATACATAAGTAAAAAAGGACAACACCCCGACAATAAAAGGAGGAACAGCAATGAAACAGTACAAATGGACACGGTGGGCCGCCGTTACCGGCATTGTGGTGCTGCTGACTTCCGGCTGCTCGGAAGCGACGAAGGAACAATCTCAGCCGATCGATCCTCCACAGACCGGAACGGATGCCGGGCAAGTGGGGGCACAACCCGTTTCGGCTGCCATGGTCCATCCGATGCAAATCACCGTTTATGCAAAGGATGAGAAAGGCTTTGTCGCTCCTATTGCCATGCAAATCGAGAAAACAGAAAGCACGGCCAAGAGAGCGCTCGAATACATGGTGGAAGGCGGACCGTCCGAAGGCCGGCTTCCTGCGGGCTTCACGAGTCTGCTCCCCAAAGGAACCGAAATCAAAGGAATCAGCATCAAAGATAAGCTTGCTATCGTAGATTTCTCCAATTCCTTCACAGATTATAACCTGCAGGACGAAAGGAAAATATTGGAGGGAATCACTTGGACGCTTACGAGCTTTCCTACCGTAGACAAAGTGCAAATTCGCGTAGAGGGTAAAGCGTTGAAAGAAATGCCCGTCGGCGGAACGCCGATGGACGAGGCGCTGACCCGGGCGATGGGGATTAACCTGGAGAAGCCGGAGCATGTGGAGTTCGGCCAAGCGACACCGGTGACACTTTATTTCTTGAATCAAAACCAGGAAGAATACAGCTACTATGTGCCGGTGACCCGGTTGATCAATCGGACCGGCGAGGTTGCTGAAGCGGTTGTGCAGCAGCTCATTGCCGGTCCGGATGAGAAGAAGGGCTTGACCGCGGTAATGACGCCGGGCGCGGAGCTGCTCAAGGTCAGCAAAGCGGAGAATATTATCACGGTTAATTTCTCCGACACCATGCTCGGACCGGATCAAAAAGCTCCGGCCGAAGCGCTGAAGGCCGTGGTGCTTTCCTTGACGGAAAATGCGGAAGCATCCACCAAAGTGCAAATTTTGGTCAACGGAAAAGCCAATGTGAGCGCGACGGACAACCAAAGCTACGCGAAGCCGGTGTCGAGGCCTCAGGCGGTTAACCAGATGAAGCTGTAATGTTCAACCGCATGGCCAGAGCCCCCTTAATGCGGCAGTGACGGATAAAGGGGGATTTTTACCGAATTCATCATTACGCCCCGATCCAGCAGAAACCCGGTACCGGTTGGTTTTCCATATTTGCTCTGGTACAATAAGGAGCGTCAGAGCAAAAGGAGGAAGAAACACTTGATAAGACGCGACGGCCGAAGAGCCGATGAAACCAGACCGGTAAAAATGACGGTAAATTATAACAAGCATGCGGAAGGGTCCGTTCTCGTTGAGGTGGGCGATACCAAGGTGATTTGTACCGCCACGATTGAAGAGAGGGTTCCCCCGTTTATGAAAGGGCAGGGCAAGGGCTGGGTAACGGCGGAATATTCGATGCTGCCCCGCGCGACTTCGGTCCGAAACCAGAGGGAAGCGGCCAGAGGCAAGCTGGGCGGCCGAACCATGGAAATTCAGCGTTTGATCGGCCGGGCGCTTCGTTCGGTAGTTCAGCTGGAGGCGCTTGGGGAACGGACTGTCACGTTGGACTGCGACGTGATTCAAGCCGATGGCGGCACCCGTACGACGTCGATCACGGGGGCGTTCGTAGCGATGGCGATCGCGATCGATAAATTGGCTACCGACAAAAAATTAAGCCGTTTTCCGATTATAGATTTTCTTGGCTCGGTCAGTGTGGGCATTATTCAGGAGCAGGCCCTTCTCGATTTGAACTACGAGGAAGATTCCAAAGCGAAGGTAGATATGAATGTGGTGATGACCGGCGGCGGTAAATTCGTAGAGGTTCAGGGAACAGGGGAGGAGGCGCCGTTCTCCCGCGAAGAGCTCGATGAGCTGCTGTTGTTGGCGGAGCTTGGCATTCAATCGATGATCAGTGAGCAGGAGAAGGTGCTTGGACCGATTTCTGAACGGATCAGGGGGGCTTCTCATGCCGCTTCTCGGTCCTGAAATTCTGATTGCAACGAAAAACGCAGGAAAAGTTAAAGAATTCGAATCTCTGTTTCGGGATAAAGGCATGACGGTTCGCAGCCTGCGTGATTACCCGGATATCCCGGATATCCCGGAGGATGGGGAGACATTCGCAGCCAATGCGCTGATTAAAGCGAGAGCTATCGCTTTGAAGTTCGGAGTCGCCGTGGCCGCTGATGATTCCGGTTTATGCGTTGATCGTCTTGGCGGCGCTCCCGGCGTCTATTCGGCGCGTTATGCCGGAGAGCCGTCAGATGATGCGGCGAACAACCGCAAGCTGCTTGATGAGCTGGGTAAGCGGGTTTCGTTAGCTCAAGCCCCCGCACAACAGGGGGGGGCTGCGGTTCTTAGTCCCGCCCGTTTCGTGTGCGCCATAGCGCTTGTCGACAAAAACGGAGAGCCGATTGCTGAGGTTGAAGGAGAATGCGAAGGCGTCATTATCGACTCTCCGAGAGGGGAACGGGGCTTTGGCTATGATCCGCTCTTCTATGTGCCGGAGCTGGGCCGTACGCTCGCCGAGCTTACGGTGGAGGAAAAAAACGCCTTGAGCCATCGCGGCCGGGCGCTGCGCAAGCTGTGGGGCATACTTGCCGACCACGAATAAAAATCATAACGGAACGGACTGCACGGTGAAACATTCCGGCAGTCCGTTCCGTTATTTCATATACAGACCGTTATCTGTCCTTTGTCAGCGAATACTCACTTGGTAGCTGCGCAGCCAAGTATCCACTTGCGCGAGGTAGGCAAACAGCTGGGGTCCTGTCATTAACTGTCCGAACCAAGGGAGATCGAACCGGCCGCCGTCATTTTCGGCTAACGCACGAATTTTGGCGGCGTCGATAAATGGCAGCAGCGGAGAAGAAGGATCGTTTAAGATGTCGAGCACCCAGGAACGGACGGCCGACAAGTAGTTTGGATTGTGTGTTTTCGGATACGGACTTTTTTTGCGGGTCAGCACATCGTCGGGCAGAGCGCCTTTGAGCGCTTTTCGCAAAATTCCTTTTTCGCGGTCGCCCGCCGTCTTGACTTCCCAGGGAATGTTCCAGACGTATTCAACAAGGCGATGGTCGCAAAATGGTACGCGAACCTCAAGGCCGACCGCCATGCTCATCCGATCCTTCCTGTCGAGGAGCGTCGGCATGAAGCGGGTGATATTAAGATATGACATCTCTCGCATTCGGTTTTGCAAACGGTCCTCGCCGGCCAGCCGCGGAACCTCGGATAACGCTTGGAGATACTGTTCTTGAACATATTGCTCAGGCTTCACCCAATCGACAAAGTCGGGTGACAGCAGAGCGACGCGTTCCGGGGTGGCAAGCGACCAGGGGAAGGTTTGTGCGTTTAAGGCATCGTCACGGTGAAACCAGGGATAGCCGCCGAATATTTCATCCGCAGCTTCGCCGGAAATCGCCACCGTCGCTTCTTTTTTGATTTCCCGGCAGAACAAATACAGCGATCCGTCGACATCGGCCATCCCCGGCATATCGCGGGCATATACGACACTGTTTAGAGAATCGACAAGCTCCGGCGTATCGAATTCCAACGCGTGATGGACGGTGCCCAAAACATCGGTCATCCGCTGAATCCAAGGTGCGTCGGCGTTTGGCTGGAAGGCGTTCATTTTAAAATGCTTGTCATTGTCCAAGTAATCGATCGAGTACGTATGCAATGTCCCCAGGCCTTGTTCCTGATAATGACGGGAGGCAAAAGACGTAAGCGCACTTGAATCAAGCCCGCCTGAGAGCAGTGTGCAGATCGGCACGTCGGATGCAAGCTGGCGCTTTACCGTATCCTCCAAAAGCTCGCGCACTTTTTCGGCTGTGGTTTCGACGTTATCTTCATGGGGCTTGCTTTCCAGCTTCCAGTAAGCCCGGATGCGAAGGCCGTTGGCATCCATCACCATGCAGTGACCGGGCTTCAGCTCATGCATATTTTTGTATATGCCGTGTCCGGGGGTTCGCGCCGGCCCAACGGCGAAAATCTCAGCCAGCCCTTGCCCGTTGATCTGGGCGGGAAAGTCGGGATGTGCGAGAATGGCTTTAGGCTCCGAGCCAAACAAAAATCGGCCGTCTGTATAAGAATAAAAAAACGGCTTAACGCCGAGCCGATCGCGGGCTGCAAACAGAGACTGTTCCTCATCATCCCAAACAGCAAAGGCAAAAATGCCGTTAAACCGATCCACGCAGGCCTGGCCCCATTCGATAAACGCCACGAGGAGCACCTCGGTGTCGCATGTCGTTAAAAAACGATGACCGCGCAGCTCCAGCTCTTTTTTCAGCTCGGGGGCATTATATAGCTCACCGTTGTACACAAGGCTGTACGTATAATCGCCTGCTCTTCGCGTCATCGGCTGGGCACCGTTCTCCGGGTCCATGACGCTGAGACGCCGGTGTCCGAGGGCGCAGCGGGGGGTGATCCATGTGCCCGACGCATCCGGACCGCGCGGGGCGAGCGTATCCGTCATATTCTCAAGAATGGACGGATATTGCGTCAAATCTCTGTGCCAATCGATCCATCCCGTAATCCCACACATTGTCTTTATCCTCTCCGATCTCTGTAATTTCTCTAGGCTAAACAAGCCTCTCTAAGGAGTGACAGCAAGATGTTAAAGGTTATGCGGTAAAAAGGCGATTCATGTCTGTCCGCTGTGGGCGGAAGACTCAAAAACTTGACGAACAATTGGACAAACGATCGAATAAAAGTTACACTAAAACGTATAAAACCTTTGGGTACGTTCTGCCATGCGGCGGCGATGAATAGAAAATGGAGTTTGTGTTCCATTCTATTTTTAAATACGCTTGACAGAGATGCAGAGAATCAACATGTAAAGGTGGTCATAAGTATGAAGAAGACGTTATCGGAGCAGCAAAAGGAATATAAAGAAGCCAAGGAGCAATTTGAAAAAGCTAACAAAGAATTCGAGAAAAAGCTGGCAACTACAAAGAAGCTGGGAACGGTGAACCAGGAAACGATGGAGCAGCTTATTGAAGATACCGGATTGCACACAGCCTTGAACCGTCTCGGAGCGGCGGAAGCCGCGCTTTTGAACTGGTCTCACCAGATGATTCAAAACGAACGCGACTACTTGCAGAACAAGGAAGCCGTCGACAGAATGTATGCTTATATCGACAAGAATCCGCACATCAAGGCTCAATTGATCCAAGCCGCCATGAAAATGGACTAATCTGTGGTCGGAATCCTAACGATCCAGTTGAATATGCAATCAGCCCGGATGCCTGCCATCAAGGGCTTTTTTAACGAAAAAAAAGTGTGCATTTTCAGCGGAGCTGAACCTTTTTCTTTATCGCAGCAAAATCTGCTTCTGATTTGCGGCCGCTCATCCTTGAACGGTATCGTAAGCGGTTTTCGCAGATTTTGCTTTCGCTTTCTTTTTCGGGTACACTGGCATTCATAGGAAAGTCGCTTAAGGAAAGGCGGTGTCGCATGAACGGACAATCGAACGATAATGTAATTCTTTTTCCAAAAACCGTCGAGTACTATCAATATGAGCTGACCCGACTCCTGGAGGCGGAACAGTACGGCGATGCGATCAGGCTGCTGCGTTTCCTGCTAACTTGCCAGTCCGACGACCAAAGAGTGAGGGAAGAATGGCAATCGCTTTTGGATTGGCTGTATATGATGTTTCCCGATCTCGTGTATCAATCCGATATCGACTTGGGGCAGGATCTAAGCGAGACGGATTTGCTGCGAGAGCATCTTAGTGCCAAGGGCGAACAGGGCATGGAGTATGCCCAAAAGCTGTTGGAAAGCTTAAGGGAGCACAAAGACGCGGACAAGCTGATGCTGGCGCTGGATCAGCTTGCTTTTTTGGAACACCCGGACATTGACCAGGCCCTGCTGGATTGGTTTACACAGATGCCGCTTCATCCCATTATTCAATTCAAAACGCTTCAAACGTTAAAAAAGCGCGGTGTGACGGGGACCGTGACACTCCATAAGAATGGAGAAACCGGTGTGGTCGACATTCAAGACACGCCGGCAGGCTTTGATCAGTTTCCTTCACAGATTCAAGACATTATTTACCGGGTGCAGGAAATCAGCGAAACGCAGCATCCGGCCTTATCCTACTTTGCGGGGGAAACCTGGAATGAATTCCTTGCGTTTATTTACGGCACCTCGTTTTATGCCCAGATGCTGAAGCAGGAAACCGCTTGTGTCGATGTATGGGCTGCTGCGCTGCACCTGACGTTACTGGAGCGTTTGTTTGAGGGTGGGGATAAGGCTGACATTATGGAGCAGTACGGCATTACTTCCGAATTGACATTCCAATGGGAGCAAGCGTACAGGTTGATGCAGCAATTTGCCTCGAATGTATTTACCCGAAGAGTTTGATGATTATTCAGTTGGTTTAGCTCAATATTATGCCTTGAAAACGTCATTCATTATGGTTATAATATAATGGTTATATCGAGAGGCCTGTCCTCAGTTCGTTGCAGTAATAAAAATTGGAATGGAACATTTTTGGAAGGGGAAAGCATAAAATGAAAGCAAGCTGGGAAAAAATAGAGAAGAACGTTGTGGTTCTTGATATTGAAGTGGATGCGGATCAGGTGGCCGCCGCTCTGGACAAGGCATTTAAGAAAGTCGTACAAAAGGTGAACGTCCCGGGTTTCCGTAAGGGCAAAGTGCCTCGCTCCATTTTTGAGTCCAAATTTGGCGTGGAAAGCTTGTATCAGGATGCACTTGATTTTATCGTGCCGGATGCTTATGTAGCGGCTGTGGAAGAAACGCGCGTTGAGCCTGTAGACCGCCCTGAGGTGGACGTGGAGCAGTTCGGCAAAGGACAAAGCTTGAAATTCAAAGCCAAAGTTGTTGTCAAGCCGGAAGTGGAGCTCGGCGAATACAAGGGCATCGAGCTCGAAGCGGAAGAAGCTTCCGTGACGGCTGAAGAAGTGAATGAAGAACTGGAAAGACTGCAAAAGCGCCATGCGGAGCTGGTACCGGTCGAAGAAGGCGCTGCACAAAACGGCGACGTTGTCGTAATCGACTTCGAAGGCTTCGTTGACGGGGTTGCATTTGAAGGCGGTAAAGCCGAGAGATATTCCCTGGAGCTTGGATCCAACAGCTTTATTCCTGGCTTTGAAGACCAAGTGGTAGGTTTGGAGATCGGCGGCGAGAAGGACATTACCGTAACCTTCCCTGAAAATTATCAAGCTGAAGAGCTGCAAGGCAAAGAAGCCGTATTCAAAGTCAAGCTGCACGACATCAAACGCAAAAACCTGCCGGAGCTTGACGACGAATTCGCCAAAGACGTCAGCGAGTTCGAAACGCTTGATGAATTCAAGGCTGATCTCGAAAACAAGCTGAAAGAGCGCAAGCAAAACGAGATTGACGCCAAGAGAGAAACCCAAGTGGTCGAAAAAGCGGCAGCAGCGGCTCAAGTTGAAATTCCTGAAGTGATGATCAATGACGAAGCTGAGCAAATGGTTAAAGAATTTGAATCGCGTTTGCGCACGCAAGGCATGAACATCGAGATGTACTACCAGTTCACCGGTCAGAAAGCAGAGGACCTGAAAGGTCAAATGCGCGGTGACGCTGAGAAGCGCGTCCTGAACAATCTGGTGCTCGAAGCTATTGCCAAGGCTGAGAACCTGGAAGCAACAGAAGAAGAAATCAATGCCGAGCTGGAGAACTTGTCCAAAATGTACGGCCGTTCCGCAGACGAGATCCGCAGTATCTTCACGTCCAACGGAAACATGCCTGCCTTGGTACAAGACATTGTGAACCGCAAAACGGTTAAGTTCTTGCTCGATAACAGCAAAACGGCGTAAGGGATAATGCTCCATACTGCGTCACATACATTCAAAGGCACGTGTCATTCCATGCGTGCCTTTGTTTTACCCAAAAGTATGTTTCCGCCGGCTGAAGCATGCGTATAACATGGGCATAAGAAACGGGTATATCGAAGTACACAGTTTTGCATATTTGGTTGTACATATAGAGCATTGCATTCACAGCGGCAATTGGCCGCAACCGATTGACATACGTTGACATACATAGAACAGTTTTGCCGTGCAGTACATAGGAAGTCCATGGAAAGTACATAATGAGCAGTAGGAAACAGCTGTTGTTCAGTATTTTGGCGTCATCTTTCAGCGTGAAATGAAGGACATCGGACCTGTGACTTCCGCGAGAATGACTTTAGCCATTAAACGTGCTACAATGATTTTGTATGATACTGGTGTTGCATTATGAAGTAGAGGGGTTGGGACGATGACTCTGGTACCTATGGTTGTAGAACAGGAAGGCCGCGGCGAACGCTCTTACGATATTTACTCGCGCTTGTTGAAGGATCGCATCATTTTTTTGGGCAGTGCGATCGATGACGATGTCGCCAACCTGGTTATAGCCCAATTGTTGTTTTTGGCTGCAACGGATCCTGACAAGGATATCCACTTGTACATTAACTCCCCTGGCGGTTCGGTAACCGCGGGAATGGGTATATATGATACAATGCAATTTATTAAGCCGGATGTTTCAACGATTTGCGTCGGCATGGCTGCAAGTATGGGCTCTTTGCTGTTAACCGCGGGAGCCCCGGGCAAACGCTTTGCTTTGCCGAACAGCGAGGTTATGATTCACCAGCCGCTTGGAGGCGTTCGCGGTCAGGCATCGGATATTAAAATTCATGCCGACTGGATTATCAAGACCAAGCAGAAGCTGAATCAAATTTATGTGGACCGTACAGGACAGCCATACGAAAAAATCGAACGCGATACTGACCGCGATAATTTTATGAGTGCGGAGGAAGCTAAAGCATACGGGCTCATTGATGCGGTTATCACTCGCAGTGATTTGACTTAGAAAAGGAGTGATCCCATGTTTAAATTTAACGACGAAAAAGGCCAGCTGAAATGCTCCTTCTGCGGCAAGTCGCAAGAGCAGGTGCGTAAGCTGGTTGCCGGACCGGGCGTTTATATATGTGATGAATGCATCGAGCTTTGCACGGAAATCGTTGAGGAAGAATTGGGGCACGAAGAAGAGCTTGATCTGAAGGATGTACCGAAGCCGATGGAAATCCGCGCTATTCTGGATTCCTATGTCATCGGACAGGAGCAGGCCAAAAAATCGCTTTCCGTTGCGGTCTATAATCACTATAAGCGGATCAATACCCAACAGGGCAAGCTGGATGATGTAGAACTGCAAAAATCCAACATTGCGCTTGTGGGTCCGACGGGTAGCGGTAAGACGCTTCTGGCGCAAACACTCGCCAAAATTTTGAATGTGCCGTTTGCGATTGCAGATGCCACATCGCTTACCGAAGCGGGCTATGTAGGCGAAGACGTGGAAAACATTCTTTTGAAGCTGATCCAGGCTGCTGATTACGACGTCGAAAAAGCGGAACGCGGAATCATTTATATCGACGAGATCGATAAAGTGGCGCGCAAATCCGAAAACCCGTCCATCACACGTGATGTCTCGGGTGAGGGCGTGCAGCAGGCTCTCCTCAAAATTCTTGAGGGAACGGTCGCTTCCGTACCGCCGCAGGGCGGACGTAAGCATCCGCATCAGGAATTCATCCAAATCGATACAACAAACATCCTGTTTATTTGCGGAGGAGCGTTTGACGGTCTGGAGCAAATTATTAAGCGCCGGATTGGCAAGAAGGTCATTGGTTTCGGTGCGGATGGACACAAGGTCGATCTGAAGCCGGGCGAGTATTTATCGCTTGTACTTCCTGAGGATCTGCTGAAGTTCGGTTTGATTCCGGAGTTTGTGGGCCGTATTCCGGTCATTTCCACATTGGAGCCGCTGGATGAAGCTGCGCTGATGCGGATTTTGACGGAACCGAAAAATGCGCTTGTCAAACAATATCAAAAGCTGCTCGAGATGGATAATGTTACACTCGAGTTCGAGAACGATGCGCTGGAAGAAATCGCGAAAGAAGCGATCAAGCGCAACACCGGTGCACGGGGCTTGAGAGCCATCATCGAAGGCATTATGCTGGATGTGATGTATGAGGCGCCTTCCCGTACGGAATCTTCACAGTGCGTGGTTACGAAGGAAGCGGTCCAAGCTAAGATTGCTCCTCAAATTACTGCCCTTGACGGTCAATCGGTGAAGAAAAAAGAAGAAAGCGCGTAAGCGCAGGGTATACTAATAAATCAAACACCTCCAATCCGCTGCCGAATTTCCTTAACCACCCATTCAAGGGCGAAGGAACACCTGCTTCGGAGCGGAGGATGTTTGGTATCATGGGAGAGAAGAAAACAGATGTTTCATAGAACGGAAACAATTCCGGTCAAAGTTGGAAATCTGACCATAGGCGGAAGCAATGACGTCATCATCCAAAGCATGTGTACGACCAAGACGGCGGATGTGAAGGCAACGGTAGCGGAGATTCATCGCCTTGAAGAAGCCGGCTGCCAAATCGTGCGCGTTACAGTTAACAATAAAGAGGCGGCTGAGGCCATTAAAGAGATCAAGAAGCAAATTTCCATTCCGCTTGTAGCCGATATCCATTTTGATCACCGTTTGGCGCTGCTGGCTATTGAGAACGGTATTGATAAGGTGAGGATCAATCCGGGGAACATTGGCCGCCGCGAGAAAGTGGAAGCGGTGGTTAAGGCTTGCAAAGAGCGCGGGATTCCGATTCGCATCGGTGTGAATGCCGGATCGTTGGAAAATCATCTTCTTGAAAAGTATGGTTATCCGACTCCTGAGGCCATGGTTGAGAGCGCCTTGTATCACATTAAAATTTTGGAAGAGCTTGATTTCCATGATATTATCGTTTCCCTTAAAGCGTCGGATGTGCCTATGGCCATAGCCGCTTACACGAAAGCGGCTGCAGCATTCCGCTATCCGCTGCATCTGGGGATTACGGAAGCGGGAACCTTATTTTCCGGGACCGTAAAGAGCGCTGCGGGTTTAGGTGCGCTGCTGAGCATGGGGATCGGCTCGACCATTCGCATCTCGCTTAGCGCAGATCCGGTGGAGGAAGTCAAAGTATGCCGCGAGCTTCTCAAATCCTTCGGTTTAATCACGAATGCGGCAACGCTGGTTTCCTGCCCGACCTGCGGACGTCTTGACATTGATCTTTTTTCCATAGCTAATGAGGTGGAGGAATATATCTCTAAGCTTAAGGTGCCGATTAAAGTATCTGTTCTGGGCTGTGCCGTTAACGGCCCCGGCGAAGCTCGCGAAGCCGATATCGGAATTGCCGGAGCCCGCGGGGAAGGGATGCTGTTCCGTTACGGAGAGATGATCCGCAAAGTGCCTGAAGCCGAGCTTCTTTCCGAACTAAAGAAGGAAATTGATATTATTGTCGATCATTTTAACAAAACCGGCGAAATCCCCGGCAGAAAGCATCATGCCAACGTTTAATGAGGTAAACAAAAAGCCTTGGATTTGTCTCTTCATACGAGACGGATTCGAGGTTTTTTGTCATTTGCTCCTATCGGCGTATAAAACCGGATGCGGAAACAAATAACAAGATATATCAAATTTTAGAAAGGGTTGGATAACGGTTTTAAATAATGCTCGATTCCTTTGGCTATACGATCCGCGATGGCTTGCTGGGAGCTGGGCTGAACCAGCATTTCGCGATCTTGACGGTTCGTAATAAAGCCCATCTCCACAATAACGGTAGGTATACGGGAATGTTTTAGCAAATAATAGGTTTTTCCGTAAAAGGGCTTTTCGTCCCTGCCGTAAAATTGATTCAGTGAATGCTGGAGATGCTTGGCGAGCAGTTTGCTTTGCTCACTTTTTTGATGAAGAAGGATGGCCCCTCTTTTAGACGAATTTTTTGCCGAGTTGACATGTAAGCTGATCATCGCTTTGGGTTTGATTTCATTGGCCAAATGACTCCGCTGCGCAAGGTCCTTCAAATGTCTTGATCTGCTTTTCAACCATAAATTGTCACTGCTCAGCGCGTAGTCCCCCGAACGGTTAAGCACTACAATATAGCCCTTTTTTCGTAAAGCCTCATATGTTTTTTCGGCAATGGCCAAATTGATATCCTTCTCCAACAGATCGCCATAAGACGTACCGCCGTCGATTCCTCCATGGCCTACATCGATGATAACATCAACATTCGAGATCGCCGGGTGTTCGCTTATGGCATTAGGCCGCAGGAGAGCATCGGGGACTGAAGCATGAACCCGTTGCGTAAGCCCAATTGACTTAGGCATAAGTAAAATTGAGAGTACTAATCCGAGTGATACGATGCGCTTAATCCTCATCCGCTTGGCCACCAGACTCATGCCTCCTTGATTCGTAATTGATGTGCTTTTGTCTTTAGCATCCCCCAAAAAGTTTCTTCCGTCTATGCGATTAATGCTGCCATGACTGGGCAATAATACCATATATGTTTTGAACGAAAAGGCAGTTGATACCGCATATTTGTATACAGGTCCTGTCAGCTGAAACCATATGGAGGTCAAAAGGTATGAATATAAGTGTAATTTTAATGGTGATCCAACTGTTTTTTGCCATTGTGATCGGGATGTACTTTTGGAATTTGCTGCGCAATCAGCAAACCAACCGTACGGCCGTCGATAAAGAATCCAAGAAGGAACTCGAGAAGCTGCGCAAGCTTCGTTCCATCTCGCTTAATAAACCTCTTGCAGAGAAAACAAGACCGTCGTCTATGGAAGATATCGTAGGGCAAAAAGAAGGTCTGCGCGCGTTGAAGGCAGCCTTATGCGGAGCCAATCCTCAGCATGTCATCATTTACGGGCCGCCGGGCGTAGGGAAGACGGCAGCTGCCCGTGTGGTGCTGGAGGAGGCAAAGAAAAATCCGGAATCTCCCTTTCGTCCCGATGCCAAATTTACGGAAATCGATGCAACAACGGCAAGGTTTGATGAACGCGGTATTGCCGATCCGTTGATCGGTTCCGTTCATGATCCGATATATCAGGGAGCCGGAGCAATGGGAGTTGCAGGTATTCCTCAGCCGAAGCCGGGAGCGGTCACTAAGGCGCACGGAGGAATACTGTTCATAGATGAGATCGGGGAATTACATCCGCATCAGATGAATAAATTATTAAAGGTACTTGAAGATCGTAAAGTATTTCTCGAGAGCGCATACTATAACTCAGAAGACACTAATGTGCCGAGCTATATTCATGATGTGTTTCAAAACGGACTGCCTGCGGATTTTCGTCTTGTCGGCGCAACGACGCGTACCCCGCAGGAGCTTCCTCCCGCCATCCGTTCACGCTGTATGGAAATTTATTTTCGTCCGCTGCTGCCCGATGAGATTGGCATGATTGCGGCCAAAGCGCTCAAAAAGATCGGATTTCCCGAGAATAAAGAAGCGATTGAGGTGGTCAAAAAGTATGCGACCAACGGCCGCGAGGCCGTCAATGTGATTCAGTTGGCGGCGGGAATGGCATTGACGGACCAGCGCCGCGAAGTGTCGGCGGCTGATATTGAATGGGTGGTCAACAGCTCTCAGCTTCCCCCGCGTCCGGAGAAAAAAATTCACCCGCAGCCTGAAATCGGCTTGGTGAACGGATTGGCCGTCTACGGACCCAATATGGGAACACTGCTGGACATTGAAGTTACGGCGATTCCTGCGGCGCAGCCGGGCGGCGGGCGTTTTACAATAACGGGTGTTGTGGATGAAGAGGAAATGGGAGGAGGAGCGCGGACGCTGCGCCGTAAGAGTATGGCTCGCGGTTCAGTAGAGAATGTGCTGACCGTTCTTCGGAGACTTGACATTAGGCCGTATGACTTCGATCTGCACATCAATTTTCCGGGAGGCATTCCGATCGACGGTCCATCTGCGGGAGTGTCGATGGCCGTGGCTATTACTTCGGCCATCAAACGAATTCCGGTGGACAACCATATCGCCATGACCGGTGAAATTAGCATTCACGGGAAAATCAAGCCCGTTGGAGGCGTTATTGCTAAGGTGGAGGCGGCTTTCCATGCAGGAGCGAACAACGTCATTATTCCAAAGGAGAACTGGCAGGACATTTTTAAAGGATTAAACGGCTTGGAGGTCATCCCCGTCGATTCGGTCGAAGAGGCGCTTCATCATGCATTGGGAATGGAATTTCATGCTCCGTCCGAATCCCTGGATTTGGTACAGGATGCCGCTTCCCCGGCTTCTGTAACGGTACTTCACGCCGATGGGCTCGAATAGGGCAATCGGCGTCTCATTTTGGGGAGGGCGCTGATTGGTGTTTTGAAATCAATTTTGATAAAATGTAAATCACAGCATGTATGTTAAGTCTGGAGGTGCTCGCCAATGGGACCGAGCAAACAGAAGGTGCGTCGTTTGCCGCTGCTTCCACTGCGGGGATTGCTCGTGTATCCGAGCATGGTTCTGCATTTGGACGTAGGCAGAGAGAAATCGGTGCGTGCGCTTGAAAAAGCGATGGTCGAGGACAGCATGATCCTGCTGTGTTCGCAATCCGAAGTAAATATTGAGGAACCGAAGAACGAAGACATTTACCGGATCGGTACCATTGCCAAAGTACGTCAAATGCTCAAGCTGCCAAACGGCACGATCAGAGTCCTTGTGGAAGGCGTCGTTCGCGCCGAAATCACCGAGTTTCTGGTCAATGACGAATATTATGAGGTCAACGCCAAGGAATTGCCCGAACAAGAAACGTCCGATCCGGAAATTGATGCTTTAATGCGGACGGTACTAAATCAATTCGAGCATTATATTAATCTTTCAAAGAAAGTGACGCCGGAGACACTGGCCGCTGTATCCGATATTGATGAGGCGGGAAGACTGGCGGACGTCATTTGCAGTCATCTATCGTTAAAAATTAAAGATAAACAGGAAATTCTGGAAACTGTCGACGTGCGTTTGCGGCTGGAAAAGCTGCTGAATATTTTAAACAATGAACGGGAAGTGCTGGAGCTCGAGCGCAAAATCAGCCAACGCGTCAAGAAACAAATGGAGAAGACGCAGAAGGAATATTATTTGCGCGAGCAGATGAAGGCCATCCAAAAGGAGCTTGGGGATAAGGAAGGCCGTGCCGGAGAAGCGGAGGAGCTGCGCAGCCAGTTAGCGCAAAGCGAAGTGCCGGAGAAAGTGAAAGAGAAGATAGAAAAGGAAATTGACCGGCTTGAAAAAATGCCGGCTACCTCGGCAGAAGGCTCGGTGATCCGCAATTACATCGACTGGCTGCTTGGCCTCCCTTGGACTCATTCCACTGAGGATGATCTGGATATCCACAAAGCGGAGGAAATCCTGAATCAGGACCATTATGGCTTGGAGAAGCCCAAGGAACGTGTTCTTGAATATTTGGCCGTACGGAAGCTGGTCAAAAAAATGAAGGGTCCGATTCTGTGTCTCGTAGGACCTCCGGGAGTCGGAAAAACGTCGATTGCCCGATCCATCGCACGCTCTTTGGAACGTGAGTTCGTTCGCATTTCCTTAGGCGGGGTGCGTGACGAGGCTGAGATACGGGGACATCGTCGTACGTATGTCGGCGCGATGCCGGGACGAATCATTCAGGGCATGAAGACGGCCGGATCCAATAACCCTGTTTTCCTGCTCGATGAAATCGATAAGATGTCGATGGATTTTCGCGGTGACCCGGCATCGGCGCTGCTTGAGGTTCTCGATCCGGAACAGAACAGCACATTTAGCGATCACTATGTGGAAGTTCCTTTTGACCTGTCGAATGTGATGTTTATTACGACAGCCAACGGAGTGCACAATATTCCCAGACCGCTGCTCGACCGGATGGAAGTGCTGTATATTCCGGGCTATACTGAGATTGAGAAGCTGAAAATCGCGCAAAATTATTTGCTGCCCAAGCAGCGCGGCGATCATGGGCTTACGGAGGAGCAACTGGTCGTAGATGAAGCGGCGTTGATGAAAACGGTCCGTGAGTACACAAGAGAGGCCGGTGTTCGCAACCTGGAGCAGCAGGTCTCATCCATTTGCCGAAAGGCCGCGAAGCAGGTCGTAGGCGGAGCTGAGCGTGTTCACGTACAGGAAGACAATCTTAAAGAGTTCCTTGGTCAACCCAAATTCCGTTTCGGGATGGCCGAAGAAAAGGATCAAGTCGGAGCCGTCACAGGACTGGCTTGGACGGAGGTCGGCGGAGACACGTTAGTGATCGAGGTCACGGTTATGCCGGGTAACGGCAAGCTTACTCTGACAGGCAAGCTGGGCGATGTGATGAAGGAATCCGCTCAGGCCGCGTTCAGCTACACACGTTCGCGAGTCGAGCAGTTCCGGATTCCATCGGATTTTCACGAAAAATTTGATATCCATATTCATATACCGGAAGGGGCCATTCCCAAGGACGGACCGTCCGCGGGCATTACGATGGGCACAGCGCTGGTTTCGTCGCTTACAGGGATTCCAGTCTCCCGTCATGTAGCCATGACAGGAGAAATTACGCTTCGCGGCCGGGTGCTTCCGATTGGCGGATTGAAGGAGAAATGCATGGCTGCTCACCGTGCGGGGATCCGTACGATCATTCTGCCCAAAGATAATGAGAAGGACATCGAGGAAATACCCGAGAGCGTGCGCAACGATTTGAAATTTCACCCTGTTTCTCACATGGACGAAGTTCTTGAGCATGCTCTTGTCAAGCCGGTGGGAGTCTAATACATGCGCTGATTGGTCTGCTGTGCGGTTGAATCCGTTCAGGCCAATCAGCGTTCGATAGAAATGAGTGAAATGCATGAAAGTTAATCAAGCCGAATTTGTGATCAGCGCGGTCGGTCCAAATCAATACCCTTCCGATGCCTTGCCGGAAATCGCTCTGGCAGGGCGTTCTAATGTCGGTAAATCTTCATTAATTAACCGTATGATCAGCCGTAAAAATTTAGCCCGGACCAGCTCGAAGCCCGGCAAAACGCAGCAGCTCAATTACTACCGGATTAATACCGATTTATTTTTCGTCGATTTGCCCGGCTACGGATATGCGCAGGTGTCCAAGACTGAACGGGAAAAGTGGGGTAAATTCATCGAGGAATACCTGCTGCATCGGGAATATTTACAGCTTGTGCTGCAAATTATCGACCTTCGCCATCCACCTTCGAAGGATGATCAGGCCATGTATGCCTGGCTTAAGCATAACGGGGTTCCTGTATGCATCGTAACAACGAAGGCGGACAAAATTCCTAAGGGAAAATGGCAGAAGCATATAAAGATCGTAAGAGAGACGCTGGGTGCGGACAAGTCAGACCCGTTCGTGCTGTTCTCTTCTGAAACGGGGCTCGGCAAAGATGAATTATGGTCATTGATTGAGCAGCGGATTGGCTATGGTGCTGAACCCCTAGCCGAGATCGATAATGTCAAAGAAAATGAAAGCTAATCGTAGAAGAAACCCGTGTGTTGAACAGACTTACGCGGGTTTCTTTTTTTGTCTTTTTGCTGCAAACGTCACAGGGAACTGCGAAACAAAGCGAGGGAGAACGAGTTTTTTAAACGTTACCGCGATCTTCTGGAGGGAAAACGCGAAATTTTCTGATTTCCGGCGAAATACAAAGCCTTATAAGCAGGAATATTAAATAAATATGTAGTATAATGTATAGAGAACAACTGAAAAAAAGTTGAAGCTAAAGGTTCGAAAAAAATGAATCGAGGGATTTTTATGGCAAATAGGTTAGCGACCGAATACGTCAAAACCTGCCTACAATTAACGGAAGCCGAGATGACCCAATTCATTCAAATGTTTGTGGACCAAGGGGCTTCTTTGCAAGTCAAAGTGCTTGAAAATGGAAATCAAGAGGTAGTGCTGCTAGACGACGCGGGTGAAGAAATCGTCCTGTCGTTTGAGCGGCAAATGAATTTGTATGTATGTCAAGGAACATGCCGGATTAGAAATAAAAATCTGGTTAATGCTATGCGCAAGGCGGTATCGGTCTTCAAGGGAGATGCTATCGTTCACCGGATTTATACTGCTTATATCATGATCTATACCTATAAGCATGGCGCAGTCGTAAAGATTGTAGAGAAGACCAAGAGTGCCGAGAAGGTCGTATTTGAATATAAGGATACGCTCGGGCAGCTTGAGCTTTTGTTCCATAAGAATGAAGTGGAGCATGAGATTAAGCGGCTCAAAGTGCAAGTAAACAGCCTGCTCGACCTGCGCAATGAGATGACGGATCAAGCCGTCCGCGATCAGATCGACGTCCGGCTCCGCAAACTGACGCATCGGTTGTTTGTGCTTGAAGCTTAAAATAAATGTGATAGAGACAGGAACCCTTTCCGGCTTAGCCTTGCCAGTGCCGGGGAAGGGTTCTATTTGCATTTTTATACATTCTTTGTTGTAGAAAATGAATAGTCATCTTATCGGCACTACGGTTCGGAATGAGGCTTCGCACATTCACATCGGACAACTTTTGTACATATTTTGTTGTTGTGCGATCATGGATCGAAGGGGAATCGTGATTTCAAAAAAAAAAGTATTGCATTTCTGTTCAATAGATGTTATTTTTATTTTCGTTGAAAAAATAATAGGAACCAGGATTCACTCAGGACATGTAATGTTGCGAGAGATTATTCCCTCGGGAAGTGAATGACGTAGGTCCTAGCGGATGAAATTTTCAAAACATTTTATTCCTAGGAAGGGGGAACCGAAAGATGGAATACTCAACTTTCGGAAGACACGTAGCTGTAGACACTTGGGGAGTCGATTTTGACCTTCTCAATAATGCTGAATGGTTACAAGCACAAATGGTAGAAGCAGCTGAGGTTTGTGGGGCAACCGTATTATCGGTACAGTCCAAACAATTTGAACCACAAGGCGCAACGGTTCTTGTATTACTGTCAGAAAGTCATCTCTCCATTCATACGTATCCTGAGAAAGGCTTCGCAGCGCTTGATTGCTACACCTGTGGCGAGACGGTTGACCCTCAGTTGGCTATCGAACACATGCTATCGGTTTTGAAGCCTGAGGTTACACACGCTAAAAAACTGGTTCGGGGTATGGGTGAGCTGCAAGTCGAAACACCGGTTTTGAAGCAAGCAGCGTTAGTTAAATAATGATTTTGGTGCAGATAAGATAACCACGGAACCATATCCGTGGTTATTTCTTTTCATTCCCTCCCATACATATCAAGTAAGGCTTGGCCGGTGCATGGTTTTTTCAGTAAACAAGTGTGGTTAAGCATATGGTATGTAAAGAAAATGAAATCGGCAAGTATATGTCTCGATATTCCGGAGGAAAATAGAAAAGGCAGCATTAGGTAATGCAAATTTTCGGAAAACGATTGTGAATGTGAAAAAAAGTTCATAAATTATGTCGAAGAAACACGGACAACTATGTTATAATAATTACAATTTAAGAGGAGGAGGCAGGTGAACGAGATGCATATCGTCGTAGCGGGTTTAAATTATCGTACAGCGCCGGTATCGATCAGAGAGAAGTTTGCATTTGCAGAAAAGGATTTGCCGCTGGCGTTAAAAGAGCTCAAAGGCATCAAGAGCGTGATGGAATGCGTCATCGTGGCCACCTGCAACCGGACTGAGCTATACGTTGTGGTTGACAGCCAACACTTGTGCGGAAATTTTTTGCGTGGGTTTATTGAAAAATGGTTTGATGTGCCCAAGGAGCAGTTTAATAAGCATCTTTATATTCTTGAGAATGAACAAGCCATAGAGCATTTGTTCCGGGTGACGAGCGGACTGGATTCCATGGTCATCGGTGAAACGCAAATTTTAGGGCAGGTTCGTGATGCCTTCCTTCTGTCACAACAGGAAAAGGCAACAGGCGTATTCTTTAATACGCTGTTCAAGCAGGCGGTCACGATGGCTAAACGTGCGCATACCGATACGGGAATCGGAGAAAATCCGGTATCGGTCAGCTATGCTGCAGTGGAGCTCGGCAAACGCATCTTCGGGAGCTACGAGCGCAAGAAAGTGCTTATTATCGGCGCCGGGAAGATGAGTGAGCTTACAGTCAAGCATCTGTACGCGAACGGGGCCGACAAAGTCATTGTCGTGAACCGGACGCTAAGCCGGGCGCGGGAGCTGGCAGATAAATTTAGCGGAATCGCAAGCACGATGGACCATTTGATGACTCATCTCGAAGAGGCCGATATTGTCATCAGTTCTACAGGGGCGTCCGGTTATGTATTAACTGCGGAACAGGTGTCTCCCATCTTACAGCGCCGCCGTTCGAGACCTTTGTTTATGATCGACATCGCCGTTCCGCGTGACCTGGATCCGCGTTTGGGCGAGATGCCGAATGTATTCCTGTATGATATTGACAATCTTCAATCTATCGTCAACTCCCATTTGGAAGAACGGCGTAAAGCGGCGGTACAGATTGAAGAGATGATTGGCGCGGAGATCGCAGCTTTTGGGCAGTGGACAAAGACGCTGGGTGTCAGCCCTGTCATTCAGGCGCTGCAAACCAAAGCGGCCTCCATTCATGAAGAAACGATGGACAGCTTGATGAAGAAGCTTCCCGAATTGGATGAACGCGAATTGAAGGTGATTCGCAAATTAACCAAAAGCATTGTCAATCAAATGCTGCGCGATCCCATTGTCCGCATTAAAGAAATGGCGGCCGAGCGTCATGGGGATGATGCGCTCGAAATGTTCACGAAAATTTTTGCCTTGGAAGAGCAATTGGCCGAGCAAAAGCGGATGGAGCAGGCGGCGCAGCAGCAGGAAGCGGATGCTGCGCAGGAGCGGATGAAAGAAGAGCTTCTTTCCAAGGTAAGGGCAACCGCGACGCCTGTTGACGCTTTGGCCAAAGCCTGACCGGAAAGGGAGGCCATGGTGACGCAAACTTGGTTGTATGATGCGATTATTTATATTTATGCCCTGAGCCTCCTGTTTTACTTCTCGGACTTTGTCGGTTCGAACCGAAGTGCGAAACGGATGGGAACAGGGTTGCTTTCTTTTGTATGGGTGTTACAAACCGCATACTTGATTTACAGTCTGATAGAACATAGAAATTTATCAACCTTTTCGATGTTCGAAACCTTGTTTATATTTTCTTGGCTGCTTGTTACCGTGTCTATCATCATCAACCGTTTTTTTCGGATCGAGCTGTTTGTTTTTTTAGTTAATGTATTAGGATTTGCCGTGCTGGCGGCCAACTTTTTCAGTAAGCCCGGGATTTCTCCTACACTTTCCCATTGGAATATTAATGACGAGCTTTTGTTCATTCATATTACTCTGGCGGTGGGAGGCTATGCGGCCTTTGTCGTCTCAGCGGTGTTTTCCGGCATGTATCTGTTTTTGCATCGCAAATTGAAGGAAAAGAAGTGGTCCCAACAGATGCTGCGGCTGCCGAGCTTGGAAAAGACGGATCACTATGCATTTGTTGCTGCGGTCATTGGCGCTCCGCTGCTGCTGCTGAGCATCTCCCTCGGGATTGTATGGATTGCGCTGGAGGGTGACCTCACACTCTTCTTTGACTCTAAAGTTGTGAACTCATGGTTTGTCCTATTGGCTTATATTTTTTATTTATTTCAACGGATGCTGTTGAGAGCACCGGGCAACCGTCTTGCGCTGTGGAATTTGGCGGCGTTCGGGATCACCCTGCTTAATTTTTTGCTGGCGAATTACTATTCCGGCTTTCACCAGTGGTCCTAAGGGGAGTCGTTGCGGATGACGGCAGATTCGGAAGGGCTTGTGACGGACTCGAAAAATGGCGTCAAAATATGGTATCCGGTGCTTCTTGATCTCGAAGGCAGGCCGTGTCTAATTGTCGGCGGCGGAGGGGTGGCCGAACGTAAAACACGTACCCTTTTGGATGCCGGCGCGATCGTAACTGTGATCAGCCCGCAGCTTACGCCGCAATTGAAAGCTTGGGCGGAGAAAGGGCTAATACGGACGCGCCGCGAGGCATATACGCCCGGTCTTCCCCTGTTGGCGGAAGCGCGGCTCGTGTTCGCAGCTACCGGTGATGCCGAGGTGAATGCGCAGGTATGCGCCGAAGCGGATGCGCTCGGCAAGCTTGCAAACTCGGCAGACGATGCGGAGGCCGGCGGGTTTATTGTTCCTGCGACATTGAGGCGCGGCCGATTGACGGTGGCGGTATCGACGGCCGGTGCTAGCCCTGCACTGGCTGCTGAGGTGCGGCGCCGGCTCGAGGATATGTTTGGCGAAGAGTACTCGCCGTATCTTGAATTGATGCATGAGCTTAGGATGACAGTCCAAGCTATCGTTTCGGATACGTCTGTACGACAAAAACTGTTTAGGGCCATGCTTGCATGGGAGCTCCTTCCCTTGTTCAAGTCAGGGCAGCTGCCTGACGAACGTATCAGGTCGGAACTTCTGGGGCGCTTGGCTGAAAATCCGACGGCCGATGGGATTCGCAGCATCGGAGACTGGCTGCGGCGTCTACAAGGCTCTTGGGATGGGCATGAATGAAAAGTGAACAAACATTGCGAATTGCATACAGCGAACCATGATTTAACGAAAAGGCTTCGATCAGAAGCTTTTCTTCATTTACATTAAGTCATCAGCTATAGAGGCTGACGGAATGGACAAGGGGTTGACCGAACGCATGCGAAAAATCGTTGTAGGTACCAGACAGAGTGCGCTTGCTTTGACGCAAACCGGACAAGTCATCGAGCAGCTTAAGCAATTATGTCAGAAGAACGGCATCGATGTGGAGTTCGAATTGAAAAAAATAGTGACCAAAGGTGATCGGATTCTCGATGTAACGTTATCCAAGGTTGGGGGTAAGGGGTTATTCGTTAAAGAAATCGAGCAGGCGCTGCTTGACGGTGAAATCGATCTGGCGGTACATAGTATGAAGGACATGCCTTTTGAGCTTCCGGAGGGATTGGTCATTGGCGCTATCCCTGAACGTGAAGATCCAAGAGACGGATTGATTACCCTCGGAGGACGGGGGTTGGACGACCTTCCCGAGGGCGCAAAGGTCGGAACAAGCAGCTTGCGGCGCGCAAGCCAACTGCAGAACTATCGGCCGGATCTCCAAATCGAACCGGTTAGAGGCAACATCGATTCAAGGCTGCGCAAGCTGGAGACGGAAGGCTTTGATGCCATCGTTCTGGCGGCCGCCGGCTTGCGCCGGGTTGGCTGGGAGGATCGCATCAGCGTTTACTTGCCTCCCGAGCTGTGTCTGCCGGCTGTAGGGCAAGGAGCGCTGTGTATCGAGTGCCGCAGCGACAACCAGTTCGTGCTGAATCTGCTGACCAAGTACCGCCATGAGCCTACGGCGATTGCCGTAGCTGCGGAACGAAGCTTTCTGGGACGTTTGAATGGCGGCTGCCAGGTTCCGATCGGCGCATACGCCCGGCTGGGCGGAGACCATGCCGAAGGAAAATCGGAAATCACGCTGACCGGTATGGTCGGATCGCCGGACGGCAAACAGATGTTAAAAGAAACGATGACCGGAACGGATCCGGAGAAGCTGGGGTTAGCTTTAGCCGAGGCATTAATCGCCAGAGGAGCCGCAGAGCTGCTGTCCATAGCCGGGGAATAGGGGAGAAACGCTTGTGAATAAGGGTGTCGTTTATCTTGTCGGTGCCGGACCAGGGGATCCGAAGCTGATAACGTTAAGAGGCTTAGAGGCCATACAGCGGGCCGATGTGGTTGTATACGACAGATTGGCCAGCCCGCGTCTCCTGAAGCATATGAAGGCCGGCGCGGAGAAAATATTTGTGGGGAAGCTGCCAGACAAGCATATGATGAAGCAGGAGGAGATCAACCAGCTGCTGGTTGATCTTGCGCTTCAAGGGAAGACGGTAACCCGGCTCAAGGGCGGAGATCCCAGCGTGTTCGGACGAGTGGGAGAGGAAGCGGAGCTGCTTGCGGAAAACGGGATCACGTTTGAAATTGTTCCCGGCATTACCTCCGCCATTGCCGTACCGGCTTACGCAGGAATTCCGGTAACGCATCGGGACTTTACCTCTTCCTTCTCCATTGTTACGGGGCATGAATATAAAAATAAAACCTACTCCAGCGTGAATTGGGAGAACTTATCGCAAGCCTCCGGCACACTGATTTTTTTGATGGGTGTGGCGAATTTGGAGCAAATCTGCAATCAGCTGATTCTGGGCGGCAAATCTCCGGAGACCCCGGTAGCACTCATTCGTTGGGGAACCTGGATGGAGCAGGAAACCCTAACGGGAACCTTGATGGATATCGTGGCAAAGGTGAAAGCCGCCAATTTTCAATCGCCTGCAGTGACCATCGTTGGCGAAGTCGTAAAGTTAAGAGACAAGCTCTGCTGGTTAGAGAAGAAGCCGCTTTTCGGGCGGCGGATCCTGGTTACACGTGCACGCAGTCAAGCCAGTGACTTGGTCAGCCAGATTGACGAGCTGGGTGGAGAAGCGGTAGAGTTTCCTGTGATTCGTACGCAGCAGACCGCTGATCCCGATGCGCAAGCGTTGAGAGATGACGCCATTAGCTCCCTGGAACAGTTTGACTGGATTATGTTTACAAGTGTAAACGGCGTGGAGTTTTTCTTTCAAAGAATGCGGGAGCTGCGTAAGGATATTCGCTCTCTTGCGAAGGCGCGTATTGCTGCCGTCGGCCCGAAAACAGCGGAGGCCTTGGAGGACCGGGGCCTTCTGATTGAAACCATCCCATCACGATATCAAGGGGATGCGCTTCCTGAGGTTTTGGCTGAAAGCCTGCAGGCGGGTCAGCGTGTGCTTCTCCCTACAGCGGATATTGCTCGCGATGCTTTGCCTGATAAGCTAAAAGAACTCGGACTGCACGTAACCAAAATCGATATGTATGAGACGGTGCTGGATACCGGCGGCGGAGAAGAAATTATCGAGCTGCTGAAGCAGAGTAAAATTCATATTGTCACGTTTACAAGCTCGTCTACCGTAACGAATTTGCTTCGCGCATTAAAGGAGCTTGGCGAGCAGGAGCCGCTTGAACTGCTTCGCGGGTGCGAGATTGCTTGTATCGGCCCGTTGACCGCCAATACCGCCAAGGAGGCGGGACTGAATGTAAACTATATAGCCGAAGAAGCGACGGTTTCATCACTTGTATCCAGCTTGTATCAACAAAATAACGATGAATAAAGCCGATTAACTGCAGCTAGGAGGAGATCTTATGAGTTTCCCGCTCGTTCGAAATCGCAGACTGCGTACGTCTCACGCCATGCGTAATCTGGTGAGAGAGCATGCTGTATCCACGTATGATTTGATTTATCCGATATTTGTAACACATGGCTCCGGAATTAAGGAAGAAATCGGTTCGATGCCGGGTGTGTACCATTTGTCGTTGGACCGGTTGGAAGAAGAAATTCGGGAATTGACGGCTCTAGGCATTCAAGCCATTCTTCTGTTTGGCGTTCCTGAGCATAAAGACGCTCACGGAAGCTCGGCTTATGACGTGAACGGTATCGTTCAGCAGGCCACCCGCCGGATTAAAGAATGGAACCCGCAGCTGTTGGTCATTGCGGATACCTGCCTGTGCCAATTTACCGACCATGGGCATTGCGGTATCGTTCATTTTGATGAAACCAAAGGGCGTGCCGAGGTATTGAACGACCCTACGCTGGAGCTGCTCGTCAAAACGGCCGTATCTCAAGCCGAAGCCGGTGCCGATATCATTGCACCGTCAAATATGATGGACGGTTTCGTTTATGCGATCCGTCAAGGACTGGATGAAGCCGGATTTGAGCACGTGCCTGTCATGTCTTATTCCGTCAAATACTCTTCTTCGTTCTACGGACCGTTCCGTGATGCGGCCCATTCGGCTCCGCAGTTTGGCGACCGGAAGACGTACCAGATGGATCCTGCGAATTCCCGCGAGGCGCTGCGTGAAGCGGATGCCGATGTTGCGGAGGGAGCCGATTTTCTCATGGTAAAGCCGGCGCTTGCCTATATGGATATGATCCGGATGCTGCGCGACCGCTATGAGCTTCCGATTGTCGCATACAACGTCAGTGCGGAGTATTCCATGGTAAAAGCCGCTTCCGCACAAGGCTGGATCGATGAGAAGGCCATCGTGATGGAAACGATGGTAGGCTTTAAGCGGGCCGGAGCGGATATGATCATTACTTATTTCGCGAAGGACATCGCCCGTTGGTTGAAAGAAGAATAAACCGAAACGGACTCCTACGTTTGTCCCCCGGCTTAGCTGAGGGGACAAACGTTTTTTCATCGTCTGGCCGTTTAGCGGTTATGCTCACGAAGCAATGTCTCAAGAGCTTTGCGCATTTCCTTTTCTTTTCTACGGGCGAGCCAGGCTTCTTTTTTTAAAGATTTTTGCAGCGAGAAGCACATCAGGATCATAATGACCGAAAAGGGCAAAGCACTGACAATGGAAGCGGTCTGCAAAGCATTGAGGCCTTGGCTGATCAGAAGAACAATCGCAATGGCAGCCTGCAGAAGCCCCCAGGACAATTTCATCCGGTTTGAGGGCGTAGGGCTTCCTTTGGAAGAAAGCATACCGAGCACAAAGGTAGCTGAGTCCGCCGAGGTGATGAAGAAGGTGACGATCAGCAGAGTAGCCAAACCGGCTAACAGGGTGCCGAAAGGCAGATGTTGGAGGGTAGCGAATAATGCGGAGGTCACATCGCGATCCACACTTTCGGCAATAGGAAATCCCTCAAATAACTGAAAATGGAGCGCGATACTGCCGAAGACTGAAAACCATAAGAAGCTGAAGAGACTGGGGATCAGCAAAACTCCAAATACGAATTCCTTGATGGTCCGCCCCCGGGACACTCTCGCAATAAAGGTACCTACGAACGGTGCCCAAGCGATCCACCATGCCCAATAGAACAAAGTCCAGTTGCTGATCCAGGTACCGCCGCTAAAGGGTGTCAGCCGCAGGCTCATTTGAATTAAATTTTGCAAATAATCTCCCAATGTGGTGGTAAAGGTATCGAGAATAAACGGTGTGGGGCCCGTCAGCCAAGTAAAGACCAAAAGACTTAAGGCAATGAGCAAATTCGTATTGCTGAGCCACTTGATTCCGCGATTCAAACCGGATAAGGAAGAAAGCAGATACAAAACGGTCAAGCAAGCGATAATAGCGATTTGAATACCGGGATCGTTCCGAACTCCCCACAGAAAGGCCAGTCCCCCATTAATCTGCAAAGCTCCGAGTCCTAATGAAGTGGCTACTCCGAAGGCGGTGGCGATAATCGAGAGAATATCGATGGCTTTGCCGATCGGTCCGTTGGCCTGATCTCCCAATAAGGGTGTGAAGGTCTGACTGATCAAGCCGCTTTGCTTTTTCCGAAATTGAAAATAGGCCAGCGTCACGCCAATGACGGTATAAATGGCCCACGGATGCAACCCCCAATGAAAAAAGGCGTAGCGCATGGCCAACCGAGCCGATTCCGGTGTATACCCCTGAGCGCCGAGCGGCGGCTTCATAAAGTGGGATACCGGTTCCGCTACCCCCCAGAACACCAGTCCGATCCCCATACCTGCGCTGAACAGCATGGCAAACCAGCTCAGGTCTGAAAAACTCGGCTCGTCCTCATCGTCTCCCAAACGGATTTTTCCGTATTTACTGAAGCCCAGGTAGACGACAAACAGCAAAAATCCGAAGGTGACCAGCAGATACAGCCATCCGAAGGTTTGCGTTGTAAACTCAAGCAGGCTTCCTGCCGAGGAAGAGAGCCCTTCGGGCGAAACGACGCCCCAAGCTACAAATGCCAAAATAATGATACAAGAAATAGCGAAAACCATAATCCAGCCTCCGTTTTTAGAATGTCCGGGATATTTTTCCCTGGAAACGGATCAAGCATGTACCGCTGTGTGCTCTGTCATACTTTTGTCGGAAAGCGGCGGATGACACACGTTGTTACATGCTTCCAAATAGGGCATAATGGAAAGTATATTATGGGAGTATGCGGAAAAGAGGAAACCTAGATGAGCTATAACGATTTGTTTATTCGGGCTTGCAAAAAACAGGCTGTAGACACGCTGCCGGTGTGGTATATGCGCCAGGCGGGAAGATATGACCCGGATTACCGCAAAATCAAGGAAAAATACAGCCTTCTCGAAATCTGTTTACAGCCGGAGCTGGCGGCGGAAGTGACGATGATGCCGGTGAAAAAGCTTGGCGTCGATGCGGCGATTTTGTATTCGGATATCATGAATCCCGTCGCTTCGATCGGCATCGATTTTGATATTATCAAAAATATCGGTCCGGTGATCCATAACCCGATTCGCACGGCTGCGGATGTGCAGAAGCTGAAGCCAATTGAAGTGGAGAAAGATTTATCTCATGTCCTCAAGACGATTGAAATTTTGGCCGGCGAGCTGCAGGTTCCGCTTATTACGTTTGCCGGCGCGCCATTTACCATTGCCAGCTATTTGATCGAAGGCAAGCCTTCCAAGAGCTACATCCGCACCAAAGGGCTGATGTACGGCGAACCGAAGGTTTGGTTCGAGCTGATGGACAAATTGGGAGATATGGTTATAGCCTATTTAAAGGCGCATATCGCATCCGGCGCCAAGGCGGTCCAATTATTCGACAGCTGGGTGGGTGCATTGTCCCCGGCCGATTTTCAGACGTATGTGCTTCCGACGATTCGTCGTATTTTTGCCGAGCTGGAGTCTTATGAGCAGCCGAAAATATATTTCCCGGGCGTCAGCTCCGGAGAGCTTCTGCCTTATTTACGCGACATTCAGGCTGACGTTATCGGACTTGATTGGCGCGTTCCGATTACAGAAGGCCGACAGCGGGTAGGCAGCCGGTTTGCGGTACAGGGCAATTTGGACCCTTACGTGCTCACGGCTCCCATGTCCGTCATTGAAGAGCAAGCCAAGGCCATTATTGACGAGGGGATTCAAGAGCCGGGATATGTATTTAATCTTGGACACGGTTTGTTCCCGGAGGCCTCTTTAGAGAAGCTGAAGGAGCTTACGGACTTTATCCATACGTATTCCCGCCAGGCGCTGAAAGCGCAGGGATCTTTTAAACAAGAAAGCGGTGTATAGCATGAGCGAGACGGAAATCAAACGGATTGGTGTTCTGGTCATGTCTTACGGAACACCCGAAAGCATCGATGACATTGAAGCCTATTACACGCATATCCGCAGAGGGCATCCTCCGACGCCGGAGCAGCTGCAGGATTTGAAGGACCGATATGAAGCGATTGTGGGAGGCGTTTTTCCGCTTAGGGAGAACACCGATAAGCAAGTGAAAGCTCTGGAGGACCGGCTGAACGAGAAATATCCCGGAACGACGTTTATATGCTATCAAGGCTTAAAGCATGCGGCTCCTTTTATTGAGGACGGCGTCGAGCAAATGGTTCAAGACGGACTTACGGAAGCGGTTGGCGTCGTGCTGGCTCCGCATTATTCCGCGATGAGTGTAGGCGGTTATATCAAACGGGCGAAGGCGAAGGCGGATGAGCTTGGTTTAAGCATCCGGTTCGTTCGCAGCTACCATCTGCATCCCAAGCTGATCGATGCATTGGCGGAGCGTGTGGAGGAAGGCTTGAACCGGTTTGAGGGTGTGGAGAAGGACCGGGTTAAGGTCATTTTTAGCGCTCACAGCCTGCCGGAAAAAATTCTCGAAATGAAGGATCCGTACCCGGAACAGCTGCTGGAAACCTCCAAGGCGATCGCTGCTCAAACGGGCTTGACGAATTGGCAGTTCGGATGGCAAAGCGCTGGACAGACCGGAGAGCCCTGGCTTGGTCCCGATGTTCTGGACGTGCTTCGAACCATCAAGCAGGAGAAGCAGGTGGAAAATGTGCTGATCTGTCCGATCGGTTTTGTATCCGATCATCTCGAAATTTTGTACGATCTCGATATCGAAGCGCAGCAAACCGCTCGCGAGCTCGGACTGCATCTGGAGCGCACCCGCTCCTTGAATACCGATCCGTTGTACATGGAAGCGTTAAGCGACGTCGTTTACGGGCAGTTGGAGAGGAACTGAGGGTATGGACGGCAGCGCCAGACACGTCGTTATTATAGGCGGGGGCATCACTGGGCTTACCGCCGCTTATTATTTGAAAAAAAGTACGAGCATTCCTTTGCGGATTACGGTGATGGAAAGAGGCGAGACGTTCGGGGGGAAAATTCGAACGTTAAAGCGGGACGGCTTCATTATTGAAAAGGGTCCGGATTCGTTCTTGGCGCGAAAGCAGCCCATCATCGATTTAACGCGGGAGCTTGGTCTGGAGGACCGGCTGACCGGCACGAATCCGAACGCGAAGAAAACATACATCCTATCGGGCGGGAAGCTTCACCGGATGCCTGCCGGTCTCATGCTGGGCATTCCTACCCAGCTGGTTCCGTTCATGAAGACAGGGCTTTTGTCGATGTCCGGCAAGGCACGTGCCGCGTTGGATTTGGCCTTGCCCAAACGGACTTCGGCGGAGGATGAGTCGCTTGGACACTTTTTGGAGCGGCGGTTGGGGACGGAGGTGCTTACGCAAATCGCCGAGCCCTTGCTGGCCGGCATCTATGCGGGCGATACGTACAACTTGAGCTTAAGAGCAACCTTCCCGCAATTTCACGCGATTGAACAGAAGCACCGGAGTCTGATCCTGGGCATGCTGCAAAATCGGAAAGCGGGCGGTGAAGAAAGCCGGACGCTGCCCGAAGCAGCGCGCAATACGACGTTTCTGACGTACAAGGATGGTTTGGAGACACTGGTCCATGCTCTGCTGGATGCGCTTGATGATGTGCGTTTTCTTAAGCAGTGCGGGGTTTCAAGGGTTGAGAAGACGGGGACAGGTTATCGCGTCATTCGGGAAAGCGGCGAGACGGAGGACGCGGATGGCGTCATTATGGCGCTTCCCGCATACGGCATTAGCGAAGTGCTCGGCTCCGAAGTTCCCGAGGTACGGGAGCTGGACCGGATCGAATATGTCTCCGTAGCTAATATCATCTTGGCGTTTGATTCCAAGGATATGGTGCGGGAGCTCGACGGTTCCGGATTTGTCGTGCCAAGACGGGAAGGGCGGTTTATTACGGCTTGTACCTGGACCTCCATGAAATGGCTGCATACCGCTCCAAGCGGCAAAGTACTGCTGCGCTGCTATGTCGGGCGTTCCGGGGACGAGCGCTGGCTTCATATGTCGGCGGATGAAGTTCTTCAGGCGGTTCGCAAGGACTTGAAGGAAACGATGGGAATTACAGCCGAGCCGCTATTTACGGAAATGACGAAGCTGATGCATTCTATGCCGCAATATCCTGTCGGACATCTTGAGCTTATCGGCGGCGTTCGAAAAGTGTTGTCCGAACGGATGCCCGGTGTGCTGATGACGGGAGCCGCGTTCCAAGGCGTAGGTTTGCCGGATTGTATCCGTCAGGGAAAGGAAGCCGCAAAGCAAATGGCCGCATATCTTCAGTAGGATAAAGATAAAGCCCGAGATGATCGGGCTTTACGTGTATCGGAATACAGGTATGTCGGTCTGGCTTGTTAATGGTATAATGACTGTGAGATCATGCGGCAATCGTAGTTTTGTAATTGGTTTCAAGCACAATTATAGTAAAGGTGGGGCCTAAATGAACGAAAAGCGCAAACGTTCCGACTTGCGTTCTGCAGAAGCTTTCGCGGAAGCCAAAAAATACATACCCGGTGGGGTGAACAGTCCGGTTCGCGCCTTCAAATCGGTTGGTCTTACACCGCTGTTTATGGTTAAGGGAGCCGGTTCGCGTGTGTATGACTTGGACGGAAACGAATTTATTGATTACATCGGCTCCTGGGGGCCGCTGATTATGGGTCACGCCCATCCGGAAGTGGTTGAGGCCGTCAAACGTACGGCGGAGCTTGGGACAAGCTTTGGAGCGCCGACAGAGCTGGAGACGGATATGGCCAAGCTGGTGGCGGAAAGGGTTCCATCGATCGAGGTTGTACGGATGGTGAATTCCGGTACGGAGGCGACGATGAGCGCGCTTCGGCTTGCGAGAGGCTATACAGGCCGCAGCAAAATCCTCAAGTTCGAAGGATGTTACCACGGGCATGCGGATTCGCTGCTGATTAAAGCGGGTTCGGGGGTGGCTACGCTCGGCCTTCCCGACAGCCCCGGTGTGCCGGAATCTGTAGCAGTCAATACCATTACGGTGCCTTATAATGATCTGGAGTCCGTAAAGCTTGCGTTTGAAAAGTTCGGTGAAGAAATTGCAGCGGTCATCGTCGAGCCCATCGCCGGGAACATGGGTGTGGTTCCGCCTCAGCCGGGCTTTCTTGAAGGTCTCCGTCAAACGACCTCTGCCTACGGAAGCTTGCTGATCTTCGATGAGGTCATGACCGGCTTTCGCGTCGGCTTGCACAGCGCTCAAGGGCTCTATGGCATTACGCCGGATCTCACGTGTCTGGGCAAGGTCATCGGTGGAGGACTTCCGGTAGGCGCCTATGGAGGAAAGCGGGAGATCATGGAGCATATGGCTCCGGCAGGACCGATTTACCAGGCGGGAACGCTGTCAGGAAATCCACTCGCGATGGCGGCCGGTTATACGACGTTGAAGCTGCTGGGAGCGCCGGGCGTTTATGAGGAGCTGGAACGGAAGTCCGCCAAGCTGGAGCAAGGCTTTCTTAAGAACGCCTCAGAGCTGGGAATCTCGTCTACCATCAACCGTGTTGGGTCCATGGTTTGCCCGTTCTTCACAGACACGAAAGTGATCAATTATGAGACGGCGAAGCAGTCCGATTTGGCTCGGTTTAACCGTTATTTCGCTGCGCTGCTCGACAACGGTGTCAGTATCGCTCCATCGCAGTTTGAAGGGATGTTTGTTTCCGCAGCTCACACCGACGCGGATATTGATGCCACGATTGAGGCGCATTATCAGGCGCTGAAGAGCTTGTGATCCTCAAGCCGTTCGGAGGATGACGGCAGATATCGCGTGTAAAACGATAAATACACTTATAAAGCCGCCCCGTCTTCTTCAATAGTAGAAGACGGGGCGGCTTTGATTATCAACAGCTTTGAAGCGAATATCGAGGCTGTCGGTTCAATTTACTTTGGCATCGGAACGGGCTCCGGCGCGGCTCCTGCGGAATCCGTTTCGGGTTTGGTTTCAGCGGGTTTATTGGATTGCCCTGTGGAGGTCTTATCGGAGCCTCCGTCAACAACAGGCGAAGGAGCCGGGTCGGCAGCCGTCAGTGGCGCGTTCTTGTCCGCAGGGACGCTGACGGCTGCCGATTTCCCAGTATCCTTCGATTCCTTCGCGGAAGGAGCTGTCGAAGAGGACGGTGAGCCTCCCGCACTGCTCTGCTTGCCCTCGGCAGTTCCGGCGGAGGAGCCGGTTTTGGCGTTGGTGCCATGATCTTTCGCGCCTGCAGCAGGCTGATTCTGGGCTGCTTGCGGCGCGCTTTTCGCTTTTTCACTGCCCGCGGGTTTGACCGGAGCAGGAGCTGGGCTTTGCTGCTGGCGTGCTTTCTTTTCCGCTTGCTCCCGCAAAAAGTCAGGATGGTCATAGGAGCCTCCCGGATCGATTTTGTCGATCCCGTCCCAGACACGGTTGGCGACAGCAGATGACGGATTGTCATACACAAGAAATGCGGACGGCAGTCTGCGCTCGCCGTAACGGCTGGACGGATGGGTAATCAGCTCTCCTTCGACCACCATTTCGGAGGAAGCGCCCCCGTCTAAATTTCCGGCGTTGACGGCCCCTTCCTTCAGCAGCAAATCTTGAACTTCCTTCAAGGTGGCTCCTACGCTGTTGGACTGTCGTCCGTCGATGACGATGAAAATGACGGTTCCGTCGGCTTTTTGTCCGACGGCGGTCCGCGGGGCACGGCCCCACCCGCCGTCCCCGCTGGTAATGAGCGGCTTGCCGTTGGCAATCAGCCTTGGATAGAACGAAACGGCTTCGGAAATTCCCATGTCCCTCAGCTCAAAAATGTTATATTTGCCTATGACGAGCTTCCCTTCCTTGGTAAAGCCGACAATATGCTGAGGAATGCTGCCGTCTTGATCGGTAAAGATGATATCGCCGCCCGATATAACGACACCGATGGCGGCAAAGCCGTTGCCCAGTCCCTCGGGATCATCGAAGCTCCCTCCATTGACGCCGGCAACGGCACCGGTACGGCTGACCATCGAGGTGATACGTTCACCTTCTCCCGATTTGGAGGGCGTCATGACGCGAATCGATTTGGGATCGTACACGTACATTTTTTTGCCTTTCCATAACGGTCCCGAGATATCTTCAATTTTAATCAGATCGGCTGCCGATCGGTTTTTTCCGATGCTCACCAACCCCAGATCCTGCTTTTCTCTGGCGGCGTCTTCAATCGCGTTCTGCATTTTCAGTACCAGTAAATCCCGTTCCTCGGCTCCGACAAAAATCCAGGCCCAGCTCCGGTGCTGCGTGGTAATGACCGTTTCAGCAAGCCATCCTCTGATTTCACTTCCCGGCTTGGACAAAAATAAAAAACTGGAGACCAAAAAGGCGAACAGAGCGCCCCAAAACAGCGTTCTCTTCAGCCGGCCCCAGCCACGGATAGTTTGCAAGACAGTAACCAATCGAATTCTCTCCTAATATCTGAAGTTATCGAAATGAACATTGGTTAAATGATAGTAATCTTTCACATTCTATCATATTCTATAAATGATGAACAGGGATTTGATAGAGTAAGATGGAGGATACCCTGGCAGTGCAACCGCTTTGAGAAAAAGCCGTGCTTTGGTAAAATGATGTTAAGTTTGCGGATGGGGGAAGTTATGTGTTCTTAAAAAAATACAGTTTTTTTGGCATAACGCTGGAAATGATCCTCGTCATGGGGCTGTTTATTGTCCTTCTTTTGGTCATCATGGCGGCGGCGAGAATCGAATGGAGCCGCCGGCGGACAAAACGTGCTGCGGATAGAGCCAAGGGGGATTCCTGAGATGAACACTTGGCGCCGAAAAGGGGAATGGCTTGAATGGACGACCAGGCAGGACGTACATTCAATAGAAGATATCCGCAATGCATTGGCTGAAACGATCGGGGACCGGTTTCTTCAGAGGCTGATCCGCTCAAGCCATGTTCAGTGGAAAGGCCGCAGGATTATGCTCCGCTTGTTTCCGGAGGAAGAGCTTCAATATGTGCCGGAATGGGCGGAAATCGAAGTGCTCTATGAGGACGATTTTAGCCTTGTAGCCAATAAGCCGGCAGGCATGAAGGTACATCCTACGCGCGATGGGGAGACCGGTACGCTGCTTCATGCATTGGGGTGGCATCTGGCATCCACAGGACAGCGCTGCCGCCCGCGTCATATTCACCGGTTGGATGAGGATACGACAGGACCGGTACTGGTGGCCAAGAACGAATGGGCGCAAGTCCGTTTGGATGAAGTGATGCGCCACAAGCGTATAGAGCGGATATATGTGGCTCTGGTCCAGGGGCAGCCTTCCGAAAGCGGCGGCATCATCGACGCGCCGATCGGACGGGACCGGCATCATGCGACAAGAAGGCGGGTATCCCGAACGGGGGATGCGGCAGTGACCCGATATGAGGTCTTGGAAATCTTAGAACATTCTTCACTCGTACGGTTAAGGCTGGAGACAGGCAGAACGCACCAAATCCGCGTTCATATGAGTCATATGGGACAGCCTCTGCTTGGAGACCTCCTTTACGGCGGACACGCGGCCGGAATGGCCAGACAAGCGCTGCACGGAGAGCAGCTGATGTTTCCGGATCCGCTCACGGGGGAAGTTGTGCAGGTGCGCGCGCCTTGGCCCGAAGACTTTGCCGCCCTTTACGGGCAATTGAAAAAATAGTAGTCATGCTCCTCCCGCGGCAGCCATATAAATTGTAAAGACCAATGCGCTGACGAACTTTCTTTTTTATGGAAAGGTGCAATATGGAAGGGAGGATATTACATTGACGAATCAGCATAACGGGGTTAGGTTTGATATTTATGAGCGTGTGCATTTAGCCGAGGGCGTGCTGGGCATCAAGGAGCTGGAAGGAGTAGAGCTCACTCCCCACATTCAGGTGCTTCATCAAGGAGAACAAGCCGTGCTTCGCGGTAATTTATTATTGACAGGGACATACGTTGATGAGCAGGATCGGCCGGACCAGACGCTGCAGCATCTTATTCCGGTCGAGATTACTCTGCCGATGAATCGTGTACAGCGTATGGAGGACATCGCTGTTGAAATCGAAAATTTCGACGTGGATCTGCTGTCTGCCCGCAGCATGAATGTGACGGGAGTACTATCGCTTGGAGGCATCGAGATTGTTTCGAGCTCCGAATCCGAGCTTTGGAGGGATTCTGAAGAAGAGGTCGTGTTTGTGCACGAGGTATCGGAGCAGCGTACCGAATTACAGGAAGCATCGCCGGCAGTCCTTGATGCCGAAACAGAGGCCATCCCTCAAAGAGAACAAGCTCCGGCTTCAGAGGTGCAGCGGGAGGGGGAAGAGCTGCCTATCCGGATCGAACCGAGATCCGAATACATTGAACCGGTGAAGGAAGAAAAGACGGAGGCGGTATCTAAAGTGCCGGAGGCCGTCAAGAAGGAAGAGAAGCCGGAAGCTCCGAACGTCGTGAAGCAGGCAGAACCGGCTGTTGAAGCAGAAACCGAAACCGATGAAAAAAAAGATATGAAAGTCGCTTTAGGCAGCAAAAAAGCGCCTGAAGCAGCCGAAGCCCCGGCAGAGCCGATATACAAGTCATTCGGACTGGCGTCACTCATGAATTTCGGTTCCAAAAAATCGGAATCGAGGCCGCAGGAGGACGGTCAGCCTTCGCAGCCGGAGCCGTCGTCATCTGAAAAGGTGCAGTGGAAAAACCTGCTGCTTCAAAGCAATCGGGAACAGCAGCAATTCAAGAAGCTCCGGATGTGCATCGTGCAAAAGGAAGAAACACTTGAAACGATTGCCAAGCGCTATAATTTGAATCCGAGGGAAATCGCGCTCTACAACCGGCTTGGAGAAAGCGAACTAACGGAAGGTCAAATTGTCTACATACCGAAATGATGTCGGAAGAGCGTAAAAAAATCCCCGAACAGGCTAAGCAGGCTTGATCGGGGATTTTTTTGGATATACTAGTCTTATAGCCGTCTCAAAATAGGCAGGGTAAAACGGGTTCTTGTATTGACTCTCACCTGATGATTGTTTATCATAGAACGCATAGATGCAGTAATAACGTTGAAAGGGAATAGTAGACAGTGAACCCTTCAGAGAGCGGAGCCGGCAAGACGCTGGAAGGTTCCGCAGGACGTACCTGTCGAAGTCGCCCCGGAGTTGCCGAATTGAAAGCGAACCCTAGATTCGGCCGGTTACAGCCGTTACCTGTTTGAGCGCCGTATTTTGACCGGAGGGAACTCCGTGAGAATTAAGCATAAGTACGGAATAAAGGTGGTACCACGGAAGCGAGAACCTTTCGTCCTTTGCGGCGAAAGGTTTTTTGATGTGTTGCGGTGATGCGTTCATGCGAGGGCGTCCCCGCGGCATATATCCCTACTGAATTCGAATGCAGATGGAGGTTTTGCTGGCTATGGAAGAAACGAAGCAATCAGCGGCGCCGGATACGTCGATGCCGACAACTTACGATCCGAAGGAAGCCGAGAAAAAATGGTATGAATATTGGCTGGAGGGCGGTTATTTTCAAGCGGGTCAGAACAAAGACGGGAAGCCTTATACGATCGTCATACCGCCGCCGAATGTAACGGGCATGCTGCACATCGGTCACGCGCTTGATTTTACGCTGCAGGACATTATGATTCGGACCAAGCGGATGCAGGGCTACGACGCGCTGTGGCTTCCGGGCTCCGACCACGCGGGCATTGCTACCCAAACGAAGGTGGAGCAGAAGCTTCGTGAGGAGGGCGTGACACGCTACGATCTCGGACGGGAGAAATTCCTGGAGAAAGTATGGGAATGGAAGGAGCACTACGCCGGTACGATCCGCGAGCAGTGGGCCAAGATGGGCTTTTCGCTGGATTACTCCAGAGAACGGTTTACGCTGGATGCCGGATTGTCCAAGGCTGTGCGCGAGGTATTCGTGCGTCTCTATGAAAAAGGATTGATCTATCGCGGCAAATATATCATCAACTGGGATCCGGCCGCCCGTACGGCGCTTTCCGATATTGAGGTAGAGTACAAAGAAGTACAGGGCGCGCTCTACCATTTGAAATATCCTGTCAAAGACAGCGAAGAGTTTATCGTTGTGGCGACGACCCGTCCGGAAACCATGCTGGGTGATACCGCGGTTGCGGTGCATCCGGAGGATGAACGGTACAAGCATCTGATCGGAAAAACGCTTGTCCTGCCGATCATCGGGCGAGAAATCCCGATTGTCGGGGACGAGTATGTGGAAAAAGAGTTCGGAAGCGGCGCCGTCAAGATTACGCCGGCGCATGACCCTAATGATTTTGAGGTGGGCAAGCGCCACGATTTGCCGCAGGTGCTCGTGATGGACGAATCCGGTACGATGAACGCAAATGCGGGCAAATACCAGGGGCTTGACCGCTTTGACTGCCGCAAGCAAATCGTTGCCGATATGAAAGAGCTGGGCGTACTGATCAAAATCGAAGAGCATGTGCATCAGGTTGGGCACAGTGAACGCAGCGGCGCCGTCGTGGAGCCGTATTTGTCTACGCAGTGGTTTGTGAAAATGAAGCCGCTGGCCGATCGTGCGGTAGAAGCCCAAAAATCCGCACAAGGCGTCAATTTTGTTCCGGACCGGTTTGAAAAAATTTACTTGCACTGGATCGAGAATGTGCGTGACTGGTGCATTTCGCGCCAGCTTTGGTGGGGCCACCGGATTCCGGCCTGGCACTGCGGCGATTGCGGCGAGGTGGTGGTTTCCCGCGAGGATGCAACCGTGTGTCCGCACTGCGGCGGCACACACTTAAAGCAGGATGAGGACGTGCTGGATACTTGGTTCAGCTCCGCGCTGTGGCCGTTCTCCACGCTTGGTTGGCCGGAACAAACCGAAGATATGAAGCGTTACTATCCAACGGACCTTTTGGTAACGGGCTACGATATCATTTATTTCTGGGTTGCCCGGATGATTTTCAGCGGACTCGAGTTTACAGACAGCATCCCGTTCAAGGATGTGCTGATTCATGGTCTGGTTCGCGATGCGGAAGGACGTAAAATGTCCAAATCGCTGGGCAACGGCGTTGACCCGCTGGAGGTCATCGAGAAATACGGCGCCGATGCGATGCGCTTTATGATTTCAACAAGCTCCACGCCGGGGCAGGACCTTCGCTTCCGTTGGGAAAAGGTAGAGCAGGCACGCAACTTTGCGAACAAAATTTGGAACGCATCGCGTTTTGCGCTGATGAATCTCGGTGATTTCAAAGCATCCGATATCGATTTGAGCGGAGAGCTGGGTACGGCGGACCGGTGGATCCTGCACCGTTTGAACGAAACCGTACGGGATGTGACCAGGCTGATCGACGCATATGAGTTCGGAGAAACGGGCCGTTTGCTGTACAACTTCATTTGGGACGATTTGTGCGACTGGTATATCGAGTTCAGCAAGCTGTCCTTATATGGCAACGATGAGGCGGCCAAGAAGACGACGAAATCCGTGCTCGCTTATGTGCTTGACCGGACTCAGCGCCTGATCCACCCGTTCATGCCGTTCATCAGCGAAGAGATCTGGCAGCATCTGCCGCATGAAGGCAAAACCATTACGCTTGCCGCCTGGCCGACATTCGAGGCGCGGTTCGAGGCACCGGAGGCCGTCCGCGAGATGGAGCTGCTGATGGATATTATCCGCACCGTCCGCAACATCCGTGCGGAAGTGAACGTGCCGATGAGCAAAAAAATCGATGTGCTCGTGAAGCCGGCCGGCAGCGAATCGCTTGCTATCCTGCGGCGCAATGAAGAATACGTTCGCCGCTTCTGCAATACGTCGACTCTGGAAATCAATTCGGAGCTCACGTCTCCGGACAAGGCGATGACAGGGATTGTAACCGGAGCGGAGCTGTACTTGCCGTTGGCGGGGCTGATTGACATCGCTCAGGAAATTGCGCGGCTGGAAAAAGAACTGGGGACGCTCCACAACGAGGTGGACCGCATTGAGAAGAAGCTTTCGAACCAAGGCTTTATTGCGAAGGCTCCGGCTAAAGTGATTGAGGAAGAAAAGGCGAAGCTTGCCGATTACGCCGATAAACGGGATAAAGTGATCGCGCGTCTGACTGAACTGAAGGGGTGAACTTGCAATGAGCGAAGACAGGCAATCTGCTCCGGCAGGATCGTTCCAGACGGTAAAAGAAGCGGTGGATTGGCTCGTAAGATACATTCCGCTGGCGGGCATCAAGCCGGGATTGGAACGGATGGAGAAGCTGATGGAGCTGCTCGACAATCCGCACCGCCGGTTAAAATTTATCCATGTGGCCGGAACCAACGGCAAAGGCTCGGTATGCGCCTATCTGACGGAAGTGATCCGCCAGTGCGGGTATGACGTGGGGACCTTCACGTCCCCCTATATCGAGAGCTACAACGAGCGCATCCGGATCAATGGACAGAACATATCCGATGAAGATCTGCTTCAGGTCATCAATAAAATCAAGCCTGTGGTGGACCAAGTGGCGTCAGAGTACGGGCAGCCTTCAATGTTCGAGATTTCCACGGTTGCGGCCATCGAATATTTTGCGCGCATGGCCTATCCCGACTTCGTCGTTTGGGAGACGGGCTTAGGCGGACGGTTGGATTCGACCAATATCGTTACGCCGCTGGTGTCGGTAATCACCAACATCGGTCATGATCACATGGACTTTTTGGGAGATACGCTGGAACAAATCGCAGCGGAAAAAGCCGGCATCATCAAGTCCGGTGTTCCGGTAGTCAGTGCCGTGAAGCAGCCGGAGGCGGTGGAGGTCATTGTGCGGAAGGCCGGCGAGAAGAACAGCAAGCTTTATCTGCTGGGGCAGGAATTCCGTTACGACATCGTTACGTCAAAAGAGAACGAACAGACGTTTTATTTTCACGGCTTGTTCCGAGACATACCGGACGTCAGGATTTCTTTGAACGGCCTGCATCAAATCGAGAACGCGGCCGTCGCTCTGATGACGCTTGAAGTTCTGCGGCAGTATTATGCTTTAATTATAGACGATGAGGATCTGCTTCTCGCGATGAAACAAACGCAGTGGGCCGGACGTCTCGAAATGGTGTCTACGGACCCCCGGATTTTGATCGACGGAGCGCACAATCCGGAAGGGGCTGAGTCGCTGGCCAATGCTCTGAAAGAGACGTATTCGTATAAAAACCTCCATTTTGTCATGGGAATGCTCGATAACAAGAATCATTCAGGCTATTTCAGGCATATACTTCCAATAGTGAATACTCTCATCGTTACCGAGCCGAATTGGCATAAGAAAGCCTCGGCGGAATCGCTCGCCGGACTGGCTGGGTCCATGCTTGCGGAATACGGCCGCAGCGATGTGGAAGTGATCGTAGAGCCTGACTGGAAGGCGGCGCTTGAGCGGGTCAAAGGCTTGATGGGAGAGGATGACCTCACCGTCGTCTCTGGCACGTTATATTTAATAGGGGATGTTCGTTCCTGGATCAAGCATCAATCCGATTCTGAAAAAGGCTGGTGAGAACATAAGTGAATACATCGGAGCACATCCATTTTATCGGTATCGGAGGCTATGGCATGAGTGCCATAGCCAAAGTGATGCTGGAAATGGGCTACCAAGTTTCGGGATCCGATTTGGCGCAGCAGGAGCTCACAGAGAAGCTGGCAGCCAAAGGGGCGCAGGTGTTCATTGGACACGAAGCGCAAAACGTGAAGGGAGCGGACATCGTCGTATACTCCACGGCGCTGTCCAAAGATAACGTAGAGATGGTCGCGGCTGAAGAGCTGAACATCCCGATTTTGCACCGCGCTCAAATGCTGGCGAGACTGATGAATGCGAAGAAGGGCATTGCCGTAGCGGGAGCGCATGGAAAGACAACGACGTCATCCATGATTGCGCTGGTGCTGGAGCGCTGCGGGCAGGACCCGACCTTTATCATCGGCGGGGAAATTATGAACGTCGGAAGCAACGCCAAAGCGGGTAAAGGCGAGTGGGTGGTTGCGGAGGCGGATGAAAGCGACGGTTCGTTCCTGCAGTATCAGCCCTCTATCGCTTTGGTCAACAATATTGAGGCGGACCATCTCGAAAACTATGACGGCAACTTTGAAAATCTGAAAAGTGCCTATGCCCGGTTCTTAAGCCAGGTGAAGAATGACGGCAAAGCGGTCGTTTGCAAGGATGATGTCTATTTGCGGGACATGATTCCGCAAATCAAGAGCGAGGTCATCACCTATGCGATCGAAACGGAAGCCGATGTGATGGCACGCAATATCTGTCTTGGCGACCGGAAGGTTACGTTTGAACTGCTGCGGGAGGGAACACTGCTTGGCACGGTTCGTTTATCCGTACCCGGCAAGCATAATGTTTACAACGCGATGGCTACGATTATCACCTGCATGGAAGCGGGCTTGACCTTTGAACAGGCAGCCGCAGCGATTACGGAATTCCGTGGAGCCAAGAGACGTTTTCAGGTGCTGGGTGAAGTGAATGACATTCTGGTCATCGATGACTATGCGCATCATCCCACGGAGATCGAAGCTACGATTCAAGCGGCCAAAGCAACGGGCAAACGCATTGTCGCTGTGTTTCAACCGCAAAGATTTACGCGTACGTATTTCCTGTTTGAGCAGTTCAGCCGGGCGTTCCCGGATGCGGACGAAGTGATTATCACAGACATCTACTCCCCGGCGGGGGAGAAGCAGATTGAAGGGATCAGCTCGGCCAATCTGGTAGAATTGATTCGCAAGAACAGCAACCCGAATGTGCGGTATATCCCGACAAAGGAACAGGTGCAAAGCTATTTGTATGATTCTGTGAATCCGGGAGATCTGGTGCTGACCATGGGAGCAGGAGATATTTGGAAAGCGGCCGACGGCTTGGCCAAATCTCTTGCGAAGCGTGCAAACCAAAACTAAATCGTTGAATGGAAGCCTCCGGCCTATTTCCGTACGTGCAAGACCGTATGGTTCCGGAGGCTTCTTTAGGTACGGTTCTATTTCTTCTTCAACTCTCATAGTCTAGTGATAAGATCATGGACAAGGGAGAGTTGACGCCAGTGAACAAAGCCAGGATGACGTTTCGTTTCAATGACCGGGAACCTCGTGAGCAAAGCGGGCATAATGATCCCCAAGGGCGGGAGGATCATATCAGGAGGGAGAACAAGGAACAGGCAAAGGTTATTCCGATGCGTACGGAGGAATACCATGTAATCAAAGAACAACCGGAGCAAGGGCCAGGAAATGAAAGTAAGGAGCAACGGTTCGAAGTAAAGCCTTTGAACGAATATACCACTGACTTTGGCGGCTGGCACAGCACATTGGATACGGATACCTATCGCTTGCAAGAGGACAGTTCGTCATCGGAAAGGATGACGGTTGATCCGGAAACGGGATACGTAGACCGGGAGTGGAAGCGGGGGCGCGGACAGACGCGGGAGCACAGGGCTTACAAGACAAAAGACTCCGTATACTTTCCGAATCCAGCCGAAGGCAGCTCATGGATGAAAATTACAGCATCGGTAGCGGGGGCTGTCGTGACCGGCATTGCTTTCGGTTTTTTGGTGCTTTCCATGTTCTCCGGGGGCGGCTCGGACTCCGCCGGCGTGCAGCCTGTGAATGGGACAACAGCACCTAAGCAGCAGGGAGAAGCTCGTGTACAGGATAATAGAAGCAGTGAGGCGGAAGCCTCGGGCGCCGCCGCTACTGCTACCGCTACCGCAACGGAGATGGCTGTCAACCTTCCGGCGAGAACATATACTTTCGTGCAGGGAGGCGTCTTCAGCAGCTCCCAGAGTGCAGATTCGGCTATAGCCGATTTTCGCGGGAAGGGACTGGCTGCGGCCAGTGACGCAGGGGATAAGTACCCTGTATACGTAGGCATGGCTCTGAGCCGGGATGAAGCGCTCGGCCTTACCCGGGAGTTTCAGCAAAGGCAGCTTGAGGTGATGATCAAGCCCTTTGAAATTCCGGCTGCAGCCAAAATCAAATGGAATCATGGCCAGAACAATGTGTTTCAGAGCTATATGAACCAGGGAGCTCAGCTCGTTCAGCAGATGGCATCACAGACCATCATTCATCTGGGAGAGGAAAATCCGGCCGCACTCGATCAAAAGGTGCTTCAGGCCCTCAAGTCGACGCATCAGAGCTGGTCCGGTACGGCTTCGGCCGTCAGCGACGGCTTGGGGGAAACCGGCCGCGCTGCGCTGCCGAAAATGAACAGTGCGCTCAATACCGCCGTAGTATCACTGGAGGAATATCATAAAAATCCGTCAAAGGCTCTCCTTTGGGAAGCCCAGACAGCCTTAATGCAGTATCTTGTGGCCGAAAAGGAGCTGTTGAAAAGCGTTTCGGTGCATTAAATGACTCAAGCTCACCTTTGATTCGCTCGCTGTAACGAATCAAAGGTGAGCTTGTTTTGTTCAATAAGATGATGACTCACGCCTGAGATTACTTTCGGTTCGCCATGTAACGGTCCACTAATGCGGCGGATTCCGCCCGTGTGATAGACCGTTCAGGCTCAAATGTCACCGCCGTTACTCCGTCAATCCAGCCGGCCTGCTTTAAGACGGCTATTGAACCCGCTGCCCAATAGCCTGCAGGCACATCCTTGAAGGCCTGCTGCGGGCCAGGCACAAGCTTGTTCAGCGGCAGCTGAGCAAGCCGCTGGAACAGCGCGGCCGCCTCCGCCCGGGTCACGGGCTGGTCAGGCCGCAGCGTGCCGTCGGGGTAGCCCTCCAGCACGCCGGCCTTCACCGCCCGATCGAGGGCGGCGAAGGCCCAATGCCCCGCGTTCACGTCCCGGAACGCGGCGGCTCCGAGCGAGGCGTCGCATCCGCCGTCGCGGTTGACGGCCCCGGCAACCGTGTCCTTGCCGCCGGTGCCGCAAGCTTTCCCTGCCGGATTGGCCGCCGGCAGTTCGAATACACGCCCGAGCAGCGTCATCCATTCCGCTCTCGTCAGCATGCGATTAGGCTCAAAGTTCTTGCCGACACCTTCTACCACCCCCTGCGTATTCAGCCGCAGAATGGCTTCACGTGCCCAGTGTCCCCTCGTGTCCGGAAACAAGACAACCGGAGGCAAGTAAGCTTCAATGCCGGCGGCAATTCCCTGCGCCATGCTTTGGCGGACCTGATCGGAAGCCAGGAGAGCCGCATCCTCGTTGTTGGACAAGAACGCCGTCTCCACGAGGATGCTCGGGATGGTCCCCATACGCACCACATAGACCGCACTCGGCACCAGGCCGCGGTTTTCCAGACCAACCGTTTGGACGAGGGAGTCCAGTACTTTTCCCGCCAGATCCCGGCTTTGGGGAGTGAGCTGCCTCATCTCGGGACTTGCAGGATAGCTCGATTGCGGGTATGCATCGTCATAGTAAAGCACCATGGCTCCGCGAATGCCGGGGCTGGGGTGCGAATTCGCGTGGATCGAGACGAACAGATCGGCATTTTGCGCGTTCGTGAATTCGACCCGCTCTTTCAGGGAGAGAAACACATCGGAATCCCTCGTCATGACCACCTCATAACCGCGTTGTACCAAGAGATCTCTCAGCCTGCTGGAGATATCCAGATTGACCGCTTTCTCCTGAAGCCCGTTTACGCCAATCGCGCCGGGATCTTGATTTCCGTGGCCGGCATCGACGACAATTTTCGCGGCCAGCGCCTGTCCGGGCAGCACCAGAAGACCCAACGCCAAAACAGCGGCGCGCATCCAGGGCCTTCGCAGCGGGGTCCATTTTTTTCTTACCATTGTACAAAATCACCTTTTCTTCTGTAAGCAGTTAACATGTCTCAATTCCTTTCCAGACAATAGTCATTCGTCGCCACGGGCAAGTATGATATAATAGCCAATGGCATACATAGAAAATCAGTTTAGTAATTTTTCCCGAAAGAGGTATCCTACATCTTGAAAAAGAATTCGCTGACGCTCATTCTCTTCCTGATTATCGGATTGGTGGCCGGAACACTGGTTGGCCAGTTTCTTGCTCCATATCCGGGGTTGTCGTTCCTGACCAACTCGGTGCCGCTGTCTTGGACGCCTAAAGCCGATCTGATTGTGATCCAATACGACTTGACCCTGCATATCCGTCTGAATCTGATCAGCATTGCAGGCTTGGCACTCGGATTCTGGGCGTATCGCAGGCTGTAGACAAGAATGGTTTGTCCGCTTTCCGTCAAGGGAGCGGACCCGCATGCGTCGTCGGGTGCATGAACAGACTCTACCTTATACTTTTTTGCTTAGCCGTTCGGTTTTCCTCCATTGTGTCCGGACAGCTTATGATCTTTGAGGACAAACCACGATATAAAAATTCGAAACGAGGGAACGTTTTATGTCGATTACCGCAACCAAAACGCTGATTCTGGCTTCTTCTTCACCGCGGCGGCAGGAGCTGATCCGTTCCTTGCAGCTGCCCTATCAAATCATCGTCAGCGATGTGGACGAAACGACGGAAGCGGGACTTGCGCCGGAACGCATTGTAGAGCAGTTATCCCGTCGTAAAGCATTGGCGGTATACGAACGTTGTAAAGCGGATCGGACGGAGCTCCGGGATGGCATTATCATCGGTTCGGATACGATCGTCGTTGTAGACGGTGAACCGCTGGGCAAGCCGAAGGACGAAGAGGATGCATTCCGCATGCTGAAGTCACTGCAGGGAAGAAGCCACCATGTGTACAGCGGTGTGGCCTGTATCGATTTGCAGACCGGAGAGAAGCGCGTGGACCATCAACGAACGTCCGTATGGATGAAATCACTTACGGATGAACGAATACGTCGCTATATCGCCACAGGAGAACCTATGGACAAGGCTGGATCCTATGCGATTCAAGGACTCGGCGCTACGATGGTGGAGAGAATCGAGGGCGATTATTTTAACGTCGTGGGTCTTCCGATGTCACTGCTTTCCGATATGCTGGAACGTTTCTCTGTAGCTGTTTTTTGAGATGGCGTCGTGTTATAATGAATGTTCGAACAAGACCATATGAAAGAGGGGAATGCATGGAATCGCTCAATTATACATTGCGCGATGTCCCAAACGAAGAACGACCTAGAGAACGCATGATGCAGTATGGGGCTCAAGCATTAAGCAACGCGGAGCTGCTAGCGATTTTGCTCAGAACGGGTACGTTTCAGGAATCGGCCGTCCTTGTCGCTCAGCGATTATTGAAGGAAAGCGGCGGATTGAGGAAGCTGACGGACATGAGTATCGAGCAATTCACCGAAATCAAGGGAATCGGCGCAGCCAAAGCGCTGCAGATTCAAGCCGGCATCGAGCTGGGACGCAGATTAGCTCGAAGCGCCATGAGCGAAACGGTAACGATTCGTTCACCGCAGGATGTAGCGTCTCTTTTGATGGAGGATATGCGTTATTTGCAAAAAGAGCATTTTGTTTGTCTGTTTTTGAATACCAAAAATCATGTGATCGGACAGGAAACCTTGTCGATGGGCAGTCTGAATGCGTCCATCGTGCATCCCCGCGAGGTGTTTCGCGCAGCCATTAAGCGCAGCAGCGCTTCTATCGTTTGCGTCCATAATCACCCGAGCGGTGATCCTGCTCCGAGTCCGGAGGATGTCCAAATTACGAAACGCCTTGTGCAGGCAGGCGATATCGTAGGGATCGACGTGCTGGATCACATCGTGATCGGCGATCAACGCTTCGTGAGTTTGAAGGAGCTTGGATTGATGTAATATAATAAGTAAGGTTTTAAGTCCATTTGAAAACTATTTCCGCGGAATGCGCGTCTTTTAATAGAGAAGGGAGCACCAACCATGTTCGGAGGATTCACAAAAGATCTGGGGATTGACCTGGGGACGGCAAACACATTAGTTTATGTCAAAGGCAAAGGTATCGTCGTTCGCGAGCCTAGCGTCGTTGCGCTTCGCACTGACACGAAAACCATTGAGGCGGTAGGAAACGACGCGAAGAAAATGATCGGGCGCACGCCGGGCAACATTCGCGCCATCCGCCCGATGAAAGACGGTGTGATTGCCGATTTTGACACCACGGCAACGATGATCAAATATTTTATACGCCAAGCGCAGAAGCAGCGCTTCTTGTTTCAGCGCCAACCCAGTGTAATGGTGTGTGTTCCTTCCGGAATTACCGCGGTGGAAAAGCGCGCGGTAGAAGACGCTACGCGGCAGGCGGGAGCTCGTGACGCGTACACGATCGAGGAACCGTTCGCTGCGGCCATCGGCGCCGATCTGCCGGTGTGGGAGCCGACAGGAAGCATGGTGGTCGATATTGGCGGGGGGACGACCGAGGTGGCTGTCATTTCTCTCGGAGGCATTGTCACAAGCCGTTCCATTCGTGTGGCCGGAGATGAGATGGACGATGCGATTATTCAATACATCAAACGTACGTACAATTTGATGATCGGCGAGCGGACGGCGGAGCAAATCAAGATGGAGATCGGCTCCGCGCTGCCGATGGACCCGCCGGCAAGATTTGAAATCCGCGGCCGGGATCTGGTCAGCGGCCTGCCCAAAACGATGTCGGTTACCTCGGATGAAATTACCGAAGCCCTTACAGATACGGTGAACAGTATTGTGGATGCCGTGAAGGTAACTCTTGAGAAATGCCCTCCGGAGCTTGCCGCCGATATTATGGATCGGGGAATTGTGCTCACGGGCGGAGGAGGCATGCTTCGCAATCTGGACAAGCTGCTCTCACGGGAGACGGGGATGCCTGTACTGGTGGCCGAGAACCCGCTCGATTGTGTTGCAATCGGCACGGGAAGGGCGCTGGACAACATTCATTTGTTCAAGACGAGATCCGGGCTTGCCGCCAAAGCCCGTCGTTAGAATTACAGCCTCTCGTATTGGAAGGTGTAAGCATTGAGATTATTGGGGAATAAGAGGCTGCTCTTGCTGATGTTCGGCCTGATTTGCTTTATTGCGCTGATGGGACTTACGTTCGGGCAGCGAAATTATGATACTTGGCCGGAAAAGTTTCTAAAGGATACCATTTCTTGGACCCAGGGACTGATATACAAGCCTGTCGGAGCCGTAGTCGGTTTTATTGAAGATGTCGGGCAGCTTCGCACCATCTACGAAGAAAATCAGGTGCTCCGTCAGACGTTGACCAAGTATGCCCGCGATACGACCCGATTGAACGACCTCGAGCTTCAAAACAAGCGGCTGCAGGATGCTCTAGGCTTTACCGAGCGGCAGAAGCAAATGAACAATTATAAATTCCGGATTGCCGAGGTCGTTTATTTCAATCAAGGCAATAAGATGATGACGGTCAATCTTGGCGAAAAGGACGGAATCAGGCCTAACATGGCCGTGATGTCGGTGGAAGGCCTGATCGGAAGGGTCGTCAGCGTATCTTCTTTTTATTCGGACGTTCAGCTGCTGACGGGGATTGACGATAAAGCGTCGTTGGAGTCCAAGGCGATCTCCGTTACGGTCAAGGGCAAGGAGAATGAATCGTTCGGCTTTATCGAGACGTTTGATTCAGATTCTCAAACACTGCTGATGACCAAGATCGATCCTAAGGATCCGATTCAGCCCGGCGATACGGTCATTACTTCCGGAAGAGGTCTGGTATTCCCTCGGGGCATTGAAATAGGGCAGGTTGTCGAGAAAAAGCAGGGCGAATTCGGGATCACCTACGTGGCCAGCATTCAGCCTTTCGCGTCGTTCAACCACCTTCGCGAGGTGTTCGTCGTAGAAGTGCCTGAGCTGGGTGAGTCGTCATGAATCATGCGAAGCTTTGGCTGACTTTGGGGGCTCTGTTTATGCTCGAAAGCACCCTGGTTCCCTGGTTGATTCCCACGGCATGGCAAACGAAGGTTTATGTCGTTCCGCACTTCATGCTTGTGATCGTTCTTTATATAGGACTGTATATTCATCGTCATACAGCACTTATGTTCGGACTTATTTTCGGTATGCTGCAGGATTTTATATATCATTCGCCCATGCTCGGCCCGGTTTCGTTCGGGCTTGGTTTAGCCGGTTATTTGGCCGGTCTGCTGCAGGGACGGGTTTATTCCAGCATCGTGATTAACATGCTTGTGATCGGTATGGGGAATTTGTTTTACGATTCGGTCCTGTTTGGCTTGTATCGTTTGTTTCGTGTCATTCATACGGAGTTCCAGTGGGTGTTCTTTTATCAAATGCTGCCGAGCATGCTGATCAACCTGCTGTTTGCGCTGGCTGTCTATGTTCCGATACGGAAGCTGTTTGAGGGACTCCCTTCAAAGCAGACGGAAGAGGAATAATTTTCTGTACCGGAGCAGGAGAACGCCGTCGCCAAGCCGAATTGTATAGGCTTAGGGGGTAAGAGCGGTTATGGCTGCAAAGAAGCATCATGTGACGATAAAAGGAGTTAAAGACGGGCTCGTATTTTTGCTGGACGATACCTGTGAATTCTCTGATGTCATAGCAGAACTGAAGCATAAGCTGGAAAAAACGCATCAACAAATTTTGACAGGTCCGATCATTCATGTGAATGTGAAGCTGGGAAGCCGTGCGGTAACGGAAGAGCAAAAAGAGCAGGTGCGCAGCATCATCAGCCGCAGAGGCAACCTGCTGGTTCAATCGGTAGAATCGCATGACCCTTCGCTGCAAAGGACGGGGCCGGATCCGGCTGAAGTTAAGATGGTAAAGGGCATGGTGCGATCGGGACAGACGCTTTCGCATGAGGGAAATATTATGTTCTTAGGAGACGTGAACCCCGGCGGAACTATTCTCAGCACGGGAAGCATATATATTATGGGCTCATTGCGCGGAATGGCGCATGCGGGCATGGATGGGGATGAGAAAGCGGTCATCGCTGCTTCCCATATGCGGCCTACACAGCTCCGAATTGCGGGGATTATCAGTCGTCCTCCGGATGAATGGAACCTTAACGACAGTTTTGACTCATATATGGAGTTCGCTTATGTGAAAGACGGCAAAATGGAGATCGACAAAATCCAACACCTGTACAAGTTCGGGTTATTTGGGCGCACTTGAAGGATAAGGAGAGGAACCAATGGGAGACGCAATCGTCATTACTTCAGGCAAGGGGGGCGTTGGCAAAACGACGACGTCCGCCAATATCGGTACGGCTTTGGCGCTGCAGGGGAAAAAGGTTGTGATGGTAGATACGGACATCGGTCTCCGCAACCTGGACGTCGTCATGGGTCTCGAAAACCGGATTATTTACGATTTGATCGACGTGGCCGAAGGCCGCTGCCGGTTGCCGCAAGCTTTGGTAAAAGACAAGCGGTTTGACGAGCTTTATATGCTTCCTGCGGCACAGACCAAGGATAAGCATGCCATATCGCCCGATGCGGTGAGACAAATTGTGCTTGATCTCAAACGTGATTTCGATTACGTCATTATCGATTGTCCGGCAGGTATTGAGCAGGGCTTCAAAAACGCGGTGGCCGGAGCCGACAAAGCGATTGTGGTGACTACCCCGGAGAACGCCGCTGTACGCGATGCAGACCGGATTATCGGGCTGCTTGAGCGAGAGCCGAATGTGGAGTCGCCTAAGCTTGTTATTAACCGGATCCGCCCGAACATGGTCAAAAAAGGAGAAATGCTCGATATCGATGAGATCTGCTCCGTATTGGCCATCGACCTTTTGGGCATCGTGCCTGACGACGAATATGTGATCAAAGCCGCTAATATCGGAGAGCCTACGGTCATGAACCCGAATTCGCGTGCAGCGATTGCCTATCGCAACATCGCACGCCGCATTCTGGGGGATTCCGTGCCGCTGATGCCTATGGAAGAGAAAACCGGTGTTTTCAATCGAATGAAAAAGTTTCTTGGGATAGGATGACGCAAGGTGCTGCACAAATTAAAAAAAATCGACTTTTCCATCGTGCTTATCCTTATTTCTTTCATGGTCATCAGTACGCTACTGCTTTACAGCGCAACGAGATATAATCACTCTGAAGTATTCGATCCTGCGAAGCTGACGTTGATCTATGTCGTCTCGCTCATTGCCTTTTTCGTTATGACCCTTCTGGATTATCGAGCGCTAGCGAAAATCTGGTATTATTTATATGGTGTTGGAATTATTCTGCTGATTGCCGTTTATTTCTTCGGCGCCAGAATTAACGGGGCAAGAGGATGGTTCAAGCTTCCGTTCGGGCTAGATTTTCAGCCGGTTGAGCTTGTGAAGATCATTTTGATCATCAGTTTAGCGGCTTTTATGGCTCGCAACCGAGGGGAGACGCTGGGACTGACCCGGGATCTCGTTCCGATTCTCCTGCTCGCCGTTTTGCCCATTGGCTTGGTTATCATTCAGCCGGACTTGGGTAATGCCATTATATTGGGCGTCATCCTGCTGGGTATGATTTGGATCGGCAACATCCGTTGGACTCATGGGATTATTGGCGCTGTTTCGATCATTGGATTCGCCTATGTGTTTTTATATTTTTTTAAAATATATCACGATCCCTTGAGAGATTTTCTGGTGGCCAAAGGGGTATCTACGCACTGGATGCCAAGAATTCTTACCTTGATTGACCCATCCGCCGCCACGAGCGATGCGAAGTATCATGTGGATAATGCGATTCGCGCCATTGGATCAGGATCCCTGGTAGGGGAAAGCTACTTGCAGGGAACCTCCATCCACAGCGGATTTATTCCTGTTGCTTATACGGATTCCATCTTTGTAGTGGTGGGAGAAGAATTCGGTTTTGTGGGATCGTCGATTCTGCTGCTCATGTATTTTGTCCTGATATATCGCATGATTTTAATTGCTATATATTGTGATAATTATACAGGCTCTTACATGATCATCGGTATTGTCTCCATGCTGGTCTATCAAGTGTTCCAGAACGTTGGTATGATGATCGGAATTATGCCGCTTACGGGGATTACACTGCCCTTCATCAGCTACGGCGGAACTTCGCTGCTCATCAATATGACGGCCATGGGACTGGTGATGAGCATCAGGCTGCATGACGATAAACTGCTGGATGAGGAATAAGTCATTTAGGTTTACATCGGCTATCAAAAGGATCTTGCGGAATAATGACCGCCGGATCCTTTTTTGTTGCCATGATTATCGGCTCATCTAAAAATATTACAAAAAATTCTAAAATGGATGGCATTCCCGACAACCCGTGTAAGCCTTTACAATTGGTTGTATTCAATATATACAACTTCATTCATAGGGGAGAGGGGAGCATGGGGCTTCTTAAAAAGATCGCCTTATTTATCGATACGTTCTTCGAGTGGTTTGCGTTGCTGGCGCTTTCATCGATGACGCTGATCGTTATTTTGCAGGTTGTTACGCGGAAGCTGTTTAATTTTGTTTTTTTCTGGGATTCCACCGGGCATTATGTTTACCATCCGGATGTAAGTTACCTGGGACAAAAAGCCGATTTGGAACCGCTCCAGCAGCTATTGCATTCCGAGAGCGGATCCTATGTACTCAACAACGAGGCCCGGGAGCTTCTGACCTTCAGCCGCTCCACTTTCCTTGGGTGGTCGCTGCTTACTTTAATCCCTTACAGCGAGCTGACACAAGGCAGCGGGTATATTGGTAGAACGATCGTTTGGACAACATCCATTGCATTGTTGATCGCCTATATCATAGGAATTACCTTCGCCGCAAGTATCATCCGGCCGATCCGGCATCTTCAGAAGTATATGAAAAGGATTGAGGTAGGAGATTTCGATGCAAAAATGAAGGTGGAATCCAAGGACGAGATCGGATTGCTCACGCACGGCTTCAACAAAATGGTGGAACATCTCAGCCGGCTGCTGGAGGAAATTTACTTTACAAGACTGAGAGAAATGGAAATGCATTTGCGGCAAAAGGAAACGGAGCTGAGGGTGCTTCAGGCACAGGTCAATCCCCATTTTCTTTATAATGCGCTGGAAACGATTCGCGGGATGGCGCTGGATAAGGATATGGACGACATTGCCGAGATGAGTGCTTCGCTGTCCCGTCTTTTTCAATACAATCTGCGGGAATCCTCACCGACGGTCGGATTAAGCAGTGAAATTGCGGTCTGCCAGCTTTATTTGCAAATTCAAAAATACCGATTTGAAGACCGGCTGGAGTTTGAGTTCCGTATCCCCGAATGGGCAGAGAAGCAAGCGGCTGCCGCCTTTACATTGCAGCCGATGGTGGAAAATTGTATCAAGCACGGCGCGGACCTCCTCAGCGGTGTAACCCGTATTTCCATCACCGCCTATCAGGAAAGCGATAAGGCCTATGTACTGTGTATAACCGACGACGGTCCGGGGATCAGCAGCGATATCCTGTCGGCACTGCGGCATGATCTGATGCATAAAGTCGTCATCCTTGGAGGACCTCAGATCGGTATGGTAAACGTGCATCGCCGCTGCGAGTACCTGTTCGGGGAAGGCTTCGGCGTGTCCATTGATAGCGAAGCCGGCAAAGGAACGTCTGTATCCATAAGGCTTCCGATGAATACATTGGAGATGAAAAGAGGAGAAGCAAATGCACACGGTATTGCTTGTGGATGACGAGCGCTGGGTAAGAACTTCGCTCAAGAAGATCATTGAGCGTACGGGGCTGCCCTTCAGTGTTGTTCAGGAAGCCTCCGACGGCTTGGCGGCGCTGGATTGGTTGAAGGAGCATTCCGTGGATCTTGTGGTCACTGATGTTTGCATGCCTGTGATGGACGGGCTTCAGCTGGCCCGTTCACTTAACGAGCAGGCCGCGCCGCCTGGGATTGTAATCGTAAGCGGCCACAACGAATTTGGTTACGCCCAGCAAGCTCTCCGGTCCGGAGTCGTCGATTATTTGCTAAAGCCTGTCATGGTAGAAGATATGGCAGCTTGTCTGAAACAAGTAGAGCATCAAATCCGCAGGAGCAAACACGAAAGAGGAATCGTGGAAAAGCCGCAAGACGAGCTGGAGCTCTCCACCGTGGAGCTGGTGATGGAATATATCAAGGGCAAGCTTCCGGGAGAAGTAACGCTCCAAGAGGCGGCAGCGTATGTTCACTTGAATCCGAGCTACCTGAGTCACCTATTTAGGCAGCAAACCAAGATGAATTTTATGGACTTTGTGCTGAAGCGGCGCATGGAGGAAGCAAAAAGGCTGCTCTCTTCGACCTCATTGCGAATATCGGAGATCGCTCTGCGATTGGGGTATACGGATATCTCTTATTTTAGCAACACGTTTAAACGGATTGTCGGTCGAACGCCTTCAGAATTTCGAAAAGACCAAAGAAATAGTCGTGGCGGGGAGTCGTATTGACGACGCCTCTTTTTTTTTTGTCATTGCAGCATACGTAAAGTGAATTTAAGGAAAACGGTACACCTCCGTATATGTGCCATTGGCACTCGTATATTTGAAGGTACAAGCTCATAGGATGGAATAGGCAAGCTTTAGCGGCAAGGGGGAGTATGGGGATGGAGACGAGGAAAAACGTTCGCGAGCGGCGGATGGAAAAAATCCGTAAGCTTCAGGAAGGCAGTCGGTCCCGCAGGCAAAGGGATCCGGAGCCTTCTCATATGGAATTTCCGGCTGGAAGCGGCTACTATGAGACGGATTTGGAAAGGGGAAGGCCGGTCGAACGGGCTTGGCGGCACGATCCCGAGGTGGAATGGAACCGCAAGCTGCAGCGGGATTGGGCGAGGTATGACCATGCCGACTTTGAAAATGAAGGCGGCTTTCCGTCGGACCCGCGGACAAGCCGTTTGGCCGCGCGAATCATGGTAAGCGGTATATTGTTTGCATTGGTGTGGGGAATGTTTCAAATCGAGCATCCGCTGGCTAATAAAGGGAAGGAGGTGGTCGCGGGTGCGCTTACGGAATCCTTTGATACCCGCGCGCTCGCCGCTTGGTATGAGGATAAATTTGGAGGCGTACCGTCATTCCTGCCCGCATGGGGTTCATCGAAGCATGCGGATGCAGAGAAAGTATCCGCCGTGTCCAAGCATTATTTCCCGCCTGTTCAAGGGAAGCTGATCGCTGCCTTTACACCTGTTCATGGGGGAGTGCTTATAGAGGCGGAGACAGGGGCTCCGGTATCCGCTCTGGACACGGGACTGGTTGCTTTTGCGGGGGTAAAGGAAGATACGGGGTTTACGATCGTTCTGCGGCACTCGTCGGGCATGGAATCGGTCTATGGGCACTTGGAGCAGGGAAAAGTGAGGGCAGGCGATTGGTTTAAAGGAGGAGAAACGGTCGGAACGGTAGGCAGACCGCCGCAGGGACAATCGGCCGGGACACTTTATTTTGCTGTTTCCAAGGACGGCAATCCTGTCGATCCGACGGACGTGGTACCTTTTGATTAGACGGGCAGGGTCGTCTTGGAATGTCTGGTACGGGGTCAAATACCGTTTTCATCCGCTCTTTTCCGTCATGCTTCTGATCTCCGTTTTGACGGGTTATTTTATCGAGACCGCTACCCTCTTCGGCATCGTGTTTATCCATGAATTGGGCCATGTCGTTGCCGCCAAAAGCCTGGGCTGGCGCGTGAAGGAGGTCCAGCTCCTTCCTTTCGGGGGGGTAGCGGTAGTGGAGGAGCCGGGGGGCGTTCCCATCATTCACGAACTGATGGTTGCCTTGGCCGGACCGCTGCAAAACCTTTGGATGATGCTGGTCGCGTATGGGCTTACGGCCTTGGGCTTGCTCCCGGCGGAATGGGGCGCCTATTTTGTAAAAGCGAACCTCCTTATCGCCCTTTTTAATCTGCTGCCGGTCATGCCTTTGGACGGAGGCAAGGTTATGCAGGTCCTGGTCGGATTATGGCTGCCCTACCAAAAGACGCTGCAGGTCGCTGCTTTGGTGAGTTTGCAGCTCAGTATACTGTTGATCGCCGCATCCGCCTTCCATTTGTTCACGGATCGGGGTGGCATTCAGCTCAATTGGCTGATGATAGGTTTATTTTTATGCTTCTCGAATTGGTACGATTTACGGGGGCTGCCTTATCGATTTATGCGCTTTTTGGTTCATAGGGAGGAGCGTTTCAAAAAAGCGTGGATTCAAGGGGCTCACGCAGGACCGATTGTCGTTCACGGTCAGCGGAAAGTAGCGGACGTAGTGCGGTTGTTTATGCGGGATCGCTATCATTTGATTTACGTACTTGACGATCACGGATATATCAGTCATGTATTGCCCGAACGGACGCTGCTTGAATCTTATTTTGACGAGACAAAAAGAGGAAGAGCGGTTTCCGAGCTTTTCGTCTGAGGAATATGGTACAATAAGGCCGAGGTGTTGCCGGACATGAAACGGATATGGGTAAATAGCGATGATGAGCATACCGAGGTCGCCGTTTTGGAGAACGGCAAGCTCGTGGAATATTATAAAGGAAAGCAAAATCAGGGCCAGCTGGCAGGCAACATTTATATCGGACGGGTTGTTCGGGTGCTGCAAGGCATGCAGTCGGCCTTTGTAGATGTAGGCCTTGAAAAGAACGGCTTTCTATACATCGACGATGTATTGCCGGCCCATCTGGAGAGGCAGCCTAAGGAAAAGCCGTCCATTCATGATTTGGTTAAGGAAGGACAGCAAATCATGGTGCAGGTCGTCAAGGAGCCGGTCGGGAATAAAGGCGCCAGGGTGACGACGCACTACTCCATTCCGGGCCGCTATGGTGTGTATATGCCGCATGCCGACTACATCGGCGTCTCGCGCAAGATTGAAAGCGCGGCGGACAGGGACCGGCTGAAACGGATGGCGGAGCGGTACTTGGAGCCGGGTGAAGGCTTTATCGTACGGACGGCAGCTCTTAATGAATCGGAAGAAGCGCTTGCCGCCGACCTGGCCGAGCTGCGCGGACGCTATCGTCAGCTGGAGGAAGCGGCCAGGCTGAATGCATCGGTACCGCGGTTGCTGTACAGCGATTTGGAGATGCTCCCCAGACTCGTTCGCGATTTGTTCCGGGATGATGTTCAGGAGCTCATCGTTAACTCCGGTCTGACGCTGCAGGAAATCCGCGGATTGCTTCCCGCCGCTGCCTCAGGGCTGGCGGGCAGAATAAAGCTGCAGCAGGATGGCTGCCCGTCCCTAGGAGAAACGGTCGCCAAGCAGCTGGAGAACGGGTTGAGACGCAAGGTATGGCTTGATAATGGCGGGTATTTGATCATTGACCGGACAGAGGCGTTAACCGTATTTGATGTGAATACAGGGAAGTATACCGGTACGATCGATTTGGAACGCACGGTGTTTGACACGAACATGGAGGCGGCGCGGGAAATCGCGAGGATGCTGCGCCTAAGAGATATCGGAGGACTCATCGTCATTGATTTTATTGATATGGAAACGGAGGTCCACCGGCAAATGGTGCTCGAGGAGCTTACTCGGGAGACCAAGAAGGACCGCACCAAGACTGTGGTTTTCGGTTGGACCAAGCTTGGCCTGGTGGAGCTGACCCGCAAAAAGGTTCGTGACAGCAAGGAAACGATAGCTCCGGATCCGTGTCCAGCTTGCGGAGGCAGCGGGTTTGCCGATTTCAAAAAATAGGCATTGCATTGAGAACTCGTTATGTGATAAGATGTTTTAGTGTGTTGCTATAGCATGCTGTAACCGCGCGAAGCGGGTTATGAAGTATAGGGCTTATGAGGTCCTGTCACCTGGCTTTAGGCGAGTCTGAGACATGAGGAGGTGCAACAATGTTCGCAATTATTGAAACAGGTGGAAAGCAGTACAAAGTTCAGGAAGGCGATGTAGTATACATCGAGAAGCTGGACGCAGGTGAAGGCGAAGCGGTAAAATTTGACCGTGTGCTGGCAGTATCCAAAGATAGCGGTTTGGTGGTCGGCGCTCCGTTAGTTTCCGGCGCTTCCGTTTCCGGTAAAGTGGAGAAGCACGGCAAAGGCGAGAAAATCATCGTTTACAAGTACAAAGCGAAGAAAAACTATCGCCGCAAGCAAGGTCATCGTCAACCTTACACGAAAGTTGTCATCGAGAAGATCGAGGCGTAAGAAACCGTGATTCGGATCGGGATTTATCGTGGACAGGACGGACGGATGGAGCGCTTCAGTGTGGAAGGTCATGCAGAGTACGACGAGCCGGGCAAGGATATTGTCTGTGCCGGTGTATCTGCCGTTACCGTCGGCACAGTGAATGCCGTTGAAGCGTTAACGGGTCATGTGCTGGGTACCGAGATGGAGCATGGATTGCTTCTGGTGACGATTCCTAAAGAGCTGGAAGCGGAAAGTAACGCAAAGATGCAGCTGCTGTTGGAAGGTATGGTAGTCATGCTGCAGACTATAGAACAATCGTATGGCGCATATATAGCAATAACATATCATTGAAGTAAGGAGGTAGACAGACATGTTGCAATTAAATCTTCAATTGTTCGCATCCAAGAAGGGTGTAGGTTCCACGAAGAACGGTCGTGACAGTATTGCGAAGCGTCTTGGCGTGAAACGCGCCGACGGGCAAAAGGTAACGGCAGGCAGCATCTTGGTGCGTCAACGCGGAACGAAAATTCACCCGGGCAACAATGTGGGCATCGGCTCCGACGACACGCTTTTTGCGAAGGTTGAAGGCGTTGTGAAATTTGAGCGTCTTGGCCGCGATCGCAAGAAAGTGAGCGTCTACCCTGTAACGGTTGCTCCGGTAGCCGCTGCGGTAGAAGTGTAATTTACCCATCAACGACCAAACCCTGGCGATCGATGTTCGCCGGGGTTTTTCTGCTTATGAAACGGATTGCTGCCACGAAGTTTAAAATTGGCTGCCTATGCCGGCTTGAACGGTTTTGGATAATAGGATGAGTTTTCAAAGCTGAAATGATATACTGTATGGATGAAGGATGAAGCGGAAACGGAGAGATTTAGGCATGACCATGGAACCGCAAGGCCGTACCTCTACAACCGATCCCTTGAATGACGATCCGGACCAGCGTATACTTCGATTGTTTAACCACTACCGTCACGATTGGATGAACGATATTCAAATTCTCATGGGATTCGTGCAGCTGAAAAAGTTTGATAAATTATCGCCGTTAATGGAGAAAATAAAAGCAAAAGTACAGCAGGAAAGCTATGTTTCCAAGCTCGGAATTCCCCGCTTGATCCTGCATCTGCTGACGTTTCAGGCTGAGGTGAAGGAGCTTGCGCTCGACATCCGGTTAGAAGAAGAAATTCACCTGTCGGAGCTGGAGTATCCGGAGGCATGCGCTGTAGATATTATTGCGGTGCTTGATGCCTTCAAGGAAGAGGCGGCAGAATCCATTGAAAATGAAAACGTACTAGCGCTTCATCTGGGCCGTGAGGGTCAGCGTCTGCTGCTGACGGCTGTGTATGAAGGAGCTTACGTTAACGAGCGAATAGCGCGCAAGGAAGCGGAGCTCAACGCCAAGCGGCTGGCTGAGGGCGGTTCAAAGCTTAAGGCTCACAAAGGAGAACGCAGGTTCATATGGAAGCTTGATTGGAACTATGCGGATGCGATACATAAAGAGGGTGACGGTAATGTTTGTTGATAAAGCCAAGATCTATGTGAAGGGCGGCGACGGAGGCGACGGCCTGGTTGCATTCCGGAGGGAAAAGTATGTTCCGGAAGGCGGTCCTGCAGGCGGCGACGGAGGGGATGGCGGCGACGTCATTTTTCGGGTCGATGAGGGATTGCGCACTCTGGTCGATTTTCGCTATCAAAAGCATTTTAAAGCGCAGCGCGGCGAAAAGGGGCGTAACAAAAGCCAGCATGGAGCCAATGCGGAGGATATGATTGTACGGGTGCCTCCGGGTACCGTTGTTGTTGACGATGATACGCAGGAAATCATCGCCGATTTGACGCAGCACGGCCAAGAGGTCGTCATTGCCAAAGGGGGCCGTGGAGGCCGCGGAAATACCCGCTTTGCAACGGCGAACAATACGGCTCCCGAAATCGCCGAGAACGGTGAGGAGGGCGAAGAACGTTGGGTCGTGCTCGAGCTTAAGGTGATGGCGGATGTCGGCTTGGTAGGCTTTCCGAGCGTAGGTAAATCGACCCTGCTGTCCGTTGTATCCGGGGCTAAGCCGAAAATCGGAGCGTACCATTTCACGACGCTTACGCCGAATCTGGGCGTTGTCGAGGTTGGTGACGGACGCAGCTTTGTGATGGCCGACCTTCCGGGTTTGATCGAGGGAGCTCATGAAGGCGTCGGTCTGGGGCACGAATTTTTGCGGCATATCGAGCGGACCCGCATCATCGTTCATGTAGTGGATATGGCGGCTACAGAGGGTCGTGATCCGTTCGAGGATTGGGAGAAAATTAACGACGAGCTTAAACTGTATAACGCCAAGCTGGAAGAACGTCCACAAATTATTGCCGCTAACAAAATGGACATGCCCGATGCGGAGGAGCATTTGACTGAATTTAAGCGACGGCTCCATGAATCCGGACGTGAATTGACGATTTATCCGATCTCGGCCATTGCCAAAAGCGGTGTGCAGGAATTGCTGTATAAGGTGGCAGACGAGCTCGAAATGATCCCGGAAATGCCTCTAGTGGAAGAGTTGGTTGACTTATCGGAGCGCAAGGTCTATCGTCTGGAAAAGGAAGAAGGAGAAGACTTTACGATTCGCCGGGATAACGAAGCCTTTGTTATTGAAAGTCCAAGTATAGAGAAGCTGATCAAACGGACCAACTTCAGCACACATGAATCGGTCATGCGCTTTGCCCGCATATTAAGAAAGAAAGGGATCGATGCGGCGCTTCGCCAACGCGGCGCCAAGGATGGCCAAACGATCCGTATCGGCGATTTTGAATTTGAATTTGTGGAGCAGGAATAGGATGATCGAAGGCGAGCGGCTTTCCGGTAACACCAACCTCTCATGTTAAATACATGTCAGGTTGGTGTTTTTTGTTCCTCTATAAACATGAACATTTATTTAATAAATCAAAAATAATGTTCGTTATTGAATAAAAATCATTCATAAAAGAAGAATTATTAAATTATTAATTAAGAAAAACATGAACTTTTTTTCGAAAAACCTATTGAACTTTCTGTTTTTCGATTGTATAGTATAAACATGTAATTAATCTTTACATAAACTAGACAAAAAGAGATTAAACAAGGTAAAATTATGGGAGGTAGAGTGGAGTGGATGTAAAAAGCTTTCGTAAGGCAGGACATTTCCCAAGTTTGTTGTCATCATTTCTCTATTTTGATGTTAGTTTTATGATTTGGGTTCTCTGCGGAGCGCTTTCTCTGTACATTACCAAGGACTTTAACCTGACGGATGCACAGAAAGCGACGATGGTTGCCATTCCAACACTCGGCGGCTCCCTGTTCCGGATTCCAATGGGCATCCTGGCCGATCGGATCGGCTCCCGGAAAGCAGGCATGATCGGGATGGTGCTGACGATCATTCCGCTGCTTTGGGGCTGGCTTGGCGGTACGAGTTTCAGCCAAGTGCAAGCATTGGGCTTTCTGCTGGGGATTGCAGGCGCAAGCTTTGCCGTATCCCTCTCTTTGGCCAGCCGCTGGTACCCGCCGCAGTATCAAGGGCTTGCGATGGGAATCGCGGGAGCGGGAAACAGCGGTACGGCATTGGCCACCTTTTTTGGACCGCAGCTGGCGGCTTCATACGGGTGGCATAACGTATTCGGTTTAGCGATCATTCCTCTGGTTCTCGTACTGATCGCTTTCGCCTTGATGGCAAAGGATAGTCCGAACCAGCCGGCGCCCAAGAAACTCAGGGATTATTTAGCGACCTTTAAATATGCCGATACCTGGTGGTTTTGTCTTTTCTATGCGGTCACGTTCGGTGGGTTCGTCGGATTTGCCAGCTATTTCAGCATTTTCTTCTACGATGTGTACGGGGATCAAACGGTACAGGGTGGAATTACCCGGGTGGAAGTCGGCTATCTTGTAACGACCACCGTTATTGCCGGCAGCTTCTTCAGGCCGGTCGGAGGGTATATTGCCGACCGAATCGGCGGTATGCGCTTCATGCTGGTATTGTTCTCGGCCATAGCGATATGTGCTTTTGCCATCTCGACCATGCCGAGCTCCTTTATGGTCATGCTATTAATTACCAGCATTATGATGGCATGCTTGGGCATGGGGAATGGTTCGCTGTTCCAAATCGTACCTCAACGCTTCCCTAAAGAAATTGGAGTGGTCACGGGGATCATCGGAGCGGCAGGCGGTTTTGGTGGATTCCTGCTCCCCAATAACATATTGGGCCCGTTGAAGCAGGCAACCGGAACACACGTGACGGGCTTTATCGTAGTGGCTTCTATTGTGCTCGTCGTTACGCTTGTGTTTTACGCGGTGACCCGGAGCTGGCGGAAAGCATGGGCTACGGCGGATTCCGGAGTCAACTTCTAATCGAATGATAATTTAGGTGAACGATAAGGTGTGTGAATAAACGATGAGCGAATTTCTGAAGCATTTTCAAAAGCAGCAGGCTGCTTTGGCATCCAGAGAAAAAACGATCAAAACCGAGTGCCCCTACTGCAGCGTGCAATGCACGATGAATCTGCATGAGGAAAAGTCGATCATGGTAAGCCGCTATTCCGTTACCCCGAACAAGGAGGATCCGGTAACGGATGGCAGGCTATGCGTCAAAGGGCTGAATGCGCATGTTCATGCCACTCACGACCGGAGGCTTCGCTACCCGATGATCCGGATGGGAGGAACGCTGAGTCCTGTAACGTGGGATCAGGCGCTAGCCAGGATTAAAGAGGAAATTGAAGGCATAAGACAGCGGTACGGCAATGATGCGATAGGAGTGTATGGCGGCGGCTCTTTATCCAATGAAGAAAGCTATTTGCTGGGGAAATTTGCGCGGGTCGCACTGCAGACCAAGTATATCGATTACAACGGCCGCTTCTGCATGTCGGCGGCGGCCGGGGCGTCGAATCTCACCTTCGGCATCGACCGCGGACTTACGAATCCGTTGTCCGAGGTGCCGCTGGCCAAATGCATTATTTTGGCAGGCACGAACATTGCCGAATGTCAACCGACCATCATGCAGCATTTTCGCAAGGCAAGGCAGGAGGGCTGCAAAATCATCGTCATCGATCCGCGGGAAACGGCAACATGCTCCCTTGCGGATCTTCATCTCAAGGTTAAACCAGGCTATGATGCGGCCCTTGTGAACGGGCTGCTCAAGGTCATTGTAGAGGAAGGGTATGTCGATCATGCTTTTGTGGAGGAGCGAACGAACGGGTTTGCAGAGCTCGCGGAGCATTTGAAGCAGGTATCCTTGGCCGAGGTTGCCGCGCTTACCGGGGTTGCTCCTCAATTGATTATCGAAGCGGCACGGATGTACGGGCAGGCGGAGACGGGGATGGTTTTCACAGCGCGGGGCGTGGAACAGCATGCCAGCGGAGTCGCCAACGTCAGGAACTTCCTCAATCTGGTGCTGCTGACGGGAAAAATCGGAAAGCCCGGCTGCGGGTATGGAGCGATTACCGGCCAAGCCAACGGTCAAGGAGGCCGTGAGCATGGTCAGAAGGCGGATCAGCTGCCAGGCTACCGGTTGATCGAAAATCCCGTGCACAGGTCCTACATTGCCAAGGTTTGGGGAGTGCCGGAAGAAGAACTGCCCCGTCAAGGGCTATCCGCCTATGAAATGATGGAGGCGATTGACCGGGGGGAGATCAAGGGCTTGATTGTTATGGCCTCCAATCCGATCGTATCGAATCCGAACAGTAATCTGGTCGAACGTGCGCTGAAAAAGCTCCGATTTCTGCTCGTCATCGATCTGTTCGAATCGGAAACGGCACGATTTGCGCATATGCTGCTGCCTGGTTCCTCCTACTTGGAGGATGAAGGCACTATTACACAGCTGGAAGGCAGGGTCATGGTTCGCAGGGCGATCAAGCCGCTGCCCGGTAAAGCGCGGTTGGATTGGAAAATTCTTTGTGACATCGCCGAAGTTCTCGGTAAAGGACAATATTTCCGATATACAAGCGCCGAGGATATTTTTAACGAGCTGAGATTGGCCTCCAAAGGGGGCAAAGCGGATTATTACGGGATGACCTACGATCGGATCGAGAAGGAGCGGGGGATGTTCTGGCCGTGTCCGGAGGAGGCGCATCCGGGGATGCCGAGGATGTTTGAACGGCGCTTCGCCCATGAAGACGGCCGGGCGAGGCTCGCACCTATCGAGCATCAGAACCCAAAGGAAGTGGCCAGCAGGAAATATCCGTTTCTGCTTACGACGGGGCGCGTGCTTCAGCACTATTTATCCGGTGTACAGACCCGCAATACATCGGAGCTGAACTCCATGTATCCCGAGCCGCTTCTGGAGATTCATCCTCAAACGGCGGGAGAGATCGGACTGATCAATGGAGGACATGCCAAGGTAGCCTCGAAGCGGGGGGCGATCCGGCTGAAAGTGAAATATTCGGCCAAAATCCGTCAGGACACCGTGTTTGTCGCTTTTCATTGGGGCGATGACCTGAGCATCAACCGTCTTACCAATCCGGCGCTTGATCCGACTTGCCGTATGCCGGAGTTCAAAGTATGTGCAGTGAACATTGTGCCGGGCTGATTTTAAGCGCGTATCCACGCGCTCTTTTTCCGTTTTTGTTTAGACTTTGCCGGGGAGGAGAAACCATCATGAAGCAATGGATTAAAACGGTAGGCACCGGAAAATTGGGATCAAGGCATTTGACCTATGACGAGGCGGTAGCCGCCGCACATGCCATCGCCCGAGGCGAGTCTACGGATGCACAAACGGCTGCCTTCCTGATGGCCATGCGGATGAAGGGTGAAGCGGATGAGGAAATGATGGGCTTCATCGATGTCTTTCGCAAATATTCGCTGCCCTACCGATCCTTTTCACATTCATTAAATTGTGCCGGACCTTACGATGGAAGGGTATATTTCCCTGTGACGATCCCTGTCAGTCTGCTGCTGGCCTCCGTCGGATTTCCTCAAGTGCTGCACGGCAGCGAATCACTTCCGCCAAAGCTGGGACAGTCGCTCAAAGAGCTTCTTGAAGGCATGGGGATTCAAGTCGATCTTCAGGCCAAAGAGTGGGAAATGATCTTTCTGAGCATCAATATCGGATTTATATGGACCGACTTGATCTGTCCGCCGTTTGGCCGCGTAAGGCACGTGAGGGAGGAGATGGGGCTTAGAACCTTCTTGAATACGGTGGAAAAAGTCATTAATCCGGTGCATTCCCTGAATATCATCATCGGGGTTAATCATAAGACGGCACTGGAGCATCTGATCCATCTGCTGCCGAAATCGGGTTTCGAGACCGCCTACATTGTGCAAGGTATGGAAGGTTCTGAGGATTTGCCCACATACAAAAACAGCTTCATCCGCAAAGTAACGCCGTGGGGGGATGAATCGAGCACGATCGATCCGGCCACTTTCGGATTTCATGGGGTTCCGCTTGAAAAATGCAGCAAAGAACGGCAGCTTCAGCTGTTGACGCGAATCATTCAAGGGGATGATTCTCCGGATATCGCCAATGAGCGTGACCATGTCATCTTTAATGCCGGTCTTCGTTTGTATTGGTTCGATAAGGTGGGATCGTATGAGGAAGGCTTTCAGCTCGCCAGATCATTGCTGCAGCGCAAGGAAGCGTATAAGCTGCTGAATAAATGGCGCGATCTAAGCAATCGAAGCGCGGTTGAGGGACGGCTCCAGGCAAATGGATGAAGAGGTTCAGTTCGAATGCAAGAAAGCTTGAGTTGCCGGGCACCAGGCCCGGCCTTTTCGTTGAAAGACGGATGCTTACACGACGGAAAGCCAGGCCCGGCCGTTTCGTGAACGCACCTCCACCGGCAGCTCGTAGAAGTCGGATAAGGTATTATCGGTCATCAGCTTACCGGTTTCGCCGGATGCGAACATCTCGCCGCGGCGCAGCAGCAGGGCATGGGTGAAGACGGGCAAAATTTCCTCCGTATGATGCGTGACGTAGAGCATGGTAGGAGCATCGGGCTGCTCCGCGAGCCCCGCAATGCCCGACAATAGCTGCTCCCGCGCAAAGAGATCGAGACCGTTGCAGGGTTCATCGAGAATAAGCAGCCGTGGTCTCGCCATCAGTGCACGGGCGATCAGCAGCTTTTGCTTTTCTCCCTGGGAGCAGGTTTGGTAGGTCCGGTCCCACAGATGGGAGCAGCCCAGCCGTTTCATCAGCTCCAAGGCTTGTTCATAGTCCTTCTCTTCCGGTTTATCGTATAAACCGATGGTGGCGAATTTGCCGCTAAGGACTACGACCTGCGCTTTATCGCTGGCATATAGCTTTTCCTGAAGCGAGGAGCTGACCCAGCCGATCGATTTGCGCATTTCCCGCAGATCGACGGAACCGTAGGTTTCCCCAAGAACGCTGATCACACCTGTCGTGGGCCACAGATAGCCCGTAATCATATTCAGCAGAGTGGTTTTGCCGGATCCGTTAAGACCGAGCAGGGCCCAATGCTCTCCTTTGTGCACCCTCCAATCTATGCCGCTCAGCAAGGTTTTGCCGTCCCTGCGGTAACTGAGATCCTTGACTTCAATCGTGTAAGACGCGCTCAACATGTTTTACTCCTCTCTCCTGTCTGTTTCTCTCCCTTTGACTTGCTTGGAACGTTTCCTCATGTATCAGCCGGAGCACCCGTAGCTCGTCCATATCCCCTTCGATGACGGGCTGCTGCAGTTCCAACGGTACATAACGGTTGCTTCTGCGATAACCATGCTATCCTAACCTCCCGCATAGGGTGGTGCCCCTGCTTACATCTGCTGCGGGTCCGCCAGCTCGGTCCAATGGACCGTAGGCTGTCCGTCCCCGTCATAGCCGGCCGTTCCGACCCATACGTGACGGCTCGGACCATATGCAAAATAATGCTCCAGCAAACGATGAAAAATAAAAGGGATTTCACGGTTAAGCACCTGCTCGCGGGGGATCCAGTGGAGCTCGCCCTCGTCCGTCAACGTCACGTCTCGCCGCAGCGCTCCGGCAGTATAAATGAACTGCTGCCGTACCTCCTTTTGGTTGAGCCGGATCAGGATGTACTGCAGCTTGAGGTCGGTTATTTCTTCGGGAAGCAATCCCGTTTCCTCGTGAATTTCTCTGAGAACGGCGGTTTGAGGATCGTTGATTTCCTCCGGCTCTAAATGTCCCCCGACTGCGGCCCATAAACCTGGTGAAAGGGTGCGTGTCGGGGATCTTTTCATCATCAGCAAATCGTTCTCGTGAAAAAGAAGCGCAGTGGCGATCATGCGTGCTCGAATCAATCCGGTCCTCTCCTTTGGGCGTATAAATGCTTCTTTACCAATTTATCATATTTTACGTGGGAAAGCCTATTGCCCGAATGCGGTATTTTGCGTTATAATGTCCTCTAGGTAAAAACAACCGTCTTTATAGAGAGGACTGTTACCGTGCCGGACAAACATGCCGCAGAGGAAAAGCCGAAAGGCGTCGAGCGTTATTTCTTGGTGCGCGAGGATATTTTGCCGGAGGCGCTGGTCAAGACGGTGCAAGCCAAGGAGCTTTTGGCCCGCGGAGAAGTGAAGACCGTTCACGAAGCGGTGGAGCAAGTTGAGCTGAGCCGAAGCGCCTTTTATAAATATAAGGATGGCATTCACCCGTTAAGCAAGCTCGACCGTGAGCGGATCGTTACGATCTCCATGGATTTGGAGCACCGTTCGGGCATCTTGTCCCGGGTCCTTGCTATGATTGCGGGACTCGAAGGCAATGTGCTGACGATTCACCAGACAATTCCGCTGCAAGGGGTGGCCAATGTGGTCATTTCCGTGGAAACGTCGATGATGGGCGAGAATGTCGCTTTTCTGCTTGACAAGCTGCGGAGCCAAGACGGCGTCAGCCGCGCCGCGGTTGTCGGGCAGGGCTAATGATAAGGAGGAACCGTATGAAACCGATCAAAGTAGGATTGCTTGGTCTCGGTACCGTAGGGACCGGGGTCGTCCGCATCGTAGAAAACCACCAGCACGATCTGCTAAGCCAGTCGGGGTCTCCGATTGAAATCACCAAAATTTTGGTACAGGATAAAAGCAAGGCCCGTAATATCAGCGTGTCTGCGGATGCGCTGACGGAAAATCCGTGGGATGTGATCGAAAACCCGGATATCGACGTCGTTGTTGAAGTGATGGGCGGCATTGAGCTTTCGAAGAAGCTCATTTTGAGCGCATTGGACCACGGCAAGCATATCGTGACCGCCAATAAGGATCTGATGGCGCTGCACGGGCCGGAAATTTTGGCAAAGGCGGCGGAAAAAGGTTGTGACGTGTTTTACGAGGCTAGCGTAGCCGGAGGTATTCCGATCATCCGGACGCTGGTTGAGGGCTTCACATCCGACCGGATCACGAAAATCATGGGTATTGTCAACGGCACGACCAACTATATTTTGACGAAAATGAGCCAGGAAGGCGCAGCCTATGCGGATGTGCTGAAGGAGGCGCAGCAGCTCGGATATGCCGAGGCTGACCCGACCTCCGACGTTGAAGGCTTTGATGCCGCAAGGAAAATGACCATCCTCAGCACGCTCGGCTTCCGGTCGAACGTCGCGCTTGCCGATGTTGAAGTGAAAGGCATTTCGAAGGTAAGCAAGGAAGATATCGCCTATGGCAAGCGTCTCGGCTATGAAGTGAAGCTGCTTGGCATTGCGGAGCGTCAGGATGACCATATCAGCATCAGCGTGCAGCCGACCATGGTTAAGCATACGCATCCGCTTGCGTCGGTAAACGGCGTATTTAACGCCGTTTACGTATACGGAGAAGCCGTGGGCGAAACGATGTTCTACGGACCGGGCGCAGGCGAAATGCCGACGGCGACCTCGGTGGTAGCCGACCTTGTGGCGGTAGTCCGGAATTTGAATCTCGGAATCAACGGCCGCCGCGGATTTGTTCCTTACAAGGAAAAAAAGCTCAAAACCGACGAGCAGATCGTTTCGAAAAACTTTATCCTGCTCCATGTAGAGGATAAGGCGGGCGTATTGGCTCAAATTACTCAGGTGTTTGCCGAATACGAAGTCAGCCTGGAGTCGGTGCTGCAGCATCCGAACAGCACGAATCCGCTGGCTGAAATTATTATCATTACGCACGATGCTAACAAAGCCGCTATGAATAAGGTGCTGAAGAGCTTTGAGTCGATGGACGTCGTTCAAGCGATCAAGAGCGTATACCGGGTTGAAGGCTAATTATATGTAAGATCGGCCGGAGCTGCGAAGGTATAAAGCGCAGAGCCGACGATCAGGGAAGGCTTCCGAAGAAACGGCGTGATGGAAGCGATTCGGAAGCTGAAAGGGTAGGAGCGATAAAGATATGGTGAACAGCAGCAGGAAAGTACGCGTAAAGGTACCGGCCAGCACCGCGAATCTGGGACCCGGCTTCGACACGCTGGGGATGGCGCTGGATTTGTATGCATGGATCGAGATGGGCTTTGCCGAACAAACGGTCATTGAGCTCTTCGGTGATCAAGTCAAGGGTGTGCCGACCGATAAGAGCAACCTGATCTATGAGGTGGCCCAGATGGTGTTCGAGCGGGCCGGAGTAAGCCACCCGGAGCTGTATATCGGCATGTACAGCGAAATTCCGTTGACACGCGGCCTTGGCAGCAGTGCGTCGGCCATTGTAGGGGCGCTGGCCGCGGCCAATGCGCTCATCGGCAGTCCGCTGTCCGATGACGAGCTGTTCCAAATGGCGACGGGGCTGGAGAAGCACCCTGACAACGTAGGTGCGTCGCTGTTCGGCGGACTTGTCGTCGCCTTCTGGGACGGCACGCGGGCGGAGTATATCCGCGTGGAGCCTCACGAGCAGTTGGAGGTGCTGGTAGCTATCCCGCACTTCCAGCTGTCGACGGAGAAGGCGCGAGGCGTACTACCGCGCGAGCAGAGCCTAGAGAATGCCGTTTTTAACGTCGGTCATTCGTCGCTGCTTGTCGCCGCCCTGTGCACCGGTCGGCTTGAGATGATCGCGCCCGCCATGAAGGACGCGCTGCATCAGCCTTACCGGGCCTCCCTCGTGCCCGGACTGGGTCAAATTCTCGCCGAAGCGACCGATCGCGGCGCCTTGGGCGTGGCTCTTAGCGGAGCGGGTCCGACGATCCTTGCGCTCGTTGACCGCAAAAGCTCACGCAAAGCGGAGCTGGAACGATTTATGGTGGATACGCTGAAGCAGGAGGGCATCGAAGCCACAACCATGTGGCTGAACCCGGACAAGCACGGCGTACAAGTTCAATCGTTGACACCTGGGGATGAAAGGTGTACATTACTGGAAAAGATAAAAGGAGAGGTTCGCGCATGAAGCGAGTATCGCTCCTGGGTCCAGGAACCTTTACCGAGGAATCCGCTTACTATTTTCTTGGCAAGGACAAGTTTGAATATGTAAACTGCAAGCTGATCGCCGATGTGTTCCGTGCGACGCTGGAGGGGGCAACCGATTTCAGCGTCATTCCCATCGAGAACACCTTTGAAGGCTCGGTCAGCCTGCATGTGGATTGGCTGGTCCATGATGTGGACCTGCCGATCCAAGCGGAATGGGTTTATCCGATTTCCATTAATCTGCTCCGTCTTCCTGTTGAGGAGAAGGAGCCTGAAGCATTGGAAATAGCCTGCAGCCGTATCCGCAAAATTTATTCGCACGGCGTGACCCTGGCCCAATGTCAAAAGTTTTTGCGTGAGCATTTGCCTCATGTGGAGCTGGAGCAGGTCGGCAGCAATGGCGAAGCCGCCAGACTGGTGAGGGAAATGAACGACCCGGCTGCAGCGGCGCTTGCGCCTCAAGCCGCGGGAGAGCTCTATCGTTTGCAGTCGCTTGCCGCGGGTGTACAGGACCATCAGAATAACTTTACCCGCTTCGTATTGATTGGCCGTGAGAAGCCGGTTTTGAAGGAAACGGACGGCTGCAAAACGACGATCCTCGTCACGCTCCCCGAAGATTATCCGGGCGCGCTGCATCAGGTGCTGTCGGCGTTTGCTTGGAGACGGATCAACTTATCCAAAATCGAATCGCGTCCGACCAAGAAAAAGCTGGGCAATTATTTTTTCTATATAGACATCGAGGCTTCCATGGATTCCGTCTTGCTCCCGGCAGCGCTCCAAGAAATTGAAGCGATAGGCTGTCAGGTCCGCATTTTGGGTTGTTACCCGACCTACTCCTATGAGCCCGAAACTTCGGAGGTGTAATCAGGCGTGGCACAAGTCATCTACTTAAACGGGGAATACGTAAGCAAAGAAGACGCGAAGGTATCGGTTTACGATCATGGTTTTCTGTATGGCGACGGCATTTTTGAAGGGATTCGGATTTACAACGGCAACATTTTCAAATGCAAGGAGCATTTGGACCGTCTGTATGATTCGGCAAAATCGATTATGCTGGACATTCCTTTGAAGCAAGATGAGATGCAGGCCGTCCTGGCAGAAACGATTCGCCGCAACGAGCTTCGCGACGGTTATATCCGTCTGGTGGTTTCCCGGGGGCCTGGGGATCTGGGGCTTGACCCGAGGCGTTCGCCAAAAGCGAATGTGATCATCATCGTGGAGCAGCTGTCGATTTATCCCGAAGAAGCATATGTCAACGGTCTTAAAACAGTATCCGTCTCCACCCGGCGCAATGTTCCGGATGCACTCAACCCGAAGATCAAATCGCTGAACTACCTGAATAATATTTTGGTTAAAATTCAGGCCAACCTGGCCGGTGTAGGCGAAGCGATTATGCTTAACTCCCAAGGATATGTGGCAGAAGGGTCATCGGATAATATTTTCATTGTGAAGCGCGGCGTCGTATTTACCCCGCCATGCTACTGCGGTGCGCTGGAAGGGATCACGCGTGCGGCCATTATCGAGATTTGCGGCAAGCTGGGTTATACGGTAAAGGAAGAGCCGTTCACGCTGCATGACGTTTATGTGGCGGATGAGGTATTCTTCACCGGTACGGCGGCTGAGGTCATCGCGGTGCGCGAAGTCGATGCCCGCATCATCGGTCAAGGCAAAGCCGGTCCAATCACTACGCATCTGCTGAAGGAATTCCGCAAGCTGGTCGAGATCGACGGCTTGAAGGTATATGAATAATCAATAGTACCGAGGGGGCCCGTCTAAGGACGGGTTCTTTTTGTTTTATGGAAAGAAGTGTGAATTTTTCCCTATTTCGATGGTCAAATGCCCACTTTGCTGCATAAACTGTAATGTCATTTTGTTCCGCATCGTTTGCTTACGGCGGAATACAGCGGACGTTACCCGAATGATCATACTTCCGCAAAAAGTAAAGGAGGTTAATGCAGTGAAGATTCATATCGTAAAAAAAGGAGACACCCTCTATGAGCTCGCCCAAAAGTACCACATCGAGCTCGACAAGCTGATTGCGGCCAACCCGCAAATCTCTGACCCGAACGTGCTTGACATTGGCATGAAGGTGAAAATCCCTCACTCGCCAAAGCCGGTGATGCCGCCGACGGATTATTTGTATAAACACGTCGTGGTGCAAGGGGATTCGCTCTGGAAACTGGGGAAGGCGTGGGGTGTACCTCTGGCCGATATGATCGCGGCCAACCCGCAGCTCAAAAATCCGAATGTTTTGATGACCGGGGAGGTTATTTATATCCCGAAGCTGAATACGGAGCCGTCCAAGAAGCCAGTTGGGGGGGCCAATGTGAAAGCGGACACGTCCCAAATTGTTCCTGAAGCTCCGCTTCCGATGGAAGCGCCGCCGGTCTCCGAGCAGGCGGTAGAGCAGCCGAACATCATGATGCAGGAGGTGCCGGCCAAGGAAAATCCGAATGTGCCGCAGGCTCAAGCGCTGCCTGAGCAGCCGAACATCATGATGCAGGAGGCGCCGGCCAAGGAAAAGCCGAATGTGCCGCAGGCCCAAGCGCTGCCTGAGCAGCCGAATATCATGATGCAGGAGGCGCCGGCCAAGGAAAAGCCGAATGTGCCGCAGGCTCAAGCGCTGCCTGAGCAGCCGAATATCATGATGCAGGAGGCGCCGGCCAAGGAAAATCCATATGTGCCTCAAATGCAGGCATTCCCGCAGATGCAGGCTCTAGAGCAGCCGAATATTCCGCAAATCCATGCGATTCCGCAAATGCCTAACATAGGGATGATGCAGGCGCCAGGTAAAGAACAGCCTAATATTTCTCCATTCCAGACCATCCCGCCAATGCCTTACATGGGCATACAGCAAGCGCCAGCCGTGGAAATTCCCTATGCTTCTCCATCCTTCGGAGTTCCGCATTTGCCCAATACGATGCCCGCACAGACGGCTATGGAGAGCAATGAGCCGTTCGGAATGCATGAGGCCGTCCTTCCCTATTACATGACGCCGCATCCGAATTGGCAAACGGGCGTTCATCCGATGGAAGGAGTGAATGTGCCGCCTTCCGAGGAATTATTCCAGCAGTATAACGTTCCGGCAACCGAAGTTATGGCCTACGATATGGAGCTGTCCAAAGGGAAGGAAAAAGAAAACGAATGGAAACAGCCGGAGCACCTGTCGATGCCGTCCATGCAGACCATGGCGGCGACCGACGCGATTCCTATGCTTCCAAACCTGCCAACAAGTGCAGAGATGCCGTATTTTGCTCCCCATGCGGCTTATCCTCCGCTTCCTGAAATGGAACTATCTCATATGGGAGGAGGCTGCGGCTGCGGTCAGCTTAATCTTCCTTATGCACTGCCGATGGCGGCTGGTTATCCAGGTGTTCCCGCTCCGGAGGAGACGTTCATGCCGTATCCGTTCCATCCTCATGGCACGCCAATGATGCCTTACGCCGCCGGAGGGTATCCTTCATATGAGGCGATGGCGGCAGTTAACGCTTATCCGGGAATTTCGCCGTACGCGGGAATGACTGGACCGGGGGCCCCGTTCAGTGTACCCTATCCATGGGCAGCACCGGTAGATCACGGTCCTCATGATTTGGATCAGTCTAAAGGCGGCAAGGGAAAATCCCGGGAAGAGAAGGCGGAGGTTGCGCAAACCGAGCCCCAACCGGCTCCTAAAAGGTCCGCAGCCTCCAAGAAAAAGAAATCGGCGCGCGCTACGATCAGCAGTCTGTTAAAACGTCACGCGCAGAGAACGCAAAAAACGGAAAAAGTAAGAAAAGCGTCTCCTTGGATGAATCATTAAAATGGCAACAGCCGGAAGCAGATGTGCTTCCGGCTGTTTTTTGCGGAGCCCGCTATAATGATCTGAAACGGCTTCAACCGTTGGCATGGTTTCAGATTTTAATGCCCAAAATATGACTGAACGGAATAAAGCCGATTTCTCGGCTGTCCTTGCTATGATTGCGGTTGTCTCCCATCACGAAAATCGTTCCTTCCGGCACAGTCCACTTCTGCGCGGCGGCAGGCTGCATGGTTTCGTTCAAATAGGGCTCATCCACCGGCTCGCCGTTTCGGTACAGCTTGCTGTTTTTAAGCTCCAGCACATCGCCGGGCTTGCCGATTACGCGCTTTACATACATGTTCGGATCGTTATCTCCGCGAATCAAACGAAGCAGCGGATGCTCCAGCACATCGTCCTTAAAGGAGCGCTCGCGGTCGACGCGGCTATCTATGATAACAATGTCGCCGTAATCGGGCTGGTAACCGAACGTGTGCGACAGCTTGGACACATAAATGCGCTGCTCATTATGCAGGGTGGGATCCATCGAATGGCCCAGCACCTTTGTCGGTTGAAATACAAACATACCGATCAGAAGTGTCAGCACGAATGCGGCGACAAGAGAGCGAGTCCAGGACCAAATTTCTTTGATGATCGGGTACATCGTAACGGATCCTTCCTTTCAGTTCATCAGTTGCTTGATTTGTTCTAAGTATACATCCAAAAAGTATAAGAGTCGATCTTTATGGGAAAAATAGTAAAAACAATCCAGCAATTTATGACAGAAGGGGATCGAATGAATCTGCTCAGCTTCTGGAACCACTTAAAAAAACAATTGAAAAAAAAGCTGCGCGTCAAGCGTCGTTGGTTGAATTTGGCGGGATTTTTGCTTATTGCAGGCGCTCTTGCCGCCGGTATATGGCTTTATAGCGATCGATTGGCCGGCCCTGCAGCTTGGAATGGACAGGAGCAAGCGGTATTCAGCCGGAATATGGAGGAACGGAAGCAGCCGGAGGATGAAGTGCGTCAGATGGTGGCGGGAATGGACGGTCAAAGGGAAGCTTACGTGAAAAAAGCCTATGTTTGCGGCGAGGAATTTCAACGGCTCGGTATGATGAGCTCAACGGATATTTTGGACTATTATCGGGCACACCCTGCCTATAAGGTCAGTATGGATGAGGGAAACAAAGTATACTTCACCGAATGGGTAGACGACCTGTCTCCGCAATGCAAAGACAATGCCTACTTCGGATTGGATACGAAAGGTAACCTGTCATTGTTCGAGGGCGTGCCCGGATCCGGCGGGGAGAGTGTGATCCGCACATTTTTCCAGCTGAATATTGAGCACTTGGAAAGCAGTCTTCCCCGTGAAACGGTAAAACAGCTTTATCGCGGTATCCGTGTGAAAGATCTGGATGATTACAATAGTGTGCTGTCGACTTTGAGCGATTACGCGATGGAAGAGACGGAGAACGTGCTGCAGCCTTCGCCCAACCGCTGACGAACGCGGAAGGATATAAAAAATAAGTCCTTAAAGCAACCTTTTCACAGGGATTCGCGTCTAATTAGGAAAGGATGGATGGGCTTTGTCCGAAAAGCAGAAGGGGAAGGGGAGGGCACAATGCAACGAACCATCAGGTTTGGCGTGCTTGCGGCTTGCCTGCTTGTTTTGTCGGCCTGCACCATAGATAAACCCGGCGGTATCTCTCCTTCCCCGGAAAAGCAGGCGGCTGAGCCGAATCCTCAAAGGGAAGATACGGATGCTCCGAACAATGACCCGGCAGCGACGGATGTGGAAAAACAAGCCCGAGCAGCCGTTCAGGCGCTGAAGGAAAAGGATCTGGAGCGGTTGGCTGGTTTGGCATTCCCGGACAAGGGCATCCGGTTCTCGCCTTATGGTTTTATCGAGACCCGGAGCGATCTTGTGTTTAAGCCTGAACGCATCAAGGCGCTGGTAAATGACAGAACAGTTTATGAATGGGGCGTTTACGACGGATCGGGCGAACCGATTAGACTGACCTTCGCGGATTACTATGCCAAATTTGTGTATGACGCCGATTTTGCAAAAGCGGACCAAACGGCTGTCAACCGGGAAATAGGCCATGGCACGACGCGTTCCAATCTGATGGAAGTGTATCCGCCGGAGGGGTACGCGTTTGTCGAATTTCATTTTGAAGGTTTGGACGCGCGGTTTGAGGGGCTTGATTGGAGAAGTCTTCGTCTTGTTTTTGAAAAAAGCAAAAACGTTTGGTATTTGGTCGGGATCGTACATGACCAGTGGACCATTTAACCGGGGCGGCCGCGGGCTGACCCCTTTTTGCCGTGCCGGGCTTCCGATGAAAGCCCGAAGCAATTCTGATATAATTGACATTTGGATAAGCATAAGATTCGGAAAAACAGCGATTCAGAGAGGAGGAGGGCAGCGAATGCAAACTGGCGCGCATTGTCTGCTGTACAAGCCTTGCAGCCGATGCGGACAAACCAAATATTACCTGCAGTTTCCCGCTAAAGGCTCCAAACGGTCCAGGAACGGGGCGCGTAAAAATATTTGCCGCAAATGTTCGAGAAAGAGAGCAAAGCTCAATCTCCCTAAGATGGAAGCGCGGAGTGTGAAAGAGTCGCTATATGAGGGAGCTGCGAAAATGTTGGAGAAGCCTAGATCGGTCTCCTTCCCTGAACCGCCTCCTCCGAGCGAGAAAAGCGCGGCAAGACTGCTCAGGCCGAACCGGCAGGGCATGATTCGGATGAAAGGAAAAAGCAATAACGGCAGGCGGTGGATCCAGGATATCGATTGGAGCCTCGCGGTGCTGCTTGTGGAGCAGGGTGCAGCGGTTGTCATGAACCCTTACATGATTCGGAGGCTGTACAGCAATGATGATTTTCGTAAAATGATCCTGCAGCGGGACGGCTATACCTGCTGCTACTGCGGCGGGTATGGCGACACCATCGATCATATCGTGCCGAAATCCAAGGGAGGTCATACCACGCCGGTCAACTGTGTTTGTTCCTGTTATCCCTGCAATCAAAGCAAAGCGGACCAGGATGCGGACCGTTTTATCGGCGGCCGTTCCTTAGAAGGAAGAGAAGTGTAGAATTCGATTGGTCCGTCCATCGGCTGGTTTCATGAGCCACCGGGACTTTCTAGGATGACGGAACGTTTTGCCGCACGGCGTATTCATCCCTCTTAATATCTGATATAATGGCATGTGAATACATATGTTCGCTTCTCGAAAAGCGGCCAAGAGAGCACAATAAGGGAGTTGCGCAAAGGTGCGGATTTTAGGCATTGATCCCGGAATCGCCATTGTCGGTTTCGGATTTATAGATAAACAAGGACATAAGCTGGTGCCGGTCCAATACGGTTCGATCCAAACGGAAGCCCACACGGCTGACGCCCTGCGCCTGAAGCAAATCTATGAAGCTGCGGTTCAGCTGATAGAAAAGTATAAGCCTGATGCGGTGGCGATTGAAAAGCTGTTTTTCAACCGTAATGTGACGACGGCTTTGACCGTGGGTCAGGCGCGCGGCGTACTGATGCTGGCGGCGGAGCAGAAAGGCCTGCCCATTGGAGAGTACACTCCGCTTCAAGTGAAGCAGGCGATTGTAGGTTACGGGAAGGCGGAGAAGAAGCAGGTACAGGAAATGGTACGTATGTTCCTGCATTTAAGTGCTGTTCCTAAGCCCGATGACGTGGCCGATGCTTTAGCGGTAGCGATCTGTCATGCTCATTCCTCGGCTTTACAACAAAAATTGAACGGAGCTTACAAACGATGATTGACTTTTTGAGAGGTACGGTAGCCCATCGGGAAACGGATTATGTCGTGCTGGATGTGCAGGGCGTGGGGTACCGTGTTTTTTGCGCCAATCCATTTGCCGTAGCTGCTGGAAAGGACGGCGGCGAAGTTACGATGTACATCCATTATCATGTAAGAGAGGATGCCCATCTGCTTTTCGGATTTACGTCCCGGGAGGAGCAATCGCTCTTTCGGCTTCTGCTGGATGTCAACGGTATCGGGCCAAAGGTGGCGATCGGCGTGCTCGCCGGAGGGCGTCCGGAAGTGATTGCCGCAGCCATTCGTCAGGAAAACCTGACGTTCCTTACGAAGCTTCCGGGAATCGGGAAGAAAACGGCGCAGCGTATGGTGCTCGATCTTAAGGACAAGCTGGGGGCTATATCCTCGGTTGATGAGAGCTTAGGCGTTCACAGCGCAGAGATTGCCGTATCTGCAATGATAGGGGACGGGGCTTGGGCGGAGGCTAAAGCGGCGCTGCTTGCTCTAGGCTATACCGAGGCGGAAGCGGACCGGGCCGGCCAGACGGTCAAGCCTAAGCTCAACGGCGGCGAGACGGCGGATGCCGTAACGAAGCTGGCCCTGCAGGCGCTGTTTCAGCAATCCCTGATGAAATGAGGAAGCCCGGATGAGGGCTTGCACGCCAGGCAAGCCTGAGGCTGGTGGAGAGGAGCTGCAAGGATGGAAGACCGGATCATTTCGGCAAACCTGATGATGGAGGACCAAGGGATGGAGTTTAGTCTCCGACCCAGGTACTTGGCGGAATATATCGGCCAATCGCAAGCAAAGGAAAATTTAAAGGTATATATAGAAGCGGCCAAAATGCGTAAAGAGGCACTGGATCATGTACTGTTGTACGGCCCGCCGGGGCTTGGCAAGACGACGTTGTCGAACATCATCGCCAATGAGCTCGGAGTCAATTTGCGTACGACATCGGGACCCGCGATCGAGCGCCCCGGAGATTTGGCCGCCATTCTGACGAATTTGCAGGAAGGCGACGTCCTGTTTATTGACGAGATCCACCGGCTGCATCGGACGGTGGAAGAGGTGCTCTATCCCGCAATGGAGGATTATGCGCTCGATATTATCATCGGAAAAGGTCCCAGCGCCCGTTCGGTCAGGCTTGATTTGCCTCCGTTCACTCTGGTGGGAGCCACGACCCGCGTCGGGCTGCTGTCGGCTCCTTTAAGAGACCGCTTCGGCGTCGTAAGCCGATTGGAATACTATACCGTAGATGAGCTGTCTTACATTGTCAGCCGGACCGCTGACATTCTGCAGGTGGAGATCGTCGGTGAAGCATCCCGCGAAATTGGCATGCGGTCCCGCGGAACGCCCCGGATTGCCAACCGGCTGCTGAAGCGCGTTCGCGATTTCGCACAAGTCAAGGGGGACGGCATTATCACGCTCGACATTACCCGGGCGGCCCTGACGAGCATTCAGGTCGACCCTCTCGGTTTGGATGAAATCGACCATAAGATGCTGCGTGCCATCATACTCAGTTTTCAGGGCGGGCCGGTCGGATTGGATACGATTGCCGCTTCGATCGGTGAAGAAAGCCAAACCATTGAAGATGTGTACGAGCCGTATTTGCTGCAAATCGGATTTTTGCAGCGCACGCCGCGCGGCCGTATGGTAACGGCCAGCGCATGCAAGCATTTGGGGCTGCCTATGCCCAGCCGTTCCTGACTTGTTGGAGAGGGGACGAGAAACCGTATGGTTGGAAAGGGGAACATGTAATGATGAAAGGCATCAAACGGCCGTTCTTGTCGAAAGGAGTATCTTCAGGCGCATTTCATCAGACCGTGCGACCGGTTTACGGCATCGTGTTGAAAATCACTGCAGCGGCTGCGCTGCTGGTGTCCGGAAGCATCGGAGCACCGGGAGCCGCGCAGCCTGTTTCTGCAGCACAAGCGGCCATTCCGAAGCTGGATACGATCCGTGTCGCGCTGTTTATTGACACAGGCAAATACGTCAGTAAAGCGTCGGCCGTGACCTTATCCGCCGAAGCCGGGCTGACGCTCCGTCTGCGTGGAGCCGCGGGAGCCGCGCCCGCCTATCAGGCGTCGGCAACAGAGCAGGTCCGCGTGTACGCGGACGGCTATTATGTTCAGCTGCCGGAGACGGCTGACGCCGCTGAAGCCAGGATGCAAGCGCAGCAGATGACGGCCGGCGGTGCCGATGTGGGCATCATGCAGAGCACCGCTCAGGGCAAGACGGTTTACCGCGTTTATTTGGGTCCGTTCGCGACCCGAGAGGAGGCGGCCGCAGCGGCGGCTTCCCGGCCTGGAACGGCGCTTGCAGGCCCGCTTCGCTGGAACGCAGGCACGTATGCCGATGCGGCGCAAGCCCAGGCGCAGGCGGCCGCCATCGCCCAGGCCGGCTTTGACGCCAATGCGGCGCAGCTGGGCTCCGGAAGCTATGCCGTGCTCGTAGGCGGCGCTGCGGACAGCGCAGGACTCGAGGCGCTGAGGGCCCAAATCACAGCGGTGCTGCCAACGGTTGTGCTGACGCCGATGGATGCGGCTCAAAGCTATGTGCTTTTGCGCAAGGAGCTTGCCGTTGATGCAGACAGCGCAGCGGTACCGCTGCGCGCAATGGTCTTTGGCACAAGCGCCAAGCTGTGGGCTGCTTCCATCAATGCCCAAGGCGCGGTCCTTGTCAAAGAACGCTATGGACGGATGTATCGCGGCGGTATTGAAATGTCACTTTACAATAACCGGCTTGCCGTCATCAATGAGCTGCCTTTCCAGCAGTATTTGTATGCTGTTCTCGGCTCCGAGCTCAGCTCGGCTTGGCCAATGGAAGCGCTGAAGGCGCAGGCGGTCGCCGCCCGAACCTATGCTTTGAAGCAGGGCGTAAAATATCAGATCGCCCATGTTTCGGATACCACGCTGGATCAATCTTATAAGGGCACTGCCGTGGAATTTCCGGCTGCGCTTCAGGCCGTCGATGCAACGGCCGGAGAGGTGCTTACCTATAACAATGCTTTGATCGATCCGCTATACTACTCCAATGCAGGAGGGCAAACGGCGGAGTCTACCGAGGTGTGGGGCAACGCAGTGGCTTACCTGCAAAGCGTCCCTTCCCAGGATAAAGGTGCCGAAGCGGGTAAAAAGAAATGGTATCGCATTGTGCTTCCCAACGGCAGCACCGGCTACATCCATTCCGATTATGCCCGGGACACGGGACTCAAAAACCCTGCAGGTCTGCCTTATTACGAATCCGTGCAGGACGGAGTGAATGTCCGTCCGGCTCCGTATGTGGATAATGCCGGCAATGCTGCGGCGTTTAAGGTCGATATCCGTGATCGTTTCGTGGTGATCGGAGAGGAAACGGAGTCCAATGCCTACGCGTGGATTCGTGGGCCCTATGACGCATCGGAGCTGAAGAAGCGATTCGGTTCTGCGATGACGGCGGGCGGTGAGCTTGAGCGGCTGGAAGTAACGAAACGGGGCGTTTCCGGCCGGGCTCTTGAGGTTGCGGCGAACGGAGAGACGCTCAAAGCCGCATATCCCGATGCGCTGCGGACGCTTTTGGGAGGATTGCCCAGCACGAAGTTTGAAATTGAAGAAACAGGACGGTATACTATATTGGGAGCAGGGGGAACGGTTCGCAGCCAAACCTCCGCCGCACAGCCGATTTATACCACGGGAGGCAGCCGAACGGTGCAGGAGCATAGCGATGAGGAGCTGTTTGTGCTTAACGCGGACGGAACGGTACGGTTGGCCACCCGGAGCCCGCAGTTTGTATTTAAGGGAACCGGCTTTGGCCATGGCTTGGGTATGTCCCAATGGGGTGCCAAAGGCTATGCGGAGCTCGGCTATGATTACCACAAAATATTGCAGACTTACTATATAGGGGTCTCGATTTCTAAGGGATGAAGAGATAAGATGCAAGTAGAATTGTTCGATTACGATCTCCCCGAGTCGCTTATTGCGCAGACGCCGCTTGCCGATCGCACGGCATCGCGGCTTCTGACGCTCGATAAACGCACCGGACAGATCGGTCACCACAGCTTTGAAGAACTGGAGCAATATTTGCAAGCCGGGGATGTACTCGTGTTAAATGACACAAGAGTCATTCCAGCCCGGCTTTTTGGCGTGAAGGCGGATACGGGTGCAAAGGCGGAAGTACTTTTGCTCAAGCAGCTGGAAGGGGATCGTTGGGAAGCTCTGGTTCGTCCGGGCAAACGCCTGAAAGCGGGCGCGCGACTTCATTTTGGCGGCGAATCCGGCGAGCCGGATTCTGCACCTTTGCTGACCGCCACGATCGAGTCTGAAGGAGACATGGGCAGCCGTGTGCTTCAATTCAGCTATAAAGGCATCTTTAATGAGATTCTGGAACAGCTTGGTCACATGCCGCTGCCTCCTTACATTAAAGAGCAGCTTCCCGAGAAGGAACGCTACCAGACGGTATACGCGAAGAACCGGGGTTCAGCTGCAGCGCCAACGGCAGGGCTTCATTTTACAGAGGAGTATTTGCATAGGCTGGAACAAAAAGGTATACAATTAGCCTATGTTACGCTTCATGTCGGGTTAGGCACCTTTCGCCCGGTCGCGGCGGAAACCGTAGAAGAGCACGAAATGCATGAAGAGTATTATGAGGTATCCGCACGGACGGCCGATTTGGTCAATGCGGCTAAGCAAAAGGGAGGACGGGTTGTCGCGGTAGGCACAACGTCAACCCGGACGCTGGAATCGGCTGCGCGTGAAGACGGTACTTTGGCGCCAGGAAGCGGTTGGACAAGCATTTTTATATATCCCGGCTACCGGTTTCGTTTAGTCGACGCACTGCTTACCAACTTTCACTTGCCCAAATCCACGCTGATGATGCTGATCAGCGCCCTTGCAGGAAGAGAACATGTCCTGGCCGCTTATAAAGAAGCCGTGGAGCGGGAATACCGCTTTTTCAGCTTCGGCGACGCCATGTTCATATACTAGATCACGGCAATGCCCGGAAAGAGTGATTTTAATGGCTATCACCTATGAACATATCAAAACGTGCAAGCAGTCCGGAGCCCGGCTCGGCCGGGTTCATACTCCGCACGGAATCGTGGAGACTCCGTCATTCATGCCGGTAGGCACACAAGCTACCGTCAAAACGATGAGCCCCGAAGAGCTCAAGGCAATGGATGCGCACATCATTCTCAGCAATACGTATCACTTGTTCCTTCGCCCCGGACACGAAATCGTGAAGGCGGCGGGGGGGCTGCACCGGTTTATGAATTGGGACAGGCCGATTTTGACTGACAGCGGCGGATTTCAAGTATTCAGTCTTAGCGAAATGCGTAAGATCACGGAAGAAGGCGTGCAGTTCCGCTCGCATCTGAACGGGGACAAGCTGTTTATTTCCCCGGAGAAATCAATTGAAATTCAGAATGCTCTTGGAGCGGATATCATTATGGCCTTCGACGAATGCCCGCCGTATCCGGCAGAGCACAGCTATGCCAAACAATCGCTGGAACGGACGACCCGTTGGGCGGAACGCTGTTTGAAGGCGCACAGCCGGCCGGAGGAGCAAGGGCTTTTTGCCATTGTTCAAGGCGGCATGTACGAAGATTTGCGCAAACAAAGCGCTGCCGAGTTGACTTCCATGGATTTCCCGGGGTATGCTATTGGGGGGTTGAGTGTGGGTGAACCGAAGCATCTCATGTTTGAGGTGCTGGATTACACTGTTCCGCTGCTGCCTGCCAACAAGCCCCGTTATTTGATGGGCGTAGGTTCCCCGGATGCTCTTGTAGAAGGAGCCATTCGCGGAATCGATATGTTCGATTGCGTGCTGCCTACGCGGATTGCCCGTAACGGCACCGTAATGACGAGCTCCGGAAGACTTGTTATCCGGAATGCCAAATTCGCAGAGGATTTCGGCCCGCTTGATCCGGAATGCTCTTGTTATACCTGCCGCAACTACTCTCGCGCCTACATTCGTCACTTAATTAAGGCAGATGAGACGTTCGGCATCCGGCTTACAACGTATCACAACCTCCATTTTTTGTTAGAGTTGATGCGCGGGGTGCGTCAGGCGATTCGAGAGGACCGGCTGCTCGATTTTCGCGACGAGTTCTTCTCCCGATACGGTATCGACGAGAACAGCAAAGGGTTTTAACCAATATTACATAGATATTTTAAGAAAGGGGGAAAGCAGATGTGGTTAGCAAGTGATGCTGCAGCGGCGCCGGGAGTCGAAGGAATCTTGGTTACATATGGTCCGCTTGTTTTGATGTTTGTTGTCCTGTACTTTTTACTTATTCGTCCTCAGCAAAAACGGCAGAAGACACGCAACATGATGCTGGGCAATTTGAAAAAAGGGGACAAGGTGGTTACCATCGGCGGCTTGCATGGTACGATCGTCGAGCTGACGGACGATACGGTCATCCTGCGCGTCAATGACGTGACGAAGCTGACGTTCGAACGTTCCGCGGTGAACACTGTTCAGAGCTCACCTGATACAACGGAGTAAAAGCTTGACATCGGCATAGGCCGTAAATAAAAGCCCGTTTTATCGCTTGATGCGAAGGACGGGCTTTTATACTTTTTTTTGCACCTGATTATTTCTTTAAATTCACCCCGATCATGCCGCCGAAAGCACCGGCACCCAATGCCAATCCCGACAACATCAAAATATCTTTTGTAAAACCTGAGTCATAAGCCAAAAATCCGACCATCCAAACGACGGCGATGTACATGGCTCCAAGCAGTAAGCCTTGGTACCAGCCTTTGCTGCCGCTTCGTTTTCCGGATACCATCCCCCCGATCAGCATGGCCAAACCGTGAATGATCAGAGTTGTTCCCCGCCAAGAATCTTCCGGAATGTCGGTTGCGAGCAAGACGAGCGAGGCGATCAACGTACCGATCATCATCAGACCGACAGCATACGTTAAGCCGGAAAACAAAGGTGAATTTTTCATAGTCACCCCATTCCTCCTTATCCGATCCATGATCCCCGAAGAATGTTCAGGGCTGCAAGCTCGCTTCTGCCCGCCGGGACCAAAGCGCTGCACCGCAAGCTCGCATCTTTATTCCCATTGTATGGGCATGTACCAGGAAATAGTACAGGTTCCTTGAATGATTACCAACAATTCTCCCGGATGACAATCAGCAGCCAAGGTCAAAATATTCCCTGAAGAGTACCCGGGAGGAAGAGCCAATGGAGATATGGATCTTATTAATTCGAACGCTCTTGGTCTATCTGATCGTGTTCTTGATGATGCGCATTATGGGGAAAAGGGAAATCGGCAAGCTATCCGTCTTCGACCTTGTGATATCCATTATGATTGCGGAGATTGCCGTGTTCGTACTGGAGGACTTGAACAAGCCGATGCTGGAGGGAATCCTTCCCATGGTGACGCTTGTGGCGATCCAATTGGTCATTGCGTATATTTCACTGAAAAGCGAAAAATTGCGCCGGATGTTTGAGGGCAAGCCCTCGGCGATCATTGACGGCGGCAAGCTGAACCGTGAAGAGATGCGCAAGCAGCGCTACAATCTGGACGATCTGCTGCTGCAGCTGCGGGAGAATAAAGTGCTGAACGTAGCCGATGTGGAGTTCGCCGTTCTTGAGCCTTCAGGCAAGCTGACGATTGCTGAAAAAAAAGATCAAACGAAGGGGTCTTCGGCAGGACAGGCGTCATTTCGTTACGAGGGCCTGCCGCTGCCGCTGATCATGGATGGAAAGGTACAAGACGAGAGTCTTCAGAAGCTGGGGAAAACGCGGTTTTGGCTGAAGCATGAGCTGAAGTCTCAAGGGGTAAAGGATTTTAAAGAAGTGTTTTTTTGCTCGATTGATCATCGGGGCAAATGGTTTATCGATAAAAAAAGATAAAGGCCGGTTTTACTTTACGATTTTTTTACCAAGCCACAGGATACGGAAAAAATCGTTTCGATTGATTAGCTTCAGCATGACCGCCAAAAGTAAATAGATGATCATTCCGATGGAGCATGCGGCTAAAAAACGGGCAAAGTCGTCTCCGATCCAATGGGATTGCATCACGGTGTGACTTGCGAATCCCGTGCCCGCCATGCAGAAGGCGGCCTTTACAAAGTCGGAGTGCCGCATCCGGAAATTCAGAAGCCGCATGATGCTGTGCCAGTGGAGGATCGTAACTAACATAATATTGACGGTAATGGCAATGACGGCACCTAATATACCGTATTCAGGACGGCTGGCCAGAAAGTAAATCAGCGACAGCTTGACTGTAGACCCGATGAGCGTATTGACCAGTGCGCTTCCGGGTCTTTCGAGCGCCTGCAAAGCGGCCTGAAGCGGGGCCTGAAAGTAAATGAACAAGGCTGCCGGAGCCATCATTTTCAGCATGGGCCCGACTCCAGGCTGACCGTACATATACAAACATATAGGCTCGGCAAGCACGTACATAAGTACCGCAAAGGGGGCGCCTGTGACCAAGGCCAGCTTCAGCGACTGATGCAGCCGCATGTGAATGGTGGCCAAATCATTCTTGGCTGCGGCCTCCGACAACGACGGCACCAGTGATACGGCAAGCGAGAACGTAAGGGCGCTCGGCAGCATAAGTACGGGTATCACCATCCCCTGCAGCGCTCCGTACTGCGCTGTCGCGAGCCCTGTAGCGATACCGGCCATGGCAAGGCTTTGAACGATCAGAACCGATTCCAAAAAATAGGATCCCGAGCCGACCAGCTTGCTGCCGGTGACGGGGACGGCGAGCTTTAAGATCTGCTTCAGATTGGCCATTCGGGATAACGAGCGTTTGGAACCGATTTGTCCGTGAGGCATGCGGCGCATGCGTCCGCGGTTCTGGCGGTAATACAGGATCAGTACGAGCAGCGCGCACACTTCCCCGGCCACCACGCCAACCATCGCGCCGGCAGCGGCATATTCGATTCCGTAAGGAAGCATCCAATAAGCAAATGCCAGCACGGTGACGATGCGAACGATGGTTTCCATCACTTGAGAGAGCGCTGTCGGAATCATATTTTGCCTTCCTTGAAAATATCCGCGAAAAACAGAGGATACAGCGACAAGGAGAACGATCGGCGTCATGCACAAAAACGTGTAGTAAACGCGCGGATCGGTAAATAAATGATCGGTGATCCAACGCGCCCCGAAAAAGATCACCGCCGTAAGCAGAAGACCAAGCCCAATAGCCACCGCAAGCGATAGTCGAAATATGCTTTTGGCGCGCGCTTCGTTTCCTTCCGCCTCGGCGGCGGCGACCAGCTTGGCCACTGCAATCGGAATCCCGCCCGTTACGAGCGTAAGAATGACTACAAGGAACGGCCAGCCCATTTGATAAAGACCGATGCCTTCAGGACCTATGACCCTGGGAAGGGTAATTCTCGGAATAAATCCAAGGATACGGTTGACGATGCCCGCGGCAAGCAAGATGAGCGTACCTTTGATAAACGACTGTTTTGTCAAGGGAATAACCTTCTTTCCCATGGGCTTGGACCCTGTAATACTAAATGAATATGCATAACCTGTCCTTGTACATGCAATAATTTTTCTAAATGCTCAATTACAGGGTCTCAGCAGGAAAACGGGCAAAGGCAGCGAATTAGGTAGTTAAGCTAAGGCTTCGCTTGCGGGGAGGGATGCTGAAATGGACAAAGACGACGAATGGCAGCCGGGTCATGGCGGTACTGACGCGGAACCGGAAGAACAAAGGCCGGAGGAAGCTGCCGATACGGCTTCCGAAGAAAAGACCGAAAGCATGGTGCCTTATATGGAGCTGCATTATATGGAAGAGACGGCCGTGACGGCCGCCGGCGAGCCGAAAATGACGGAACACGATGATGCGCAGCCGACGGCCCAAGAGGAGACAGAAAAAACGGCAGACTCCGGGACGGGGATCTCCGGGGCCTCAGAGGAAACCATCTTGGATGATGAGGAGCTGAACCGGATTATTGAAGAGCTGTGCCATAGTAAAGCGCAGGAATTCCGTATGCTTGGTTATGAGCATGTGACGGGTCAGGAAGTTTGGGAATGCATCAGCGAAAAATATAACAAGACCGGCGTCCCGCCGCTGCACCGGATCGTAAATGATATTTTGTCGCTCAAAGTAACGCAGTTTATGAATTGGATGACGATGAGCATTTATAAGGACAACGCCCATTTTCGATAAATGGGCTTCTTTTTTTTTGCGCTGATCTCCCACTCAATCCCAACCGTCGTCAAATTGACTCGATTTTCACAGGTAGGTATAATAGGAATATTGAGTTTGGAAGGAGATAGCTATGGACATCAAAAGAATCGTGGCGTTTTTCGTGAGTGTAGCGATCGTCTTCGCTGCAGTCATTTGGACGAGTCCTCATCTTGTAAGCAATATAAAGCTGGGTCTTGACCTTAAAGGCGGATTTGAAATTTTGTACGTTGCCGAACCGATTGAGCCGGGACAGCAGGTGACCAAGGAGTCGCTGCTTGAAACAGCCCGGAGCATCGAACAACGGGCGAATGCCCAGAAGGTAAGCGAGCCTGAAGTGACGACGGAGGGAAGCGACCGGATCCGTGTTCGATTGGCCGGTATTGAGAACGAAACTGAGGTTCGTGAAATATTGAAGAAGCCCGCGGAGCTGTCTTTTCGGGGACCGGACGGCACCAAGGAAATGGTCGGAAGCGACTTTGAAGTCGGTGCTGCCAAACTTGGCTTCGATGAAGCCAACAGACCGCTCGTTAATATTAAAGTAAAAGATCCCGAGAAATTCCGTCAGGTGACTCAGAAGCTGATCGGGCAGCCGCTTGCGATCTATTTAGATGAGGTGGAGTTATCGGCTCCAATCGTACGTCAGGTACTGACGGACGGCACAGCCACGATCAGCGGTAACTACACGTACGACGAAGCGAAGCAAATTGCCGACACGATCAACCTTGGTGCGCTTCCGCTAAAGCTTACGGAGAAGTATACCCAATCCGTCGGCGCATCGCTGGGCCAGCTGTCGCTGCAGCAAACCGTTAAAGCGAGCATTATCGCGTCCATATTGATCGTCCTGTTCATGATACTGTTTTACCGTGTGCCCGGTTTGGTTGCCTCCATCACCATTGTGACTTTTATATGGTTAATGCTGCTTGTGACCTACTTGATGAACGCTACCTTGACGCTCCCGGGAATTGCTGCATTTGTTCTTGGGGTCGGTATGGCGGTCGACGCCAATATTATCACCTACGAACGGATCAGAGAAGAAATGCGTAACGGCAAGAGCGTTATGTCTTCTTTGAGAGCGGGCTCCCGCAACTCGTTCCGTACGATACTCGATGCGAATATCACGACGATCCTGGCCGGCGTCGTGCTTTATTTCCTTGGAACAGGCGCTATTCAAGGGTTTGCCTTGACACTGATATTCACCATTTTGGTAAGTGTATTGACCAACGTCTTCTTCTCAAGATGGCTGCTGACCTTGCTCGTTCGCAGTAATATTTTGAAAAAGCCGGCTTATTTTGGGGTAAAGGAGTCTGAAATCAATGCTCTCTAACGCCAAATATGATTTGATGAAGCACCGCAGGAAATTTTTTGGTTTCTCCATAGGCATCACGATCATCGGAATCGTTATGATGCTGATGTTCGGTTTGAACCTCGGGGTGGATTTCAAAGCGGGTACGACGCTTGATATTTCAACGGGAGGCAAGGCGATTCAGCAATCTCAAGCTGCCGAGCTCGTCAGAAGCGCCGGTTTGGAAACCGCGACTCCGCCGATTATTGGGGGGGCGGCGCAGGATCGGGTAACGCTTCGTTTCGATAAGGTGCTCAGCTCGCAGGAAGTCGCTCAGATTGAGTCTGGGTTTAAAACGGCATTCGGGGATCAGATTTCCAAAGAGGAAAACACGGTGGATACCGATTTGGCCAAAGAACTGGCGTTAAAAGCGATCTATGCAGTGTTGATTGCGAGCCTTGGCATCGTGATTTATGTCAGCATTCGTTTTGAATGGCGCTTTGCCGTTGGAGCGATTGCCTCGCTTCTCCATGATGCGTTTATGGTTATCGCTGTATTCTCCATCTTCAGGTTGGAGGTCAATTTGCCGTTTGTTGCCGCTGTACTTACGATCATCGGCTACTCAATTAACGATACCATCGTTATTTTCGATCGAATTCGGGAAAACATGCGTTTTGCCAAGGTGAAAACATTTGACGATTTGTCTCAGGTTGTCAACCGGAGTATTTGGCAAACCATGACTCGCTCCATCAATACGGTATTGACCGTGCTGATTGCGGCGGTCCTACTGTTTGCTATGGGAAGCGAAGCAATTCGACTTTTCTCGCTCGCTATGATCATTGGATTGGTAAGCGGAATGTATTCTTCCATCATTATCGCAAGTCCGATTTGGCTGGTATTGAAAGCCAAGACGTTAGGTGCTTCTAAAAAGAAAGCCGCAGCTTAAGCGGTTTGGTAAGCTCGGCCGCGCGAAACGGCATGTTTCGGCGGCCTTTCTATCAATTCATGGAGGAGTGACCCCATGACGGAGGAACGAAGCAAGCAAGCGGCCGCCTATGTGCGGAGCGGTATAGCAGGCAATCTCGCTTTGGCGGTTCTGAAAGGCGTGACCGGATATTTGTCGCAAAGCAAGGCATTAATTGCTGATGCGCTCCATTCTGCATCGGAGGCGTTCCATTCCATTGCGGGATTGCCGTCAGCCGCCAAAAGATTTTCCGATGAAGACCCTGCGTACGGTCAGGGAAAAGCAAAGTCCAAAGCATCCATTATCATCTCGGTACTGCTGCTTATTGTAGGTCTGGAAACGGCTATTTCTTCCTTGAAATCGATTTATCATGGTGCCGATAAGGCGCCTGAAACATATGCGCTTGTCATTATCCTTATCTCTATTGCCGTTAAGGAAGTACTGTTTCAGTATAAACACCGGTTGGGAAAAAAGCTTTCCGGTCAAGCGTTAACCTCCAGTCAAAAGGAGCACCGGGCCGATTTGGTTTCTTCGATTGCGGCATTTATCGGTATTGCAGGAGCGCTGCTGGGCTATTACCTGGGAAATACTACGCTCTATTATCTTGATCCTCTCGCCGGACTGTTCATTGGGGGCCTTGTTGTTCGCATGGGAATTCAGCTTTTGACGGAATCGATGCATGGAAAGTCAAGCCTTGCTCTGCATCAAGAGGATTCTGCGGAGATGCTCAATACCGTTCAGCGCGTGAAAGGGGTCATCTCTATTGATGATTTACGCGCAAGAGAACATGGGCATTATGTAATCGTTGACGTCAAAATCAGCGTGAACCCCCGAATCACCATTCAGGAAGGCCATGATATCGCAAAAATTGTAAAATTTACGCTGATGAAGCGTTTTATTCATGTATCCGATGTCTTTGTTCATGTGAGTCCGTACGATCCTGGATATCCATACAAAAATCATGATTTGCAGGCCGACGATTTGCCTACATTGCTTCACTAAATGACGGGAGGGAAGGCATGCTACCAACAAAAGCCAGATGGAATATCGGCAGTGCAGATCCCGAAGCGGCCGATGCACTTTCCGAGGCGTTGAATGTTTCGCCGCTGATAGCCCGCCTGCTTGCGGTCCGCGGATTGACGGACATCGGCCATGCCGCCCAATTTTTACATGGAGGAACGGATCAGACGCATGATCCGTTCCTTTTAGATGGGATGGCCGATGCTGTAAAACGAATTCGTATGGCCATAGAGCGGGGCGAGAAAATCCGTATTTACGGTGATTACGACGCTGACGGTGTAAGCAGTACGACACTGATGGTTCATCTGCTGAGACAAATGAACTGCAGCTTTGACTATTACATACCCCATCGCGTCCATGAAGGATATGGGTTGAACATCGCTGCATTGGATGCAGCAAAAGAGCAGGGCGTCAAGCTGATCGTGACCGTGGATACCGGGATCAGCGCCGTGGAGCAAATTGCATATGCCCATTCGATTGGCCTTGATGTGGTGGTGACCGACCACCACGAACCCCCGGAGATTCTTCCGCAGGCGTATGCTATAATCAACCCCAAGAAACCCGGCTGCCCTTATCCGTTTAAGCAGCTTGCAGGAGTGGGCGTGGCGCTGAAGCTGGCGCAAGCGCTCTTGGGCCGATGGCCGGAGGAGCTGCTGGAATTTGCGGCGATTGGGACGGTGGCTGATTTGATGCCGTTGACTGACGAAAACCGCATCATCGTCAAGCAGGGATTGGAGCGGATGCGGCAGACGTCCAATGTTGGCATTAAGGCGCTTTTCGGCGTGGCCGGAACTCCGTTGAAGGACGTTAACTCTACTCATATCGGTTTTGCACTTGCTCCGCGCATTAATGCAAGCGGTCGTCTGCTTAGCGCGGATACGTCCGTCAGGCTGCTTACGACGACGAGTGAGCAGGAGGCGGAAAATCTTGCCTTTGAATTGGATCAGTTAAACAAAGAACGGCAGCGCATTGTTGATGAGATTGCGACGCAGGCCACTGCAATGGTCGAAGAACAGCGCAGCGGGGAGGACGAGCCTCCCAAAGCGATTGTGCTTGCTCACGAGGATTGGAATGTCGGGGTCATCGGAATCGTTGCGTCGAAAATGGTCGACAAATATTACCTTCCGACAATCATCCTGGGGATTGACAAAGAAACGGGGATGGCTAAGGGCTCAGCGCGCTCGATCGCCGGGTTCGATATGTATCGGGCGCTGACTCACTGCCAAGATGTGATGGAGCATTATGGCGGACATCAAATGGCTGCCGGAATGACGCTGGCGCAGGAGCATCTGCCCGAGCTTGCGAGCCGAATGTCGCGATTGGCAACGGAGTGGCTCTCACCAGATGACTTTATACCCGTCATGCAGGCGGATATGCTGTGTGAATTCAGCGAAGTGGATCTGGAAACCATCCGCCAATTGGAGCTGCTTGGCCCGTTCGGTATGGGCAATCCCTCGCCCCGGTTCGTTTTCAAGGAACTGGCGCTTAAAGATATGCGTACAATCGGGAAAGAACAACAGCATTTGAAGCTATCATTGCAATGCGCAAGAAGCGAGACGGCCGCTGCTGTGGATGCAGTCGGTTTCGGCAAAGGGCGGCTGGCCGAATGGATTTCTCCTTCCGCGTCCATCGACGTCCTGGGCGAGCTTTCCGTCAACGAATGGAACGGGGTGCGAAGACCTCAAATCATGATTCAAGACATGGGAGTTCATCGCATCCAATTGTTTGACTGGCGGGGGACGCCAAGACCCGACCGGAAGCTGTCGGAGCTTTGCGGGCGGCTTGAACGGCACCCTCAGGGTAAGGGGCGGCTGCCGGCCGTGGTCGTATTCGGTACGGAGCCGCCCCCTATTTTGACGAAGTCCGAGGATTGCTTCTCCCTTTGGTGTGCAGATCTTCACGGACGTTTCCGTGCGTGCAACGAGGCCGCCCGAAATAACGCATTATCCGAAGCTTTGGATGTGCTGCTGTATTCGCTGCCGGATCGGATGGAGCAGCTCGACGCTCTTGCCGCAGAGGCAGTATCGGTACAGCGGTATTACGCCGCTTTCGGCGGCACCGATGCGGATAAGCATGCGGCGATCCTGCCGGGCCGGGACATGTTTAAATCGGTATACGGTGCGGTCATGGCGGTGCAGCAGAAGCCGGCGAGCGCAGAATGGATTGCCAAGCGCTCCGGCGTGCAGCTTCCGCTGACCCGTTTCATATTGGACGTATTCACAGAACTGGATTTAATGGAACATCTTAGTGACGGCTATAGGATCGTCACATCAACGGAGAAGAAGGATTTGACCGCTTCTTTACTTTACCAAATCCGGATGAAGCGGCCGGAAGTGGAGCAGGAGCTGATGTACTCGTCAGCCAAGGAGCTGCTGTCCAGGCTCTTTGCTCAGCATAAATTTAGCCAAACCAAGTTGGAGGGAATCGTATGAATTTCAAAGAACATATTCGGGTTATTGAGGACTTTCCTCAGCCGGGAATCAGCTTTAAAGATATTACCACCTTGCTGAAGGACGGTAAGGTTTACCGGGAAGTGATCGCTGAAATGGCAAGACGCCTGGAAGGCGTTCAGATTGATTGTATTGCCGGTCCGGAGGCCCGCGGTTTTGTCATTGGAGCTCCGTTGGCTGTAGCGCTGGGCGTAGGGTTTATCCCGATACGCAAAAGCGGTAAGCTTCCGGGCGAAACGATTGAGGCGGATTATGCACTTGAATACGGCAAAGACAAATTGGCCATGCATAAAGATGCGATTACACCGGGACAAAAAGTGCTGATTGCAGATGATCTTCTTGCTACCGGCGGCACGATTGCGACTTCGATCAATCTGGTCAAGCAGCTTGGCGGCGATGTGGTCGGCGCAGCGTTTCTGATTGAACTTCTGGAACTGAACGGAAGAGAGAAGCTGAACGGCGTTGAGGTTTTCTCACTAGTGCAGTATTGATGGTAATGGGTTTTGCTTCAATATAAGAACACCTGAGGGGCTGTCTCCTTCGTCTATTGAATGACAAAGGAGACGGCCCCTCCTGCCTTATAAAGTGATACTAAGCCGGTACAAAATGCGATCCTCTGGAATCGTACCGGTCGTGACAGCCGCCGTGTCTGAAGCGCTTTAGGGCGAATACCCTATAGCAGTACAAAAAGCCTATTCCTATTGAACAGGTTTTTTGCTTTTCCTAAGGAAAGGCGGAAATGAAGGATGGCTGCAGAACTGACGGCAAAGCATATTATGATCGGAGGTCAACAGCTGAGGCGGCTGCAAAAGGATGTATGGAGCGATAAGTACGTTCAAGCGATCATGACGGCCGATGGGTATAAATCGGACATACAAATCCGTTATCGGGGCGGACACACGCGGGAATACCCGAAGCGTTCGTACGAGGTGGTTCGTGAAGGTAAAACCTATCATTACAATGCGGAATATGATGATCCCTCCCTGATTCGCAATGCGCTTTCTTTCCGTTTTTTCGACGCGATCGGTGTTCCGAGTCCGGCAGCTAAGCACTGTCTGCTGTATGTTAACGGGCACTACTCCGGCATTTATCTGGAAATTGAAGGGGTAGACCGGTCCTTTTTTCGCAAACGGGGAATTTCCGTTCAATCGCTCTTTTATGCGGTAAATGATGATGCGAACTTTGATGTGCTAAAAGCAGATGCGAAACGGAGGAAGACGGAGCTCTTTTCGGGCTACCAGCATATCAAGGGCACCCTGACGGACCGGCAAAAGCTAAGAATGTTTATCCGAAGGCTGAATACAACAAAAGATACGAAGGTGCTGGAGACTTATCTGTATCGAAGAGTGGATATCGATAATTACCTCCTTTGGCTCGCTGGAGCTGTGCTAACGGGCAATTATGACGGCTTCGAGCAAAACTATGCGATATACCGTCATAGGACTTCGCAAAAATACCGGATGATTCCGTGGGATTATGAAGGAACCTGGGGACGCAACTGCTACGGCAGGCCATGCGGCAGCGATTTGGTACGGGTTACAGGCTACAATCAGTTGACCCGCAAGCTGCTGCAGTTTGCTGCGGTGCGCAGGAAATACCAGCGGCTTTTGAGCCGTCTGCTGCAAACCGAGTTTACGGTGTCCCGGATCCTTCCTGTTGCCGAATCCATGCATAATCTAATCAAGCCTTATATGCATTGGGAACCGGTGAGGAAATGGCCTGTTCATGTATTTGACGGGGAGCTTCAGTTTATTCGCAGGTACATGGAAGAACGGCGTTTGCTGGTGAACGAAGCGATAAAAGATTTATAACAAAGTGCAGGCGGGGCACAGTCTGAGGATTGCGGGCTTTTTTGTCCGCTTGTCTTTCCTGAAATCGCTTGCGTTTGATATGAAAACAGCCAAGCAGGTTCCATTGACGCGCAAAATGTCGGTTTGTCCCGCATTTTCTTGACGGAGAGCCTATTCCAAGGGCATAATGGATTAAAATCAATTTAAGGGAATGGATGGACGGATGGGGATAGAGCAGCTTCTTGAGAAGGCATCCACATATTTAAAAGAGAATGATTTGAACCGGATTCGGGAGGCTTACGAATTTGCCGATCAAGCCCACTACGGGCAAATGCGCAAATCCGGGGAGCCCTATATTTTGCATCCGCTCGCGGTGGCTGACATTCTCGTCAATATGCAGATGGATACGACTTCGGTGATTGCCGCGCTGCTTCATGACGTGGTGGAGGATACGACGGTTTCTTTGGACGTTGTGCATGAGAAGTTCGGTGCAACGTGTGCAATGATCGTTGACGGGCTGACCAAGCTGGAGAAAATCAAGTTCAAGAGCAAGGAAGAGCACCAGAACGAAAACTACCGCAAAATGTTCGTAGCCATGGCGCAGGATATTCGCGTCATCTTGATCAAGCTTGCGGATAGGCTGCATAATATGCGTACTCTGAAGCACCAGTCTGAGGAAGCGCAGCGGCGGATTGCTGACGAAACGCTCGAGATTTTTTGCCCGATCGCGCACCGGCTCGGTATATCGGCAATCAAATGGGAGATGGAAGATATCGCTCTGCGCTATTTGAATCCGCAGCAGTATTATCGGATCGTCAACCTGATGCAGAAGAAGAGAGCCGAACGGGAGCAGTATATCAATGACGTTATTTTCTCGGTAAGCGATAAACTGCATGAGATGGGGATCGATGGAGATATCTCCGGCCGGCCGAAGCATATTTACAGCATCTACAAAAAAATGACTGTAAGAAACAAGCAATTTAACGAAATATACGATCTGCTTGCTCTTCGGATCATCGTGGACAATATAAAGGACTGCTATGCAACGCTGGGCATCATTCACACGCTCTGGAAGCCGATGCCCGGCAGGTTTAAGGACTATATTGCGATGCCGAAGCCGAACATGTACCAATCGCTGCATACTACGGTCATCGGTCCCAAGGGAGAACCTCTCGAGGTGCAGATCCGGACGTTCGAAATGCACCGTACGTCCGAGTACGGGGTGGCGGCTCACTGGGCATATAAAGAAGGCACGAATGTACCTTCGGGCAGCTATGAAGATAAGATGCATTTTATTCGTGAAATTATTGAGCTGCAAAATGAGGCAGAAGATGCCCAGGAATTCGTAGAATCGCTCAAAATGGACTTTTTCGCTGATTTGGTATTCGTTTTTACGCCAAAAGGGGAAGTCATCGAGCTGCCGGCGGGATCCGTGCCGCTGGATTTCGCTTACCGGATCCATACGGAGGTCGGCAACCGGACGATCGGTGCTAAGGTGAATGGAAGGATCGTACCTCTGGATCATAAGCTCAAAACAGGCGATATTGTAGAGATTCTCACCTCCAAGCATTCGTATGGCCCGAGTCAGGATTGGGTGAAGCTGGCCAAGTCGTCGCATGCGCGCACGAAAATCCGTCAATGGTTTAAAAAGGAGCGGCGTGAGGAAAATGTCGTAAAGGGCCGGGAGCTGATTGAACGCGAGCTGAAACGGCTTGGTTTGGAGCCGCCTTCGCTGATGAAAGATGACGAGATGCTGGAGGTTGCCCGCAAATTCAACTTTCAAGAAGTAGAAGATATGCTTTCGGCTGTCGGCTTCGGCGGGATTACGGCGGCGCAAATTGTTACGCGCTTAACGGAGAAGATCCGCAAAGAGGCCCAGGAAGCGCAGCAGCAAGCGCTGCTTACCTCCGAGGTCAAGGAAATGAAAGCTCCGGCGGAGAAGGAGCGCAAAGGGCGCCCGACGAACGGAGTTCGAGTCAAAGGCGTAGATAATTTGCTTGTCCGTTTTGCCCGGTGCTGCAACCCGGTTCCCGGAGATCGAATTATCGGTTATATTACCCGCGGCCGCGGGGTCTCGGTCCATAGGGATGACTGTACGAATCTTCCTTCGCCCGAATTCAGCGATGAAGGCAACCGCGTGATTGAGGTCGAGTGGGTGGATGATGTCGAAGCCAATTACAACGTGGAGATTGAAATTACCGGCCATGACCGGCGCGGCCTGCTTAACGAAGTGCTGCAGGTCGTATCCGAAAGCAAAACGACGATATCTGCCGTATCGGGGCGCTCGGATAAGAACAAGATGGTCGTGATCCATATGACGATCCTGATCAAGAACATTGATCATTTACATTCGATTGTCGAGAAAATAAAGCGGATCAAGGATGTGTATTCCGTACAGCGCATTATGCAGGCTTGACCCAAGCTGTAATCTGACAGGAAACGGAGATTGTTTATAGATGAGAGTCGTGTTGCAGCGCAGTAAGAACGCTGCGGTGGCCGTAGACGGCCAAACCGTGGGGGCCATTTCCCGCGGGCTGGTGCTGCTCGTAGGTATCGCAGACAGCGATACCGAACAGGATGCCGCTTATATCGCGGATAAAGTGGCGGGATTGCGGATTTTTGAGGATGAGGCGGGCAAAATGAACCTCTCCGTGCTGGAAACGGACGGGCAGGTGCTGTCGATTTCACAGTTCACCCTTTACGGGGACTGCCGCAAAGGACGCCGCCCCAATTTCATGGGAGCTGCGCGTCCTGAGCACGCCGAGCCCTTGTACGACAGGTTTAACGATATGTTGCGGGAGCGTGGGCTTCATGTGGAAACGGGTCGCTTCGGGGCGATGATGGACGTGTCGCTCGTTAACGATGGACCGGTGACATTGATTGTGGAAAGCAAGCAAGCTTAACGGCTCTTTGCGGTTCAAGAGGGATAAGGGCGGAAGGTTTTGGGGAAAATGGGGACAGGGCTTTGATGCTGCCGAATGAAAACTAAGGGGCTGTCTTTATACCATGTACCGATCTCCAAAAGAACAACGGATGCTGCTGCCTGAGCTCCAGCTGGGAACGGGTTCCGGACGTACGGAAGAAGCGGCGGCACTGCTGCCTTCCGGGCTTGCTGATAGTGAAGTGAGCTCAGCCTTTTCTTCTGCGAGCGAGCAGCTTAAGCGGACCATGCGCAAACCTTCCCGCTAGCCTTCTAAAGCCGGCAGGTGTGCTCCGAAGAACTAAAGCAAATGAAACGGGCTCCGGAAGGGGCTTTTGTTTTGCCGATAGGTTGATCACCATCACAGGGGGATGACGGATGAAGAGGGATAATGTAATTTTTTGAAACCATTTGTCGTCCGTTTACGTATAAAAGCTTGACTGTCCCACTATGACTGCCATCCAAAGCAATCGGCGGGGAGAACTTATCTTTCTTTATTACATGAATCAGAGGTGTTGTATGGCAGCAAAAGCAAGAGGTTCCAATGGCGGCAGCGCCAAAGGATATGTTCTGTTACTGGCGTTGGTGGTGTTGATCGCGGCGGGAGCCAGCGGTTTGTACTGGTGGAAATCGGGAAGCACAAAGGCGCAAGGAGGCCATACAGGCCATTTAAGCGCTCCTCAAGAGCTTACTGAAGTGAAGACAATGGATGCCCCTAAAGATAGCTATGACGTTATTGTAGCCGGTACCGATCCCGAAGGTGTTGCGGCAGCTGTTTCCGCATCCCGCAACGGGTTAAAAACGCTGCTGGTCGACGGGCACAACCGCGAAATTCTTGGCGGATTGATGTCTCTTGGCTGGTTAAACAGTCTGGATATGAACTATGAGCCCGATAAAGGGGTGCTTCACAAAAGAGAAATTTTGAATAAAGGCATTTTCACAGAGTGGTACTCCAAAATTGAAGGCGATTCCTTCGATGTGATCACGGCGGCTAACGCCTTCAATGAGCTCGTGGCCAAAGAGAAGAACGTGGATGTACTGCTTCAAGTGAAGGGGATGGAACCCGTCATCAGCGAGTCGGGATCCGCATCTGTGATTACGGGATTGAAGATTACATTGGCTGACGGCACCGTCAAAACGGTTCAGACCAAAGCGCTGATCGATGCGACCCAAGATGCCGATATTGCCGCGGCGGCCGGAGTGCCTTACACGACAGGCCGCGAGGATTTGGGCGATAAAAAATCACGCATGGCCGTCACGCTGGTGTTCCGTTTGAAGAACATCACGCCTGAGGTTTGGCAGAAGATGACCGAACGGCTGCAAAACGACAATGATCCCGGAACGGGCATCAATGAAATGAGCGCTTGGGGTTACAAGGATATGAAGGATTACCCGCCGATGAACAAGGAGCGGGTAGCGATGCGCGGACTCAATATCGGCAGGCAGAACAACGATACGATGCTGATTAACGCATTGCAAATTTTTGGCATAGACGGAACGGACCCGAAGTCGAAGGAAGAGGCGTTTGAGCTTGGGAAGGAAGAGCTCCCGCATATCGTCGATTATATGAAAAAGCAGTATCCCGAGTTTGCCGGCATTGAGCTGGACGCGACAGCGCCTGAGCTGTATGTTCGCGAAACGAGGCATATTCAGGGTGAATACAGGCTGAGCATCATTGATGTGCTGGAAAACCGCGATCAATGGGACCGGATCGCCTTCGGTTCTTATCCGGTGGATATCCAGCGGATGTCGCCTGCGGATACCGGGGCAGTGGTAAGCGTACCGCAGAAGTATGCCGTTCCGTTCCGCAGCATCGTTCCGCTCAAGGTGGACGGGCTGCTCGTTGTCGGACGTGCGGCAAGCTTTGATTCGCTACCACACGGCACGGCCCGTGTCATTCCTGTAGGTATGGCGGCCGCCGAAGCGGCGGGCGCTGCAGTGAAGATTGCCGAGGATGGGGGACTAACGTTCCGCCAAATGGCAGCGAACAAAGAAGCGGTGGCGAAGCTGCAGGATACGTTGAATAAGCAGGGAATGGCGCTTCAGCCTTTCAGCATTAATCCGCAGCCATTTATGGAGCACAAGGCGTATGAAGGACTGAGGGTTGCAGCGACCCTGGGGCTTGCGACCGGAGGGTATGACAACAATTTTGCTCTGGACGCCAAAAGCAACCAGCAGAGAGTTGCCAATGTGCTGGAGGGCATGCGCAAATTCAAGCCGGAGAAGCTGTCAGGCAGTCCGTCGGCTGCTTTAGTCCAAGGCACGGATCCGAAGAATCTTCCGGTTTCCGTCGAGCAAGCGGCCTATATGTTTGCTTTGATGCTCAAGGTGGAAGCTACACGGGATAACGCTGCCGAGGTTTTGCAAAGCAGGGGCTTCCTGAAGCCGGAAACGCTTGAGGCCATTGCGAATAAACAGGAGCTTACGAACGGTGATACGTACTTGATGATCAAGGATGTATACAATGTCGTAAAGGATTCAAAATAACTTGTCGAATTCATTCGATATAGGGATTGTTTTGCTTGACTTTGGAAATATTCAAGATTAGAATATATCATAGTCAATTGAGTTATATTTCATGATCCGTTGATGGGACAAAGTACTTCGAACCTTGCATAATTCAGAGAGGGAAGTCTAGGCTGTAAGCTTCCTTATGCGAATCGGACGAACAGACCTCCCGGAGGACAAGCGGGGAACACCGGAATAAGAGCAGCTGATGAAGGTCATTTGCAGCATGATTTTATTCGGACAGTAGCCGTTCTTGCGCTGGCGGGCGTTATCCGTGACTTGAAGTGTGAATGGAGCTTGTGGGCGGGCTGCCGTATGGCAGGAAGCTGCGGGATGCATTCAAATCGTGGGTGGTACCGCGGGAGACTAAACGGTTAGCAATCTCTCGTCCCTGAAGTGGATTCAGGGGCGGGAGTTTTTTATTTTAGGAAGGAATTACCTGTTGCCAATAAAGAAAGGAGCGGCCAATAGATGAGTATTCAAAAGCCGAAAGGAACGCAGGATTTACTCCCCGGTGAAATTGAGAAATGGCAGTATATCGAGTCCAAGGCGAGAGATTTGTGTCTGCGTTTTAATTACCGCGAAATCCGTACCCCGATTTTTGAGCACACCGAGCTGTTTAAGCGCGGTGTAGGGGAAACGACGGATATCGTCGAAAAAGAAATGTATACGTTTTTGGATAAGGGCGACCGCAGCATATCGCTTCGTCCTGAAGGAACAGCCGGTGTCGTTCGCTCTTACGTCGAGAATAAGCTTTACGGCGAGCCGGATGTCAGCAAGCTGTATTATATCGGGCCGATGTTCCGATATGAACAACCGCAGGCTGGCCGCTACCGCCAGTTCCACCAGTTCGGAATCGAGGCTTTCGGCTCTGTGGATCCTGGGCTGGATGCAGAGGTCATTGCACTTGGGTTTACGTTTTACAAGGAGCTGGGCCTCAAAGACGTGACGGTGGAGGTCAATTCCGTCGGCAATCCTGCGGTACGCGAGGCTTACCGTGAACACGTACAGAAATTCTTCGCCCCGGTGAAGGATCAGCTGTGTAAGGATTGTCAATCCCGTTACGACCGCAACCCGATGCGTATTCTCGATTGTAAAATCGATCAAAAGTACTGTGAAGGAGCGCCGACTATTCTCGAGCATCTGGATGAAGAGTGTTCGGTGCATTTTCAGGCGGTACAGGATCATCTTCAGGCGATGGATATCCCGTTTCGGGTAAATCCGCGGCTTGTCAGAGGCTTGGACTATTATACGCACACGGCCTTTGAGTATAAAGCGGCGGGGATCGGCGCGATTGATACGATCGGAGGAGGGGGCCGTTACAACGGTCTCGTGGGACAGATCGGCGGAAACGATCAGCCCGGCGTCGGGTTGGGTCTTGGGATGGAGCGTATTCTGCTCGTGCTGCAGGCCCAGGGTGTCGACATTCCGTCGGCCAAACCGTTGGACATCTATGTGATAGGGTTAGGCGAAGCGGCGGAGAAAGAATGCGTCAAGCTACTGCAAAGCCTGCGTGCTGCCGGTCTGACGGCGGAGAAGGATTACCTGGGCCGCAAGATCAAGGCGAAGATGAAATCGGCCGACAGGTACCAAGCGGCCTATGTAGCTATTCTGGGAGACGACGAGCTTGCCCGCGGTGAAATCACCGTAAAGACGATGGCGACAGGAGAGCAGGAAACGCTGCCGCTTTCCAGCTTGGTTCAAACGCTGAAAAGCCGGATTTCGTAAAAGTGATATAAGTCTATTTTTATAAACCTGGAGGTAGAAATCAACATGACTATGATGTTAAAAACGCATCATTGCGGAGCATTGAGCAAGGCAAACGTTGGAGAAACAGTAACTTTGAACGGCTGGGTGCAGCGCCGCCGCGATTTGGGCGGCGTGCTCTTCATCGATCTGCGCGACCGCAGCGGTATTGTGCAAATCGTGTTCAATCCGGCTTTTTCCGGAGATGCGCTGGCTGTGGCCGACCGTGCGCGCAATGAGTACGTACTCGCTGTTCGGGGGAAAGTGGTTGAACGGGATGCGGAAACGGTGAATCCGAACATCTCGACAGGCGAGATCGAAGTGCAAATCACGGAGATTGAGATTATGAATGCGGCCAAAAATCCGCCGTTCTTCATCGAGGACGGCATCGAAATCGACGAATCGCTGCGGCTCAAATACCGTTATCTGGATCTGCGCCGTCCGGAAATGCAGCGCACGTTAATGCTTCGTTCCAAGGCCGCCAAGGTGTTCCGCGACTTCCTGGACGAGAACGGGTTTATTGATGTCGAAACGCCGATTCTGACGAAAAGCACGCCGGAAGGAGCACGCGATTATCTTGTGCCAAGCCGCGTTCATCCGGGCGAGTTTTTCGCGCTGCCGCAATCGCCGCAAATCTTCAAGCAGCTTCTGATGGTCAGCGGGTTGGAGCGTTATTATCAGATTGCACGCTGCTTCCGCGACGAAGACCTGCGCGCCGACCGCCAGCCGGAATTTACGCAGGTGGACATTGAGACTTCGTTCTTGTCGCAGGATCAGCTTCTTGAACTGATGGAGCAGTTGATCGTAAGGTTGTTCCGGGAAACGGCCGGCGTTGAAATTCCTGCTCCATTCCAGCGTATCAGCTACGCGGACGCCATGGGCAAGTACGGCTCGGACAAGCCGGATCTCCGTTTCGGACTCGAACTGAAGGACGTGTCCGACATTGTTTCCGATTCGGGCGTTCAGGTATTCGCAAACGTGATCAAGAAGGGCGGCCAAGTGAAGGCGCTGAACGCTAAGGGATGCGCAGCATGGAGCCGTAAGGAGATCGACGATCTGGGCGTGTTTGCGGCCCGTTACGGTGCCAAGGGTCTTGCCTGGATGACTTACAAGGAAGGCGAGCTGAAAGGGCCGATCGTGAAGTTTTTCAGCGAGCAGGAGCTTGAAGCCTTGAAGCAGCGGCTTGAGGCCGAAGAGGGAGACCTGCTGCTGTTCTCCGCGGATACGAAGAAGGTGGTTGCAGATGTGCTGGGCAACCTCCGCCTGAAAATCGGACGCCAGCTTGGGCTGATTGATGACAGCCAGTTTAAATTTGCTTGGGTCGTTGACTTCCCGCTGCTTAGCTATGACGAGGAAGAGAAGCGTTATGTGGCGGAGCACCATCCGTTCACCCGTCCGAAGGAAGAGGATGTTCACTACTTCGATACGGATCCGGGTCAAATTCGCGCTCAAGCTTACGACCTCGTGCTCAATGGCTACGAAGTGGGCGGGGGCTCCATGCGGATTTACCAAAGAGAAGTGCAGGAGAAAATGTTCGGCGCTCTGGGCTTCTCCAAAGAAGACGCACAAGAAAAATTCGGTTTCCTGCTGGAAGCTTTCGAATACGGCACACCGCCGCACGGGGGGATTGCCTTCGGTTTCGACCGTCTGGTCATGCTGATTACCGGGCGCACGAACCTGCGTGAGACGATTGCGTTCCCGAAAACTGCCAGCGCGACGGACCTCTTGACCGATGCCCCTGGTGTGGTGGATGACAAGCAGCTCGAGCAGCTTTCGATACGATTGGCGTTAAAGCAGCCATCGTCTAAATAACGATTTGGAAAAGGAGTGTGAGCTTGCCTAATGCTGCACCAATTTTCCCGAACGGAGCTCGCTATCGGTCCGGAAGGGCTTGAGGTGCTGAAGAACAGCACCGTAGCGGTGCTTGGTATCGGAGGCGTCGGTTCGATCGCCGCCGAAGCGTTGGTTCGTACCGGCATTGGCCGGGTTGTGATGATCGACAAGGATGTCGTAGACATTACGAACATCAACCGTCAAATTCACGCGCTGATGTCGACCGTTGGCCAACCGAAGGCCGAGCTGATGAGAGACCGCGTCCTCCAGATTAATCCGGAGTGCGACGCCGTCGCATTGCGCATGTTTTACACGGAAGAAACCTATGAGAAGCTGTTTGAGTATCCGTTGGATTATGTCCTTGATGCATCGGATACGATCAGCTACAAGATTCATTTGATCAAACAGTGCTTGCAGCGCAAAATTCCGCTCATTTCCAGTATGGGCGCAGCCAACAAGATGGACCCGACCCGTTTTCAGGTGGCGGACATCTCCAAGACCTCCGTCGATCCGCTGGCTCGTGTCATCCGGCACAAGCTGCGCAAGGAAGGCATCAAAAAAGGAGTAAAGGTAGTCTTCTCTACGGAGGAGCCAATGAAGCCGCGTGTGGATGTTACCCAGAAAATCGTGCCGGAGAATGCGCCGGAAATCCGTAAAGCGCAGCAGCCTCCGGCCAGCAATTCCTTTGTACCGCCGGTTGTCGGATTGATCATGGTGAGTGTTGTGGTGAAGGATTTACTGGCGAGAGCCGGAATCAAGTAAGCTGTATTTGAAATTAAAAAAACACCCTTGAGTATGAAATGAACCAAGCTCAAGGGTGTTTTTTATTTCCAATAAATTCACAGAAAAAGTTAAAAAAAGGGTATACTAATAGAGCTTGACCGCAATTCACATTCCCAGTGGAGTTTACAGCAATGAAAAACAATCGAATGCTCTATCGAAACCGACGTTACTTATCTTCTTTGGGTACGCTAAACTTCAATTTGCTTCATCCTCGCAAGCCTTGGGTCGTCGCTTGGTGGTCAGCGGCCTTCCCCGGTTTCGGTCATTTACAGTTAGGTATTTATGTAAAAGGTTTTATTCTTGTCATATGGGAATTAGTGGTGAACATGCAATCCCGAATCAATGAATCCATGATGTATGCCTTTACCGGGCAATTCGACCTGTCGAAAGCCGTCCTGAATAAACGCTGGCTGCTGATGTATATGGCGGTTTATGTTTATGCGATTTGGGATAGCTACCGGACTACAGTGGAGCTTAATAAGGAGTATGTGCTTGCCGAAAGAGAGGGAGCTCCAATCAATCCTTTTCAAATGAGCACGATCTCACTGAACTTTTTGGATAAACGTTCGCCTTGGCTCAGTTTCGTGTGGTCATTATTAATGCCGGGCTTGGGACAGCTGTATGTTCACCGAATCCCTATCGGTTTTTTCGTGTTGGGGGCCTGGATGGTTATCACGTATTATTCGCATCTCATGGAAGCGATTCTATTGCTGTTCATTGGAGACATTGGCAGCTCGCGCGGATTACTTGACCCGCAATGGGTATTGTTTTTGCCATCCATTTACTGTTTTTCTGCCTATGATGCTTATATGCAAACCGTTGAAAACAACCAAATGTATAATAAATGCCAAAGACAGTGGCTGGAAGAGCATCATTCCGGCTTGCAGTTAAAATTGAGCCGGACCAAGGGAGAGCATTAGGATATGTATGTCTTCGGAACGTTCCAATATTCGGATGAGCTGGAGCTTGCTGTGAGTGATCTGGAGGCTCAAGGGATTTCGGGCGATTGCATCTCGGCGGTCCATATGAATGACAGCCCAATTCCCTCGGGCCATGTAATAGATACGATGCATCAATCGGATGGCATTAGTATGATGGACGGCGCTGCTGTTTTAGGTACTGTTGGATCCGTCATCGGAGCTTCGATCGGATTTAAACTGGTCTGGGGACCCATCATCTGGGGACTGCTTGGTCTCTTGGCAGGTGGGCTTGGCGGATTTGCGCTGGATGCGTGGAATAACCGGAGATCGCGCCGTCAGCAAAAGCGCAGCAGAGACAGCAGCGACGTGATTGTGATTGTGGAATGCTCTCCGGATCAGGTGTATCAGGTGCGGCAAACGATGCAGAAGCGGTTTGCGCTGCGGATCGGGGAATTGGGCAGATAAGGAATCTCGGGCTTAAACGCGTACAGAAGTGCCGACCGGAGGGAATTTTGTTATAATAAAACAGTAAACGGTAAAGCTGTGAGCTTATCGATGCGATTAGGCAAATGAAGCTAAGAGGTTGTGAAGCACATGGATTTATTTACGATGGCGGCCGAACAAAGCCTGTCCGGCAAGCTGCTTGCCGACCGGATGCGTCCGGTAACGTTAGAGGAGTATATCGGACAGGACCATATTGTAGGACAGGGCAAGCTGCTCCGCCGCGCGATTGAGGCCGATCAGGTCACCTCCATCCTGCTCTATGGTCCTCCCGGGACGGGAAAAACGACACTGGCACATATTATTTCACAACGTACCTCAGGTATTTTCGTCAAGCTGAATGCTGTGGATGCCAGCGTTAAGGATGTCCGCGAAGTCATTGACCAGGCTAAGCATAATCGGTCATTATACGGCAAAAAAACGATTCTGTTTTTGGACGAGGTGCACCGTTTTAATACATCGCGCCAGGATGCTCTGCTGCCTGCGGTAGAACAAGGAATCATCATTTTCATCGGAGCAACGACGGAAAATCCTTTCCATCATGTCAACGGTGCGCTGCTGTCCCGTTCCACGCTGTTTCAATTGCAGCCGCTCACGCATGAGCATTCCCTTATAGCGATGAGAAGGGCGCTGTCCGACAAGGAGCGCGGGCTCGGTTATATGTCTATCGAAGCCGAGGAAGGGGCGCTCGAGCACCTGTCGAAGATGGCTGGAGGAGATATCCGGCGGGCGCTCAATGCCCTGGAGCTGGCTGCGCTGACGACTCCGCCTGATCAGGAGGGTACGGTACGGATAACAATGGCGGTGGCGGAGGAATCGATTCGCCGGCCTACCATTAAAGCGGACGAGTCTACACAGTATGACGTGCTGTCAGCGTTTCACAAGAGCTTGCGCGGATCCAGCGATGCGGCGCTGTTTTGGTTTATGTACGCAGTGGAAAAGCTCGGGATGGACCCAATGACGTTTTTGCGCCGTCTCATCGTCATGTGCAGCGAGGATATCGGTCTTGCGAATCCGCAGGCCATGGTTCAAGCCGTGACGGCGATGGACGCTTATCATAAAATCGGCTGGCCGGAATCACAATATATCATTGCCCAAGCTATCCTGTTTGCGGTAGAAAGTCCGAAATCCAACGCCATTCCTATAGCGTTGTCCAAGGTAACGCAGGCTATGGAAAAACTGAGATCTGCGGAGGTGCCTATGCATTTGAGAGATACCCATTATCAAGGGGCGGCACAGCTGGGGCATAAAGGATATTTGTACCCGCATGATTATCCGGGCCATTATGTGGAACAGCAATATTTGCCCGGTCCGATCAAGCATGAGCGTTTTTATGAAGCCACGGGTCAGGGGACGGAAGATAAAATCCGGCAAAATCAGGAGAAGCGCCGTTCCTCTAAACCCAAACTCTAAGGAGAAGTTTGAGCGTCAAGGATCGATTATAGTATAATCATTCCATCATAGCTTAATTTTATGGTAAAGAAACGAGTGAAGAATATGAAACACAAACGGCTTATGGCCATGATTTTGATATTATCCACTGTGACAACCCTCGTTTCCGCATGCGGCAGCAGGACGGAGCAAGCCCAGACACCTTCCGAGCACCAAGGTCATGAGCACACGGCAGTTGGCGACATCCAGGAAAAAACGGCTTCGGCCGATATTTTGCCCTCTTTTTTGGATCATCAGCCGGCAGAGATGCGTCTCGTGTACCAGGCGGCTGGAAAAGCGACGCATATTCTTCAGTGGATGCCATGCTACTGCGGCTGCGGCGAGAGTGCGGGGCATGTCAGCAATATGAATTGCTTCATTCAAAAAGTAAATGATGACGGCTCCGTCGTATGGGATGATCACGGAACAAGATGCGGAGTCTGCTTGCAGATCGCCGTGGAGTCCATCAAGATGACTCAGGAGGGAAAGTCGCTGCAGGAAATCCGTAAAGCCATCGATCAAGCTTACATGAAAGGCTTTGCGGAGCCGACCCCAACGCCAATGCCTCTCTAACCGCATAAAATATGAAACGTCCGGCTCCTTTGCCGGGCGTTTTTTGTATCGGCGCCCTGCCCGTCCGCTGGAATAGCTGTGACGATTTTTCGTTCTAGTCTGACGGTGGACTGTATAGTGTATTAATGTATCTGTGAAACGGGTTTCTGCCGGAAGACGTCGGTGGCATGAAGAATTTGTACATCCAAGGGAGGTGTGCCTGTTCGCCTGTTGGAGGCGGGTAGGTAAAACCATTGAGTAGCGATCCGTTGACGTTGATCCTGAACGTTAGTATTGTGTTGCTGCTGGTGTTTCTTAACGGTTTTTTCGTTTCTGCGGAATTTGCGATGGTAAAGGCGTCCCGGAGCCGGATCGAAGCACTGGCGGAGAAGGGCTCGAGAAGGGCTCGATTCTCGAAGTCCGTCATGGAAAACCTCGATGCCTATTTATCCGCTTGTCAAATGGGGATTACTTTAACCTCCCTCGGACTCGGATGGGTTGGAGGACTTATGGTCGCAGCATGGCTGGAGCTGGCTCTAGGGCCTTTGCGGCTGCCGGAAGCCTTTATAAAGACGATGGCTTTCATCCTTGCTTTCCTGCTTATCACTGTACTGCATATCATCGCAGGAGAACAGCTGCCCAAATCGTACGGGATTCGTAAATCCGATCAGGTGATCCTTTTTACCATCATACCTTTGGCGGGCTTTTACAAGCTGATGTATCCGTTCATCCGGCTGGTAAATGCGATCTCCCATGCATTGCTGCGTTTGGCTGGAGTCGAACCTCATGCGGAGCGCCCGTCGGCTCATACGGAAGAAGAGATTCGCGTCATGATGAAGGAGAGCAACCGAAGCGGCTTTATTGACAGCACGGAATTGACGCTTGTGGATAATATTTTTGATTTCTCGGAAACGTATGCCAGGGAAATCATGATCCCACGGACAGAGATGATTTGTCTATATGCGAATAGAACGTATGAAGAAAATAAAATGATCGCGATCAGCGAAATGCATACGCGTTATCCGGTATGTGATCCGGATAAAGACAATATCATCGGATTTATACATATTAAAGACTTGTTGAAATGGCCCGAAGCCGAAGGAGATATGCAGGCGATCATCAGGGCGATTACGAAAGTGCCCGAATCGATGCAAATCAGCGCTTTGCTTAAATTAATGCAGAAGAAAAAGACTCAGATGGTTTTATTGATTGATGAGTACGGAGGAACGTCCGGTCTAGTCACATTTGAGGATATTATCGAAGAAATCGTCGGGGAAATACAAGATGAATTCGATGAGGAACGGCCGAAGATCGAGAGGAGGGATGCTGCGTCTTATTCCATTGACGGACGAATGCTCATTGAGGAGGTGAACAGCTACTTCGGAATAAGCATCGAAACGGATGACTATGATACGATCGGCGGATGGATTTACTCCCAGGTGGAAATGCCTCCGCAGAAGCATCAGCAGCTGTATTGGAATGAGGATTATGACTTTATCATTGAAGAAATCGATCATTTGCGGATATCGAGAATAGTGGTAAGACGAAAGGCCGCGGGTATCGGCCCGGATGTGTCTATCCATGAAGGATGAACCGGAGGTCAAACAAATAAAAAAAAGAAGAAGTTATGTTCATCATGCGAGCATAACTTCTTTGTTATTGGGAAAATCACTTGTTACTTTATGATTTTATCGATGGTTGCTCCACCCAGACACTCATCTCCGTCGTAGAAAACGACCGATTGGCCCGGAGTGATGGCTTTTTGCGGCTGGTCGAACACGATCTCGCAAGCGCCGCCTTCACCGAAATGAACGGTAACGCCTTGATCCGGCTGCCGGTAACGGAATTTCGCTGTACAGTGGAGCGGCTCCTTTGGAGCTTCTCCCTTAATCCAGTTCAATTCGGAGGCTTTAAGACCTGTTGAGTAGAGTGCGGGATGCTTTTCCCCTTGGACAACGTACAGGATATTGTTCTCAAGATCCTTGTCGGCGACAAACCACGGTTCTCCGCTGCCCGATCCTCCGATGCCAAGACCTTGACGCTGGCCCATGGTATAGTACATGAGTCCGTCATGACGGCCCTTTACCTCACCATCGAGCGTTCTCATATCGCCGGGCTTGGCAGGAAGGTAGCCGCTGAGAAACTCCTTGAAGTTGCGCTCGCCGATAAAGCAGACGCCGGTGCTGTCCTTTTTCTTGGCTGTAGCCAATCCGGCCTTCTCTGCGATGGCGCGAACCTCAGGCTTCGGAAGATGCCCGATCGGGAACATCGCCTTGGAAAGCTGGTATTGATCCAAGGCATTCAGAAAATAGGTCTGATCCTTGTTCGAATCGACTCCGCGAAGCAGCCGGTAGGCTCCGTCCCGATGCTCCACACGGGCATAGTGGCCGGTCGCGATATAATCTGCGCCGAGCTCCAGCGCTTTGTTCAGGAATTCCCCGAATTTGATTTCCCGGTTGCACATCACATCCGGATTCGGAGTCCGGCCTTTGCGGTATTCGTCCAAAAAGTAATTGAATACCTTGTCCATGTATTGTTTTTCAAAATTTACCGTATAATAGGGAATGCCGATTTGGTCGCAAACGCGCCTTACATCTTCCGCATCTTCCTCTGCGGTACAATGGCCGAATTCGTCCGTATCGTCCCAATTTTTCATAAAAACGCCGATAACCTCATAGCCTTGCTCCTTAAGAATAAGCGCCGAAACCGAAGAATCGACGCCGCCGGACATGCCGAGGACGACGCGTGCTTTTTTCGTCATATGTCCAATACCTCACTTTGCTTAACTGGCATTTTTATATTATACATGCATTTGCAAAAAGAATAAAATTTTTCATTAATATGTCACGGTTTTGCTCCCACAATACGTGGTTTTATGTTACGATAGATTCGATACAAAAATGTATGATATGCAATAAAAGCTTCTTATCAAAGCCTTGCGAAGGATAAAGGCGCATTCATGTTTATATGGAAGCTTAGACTTGAAGCAACAGAAAGCTGATCCATTAGGTCAAATCTATACTTTCTGATGTAAACGAGGTGCTCGACTTGAAGATATCCACTAAAGGCCGCTACGGACTCACCATCATGATGGAGCTGGCGACAAGGTTCGGAGAAGGCCCCACCTCATTAAAAAGCATCGCGGAAAAGCACCAGCTTTCCGAGCATTATTTGGAGCAATTGGTCGCACCGCTTAGGAATGCGGGGCTAGTCAAAAGCATTCGCGGAGCGTATGGAGGATATATATTGTCTAAATCCCCGGAGGAAATCTCCTCTGGAGATATTATCCGGGTGCTGGAAGGGCCGATCAGTCCTGTCGATTTCACAGAAGAGGACGATCCTGCCAAGCGGAACCTATGGATTCGAATCCGCGACGGTATAGCGCAGGTGCTTGATTCAACCACGCTCGCTGATCTCATCTCCTACAAGGAAGAAGGCAGTCAAAACGACAGCTACATGTTCTATATTTAGCCTCTGCAGATGCTTTTTCCTCCGATTCCGGGTCTTTTCCAAATCCTATTAAACAGATGTGGTGAATGCTTTGAAGTTAATTTACTTGGATCATGCCGCTACGACACCCGTACATCCGGAAGTCGTGGAAGCCATGATCCCCTATCTTTCTGAAATGTACGGCAACGCCTCCAGCACACACGCGGCAGGACGGGAGGCGCGTACGGCACTGAATGCGGCCAGGGATCGAATTGCCGCATTTATCGGATGCTCTCCATCCGAACTGGTGTTCACCGGAAGCGGGACAGAGAGCGACAATACGGCATTGTTCGGTGCCGCGGAAGCGTACCGCTCCCGCGGCAAGCATATCATTACGACAAGCATTGAGCATCATGCGGTTCTTCATGCCTGTGAGCGGTTAGAGCAGCTTGGGTATGAAGTTACGTACCTCCCGGTTGACCGTTTTGGCCAGGTTTCCGTAACCGATGTAGAAGCGGCCATTCGTCAAGATACAATCTTGATCAGCGTCATGTATGGAAACAACGAAACCGGGACGCTGCAGCCCATTGAAGCCATTGGACGACTGGCAAGAGAACGGGGGATATGCTTTCATGTCGACGCGGTTCAAGCGTTGGCGCATATCCCGATGGATCTTGGACGGCTTCCGGTCGATCTCATGAGCTTTTCCGCGCACAAGCTGAACGGTCCTAAGGGAATCGGTGCTTTATATATAGCAAGAACGACCAAGATCTCACCGCTGTTATACGGCGGCTCGCAGGAACGCAAACGCCGGCCGGGTACAGAGAATACGGCAGGAATCGCCGGCTTCGCGAAAGCTGTGGAAATCATGCAAAAAAACAGGTATGAATTGAAACAAAAGATGGAAAAACTACGTCAAGGAATGGTGAAGGAATTAGCAGAGCGTTTGGAAGCTGATGCTTTTGTGATCAATGGCCATCCGACGGAGGTGCTACCCCATATTTTGAACGTCAGCTTCCCCGGCATTTCGACGGAAACGATGCTGATGAATCTCGATTTGGCGGGAGTGGCTGCGGCAAGCGGCTCGGCCTGCACTTCGGGTTCCTTGGAAGTATCCCACGTGCTTAAGGCGATGAAGCTTCCGGAGGCGGTAACCGAGTCGGCCATACGTTTCAGCTTTGGGGCTAACAACGATGAAGAGCAAATTTCTGAAGCTGTGGGTATCCTTGAAACCATCATTCACCGTTTGCGTAGTAACCATTAAGCAAATGTTTAAAATTTTCAAGGAGGCAAACCTTGTGAAGAAAGCGCGGGATGTCATCGGTTTGCCGATCATTTGTGTAGAAACAGGCAAGCTGGTAGGCCATACCAAGGATCTCCTGATGGATGAAGGATGGCAGGTAAAGGCGCTGCTGCTGGAGGCCAAGCATTGGTTTTCCGACATGACCTGCATCGCTTCAGCGGATATCGTTGCGCTTGGCGATGATGCCGTTACGATTAAGAAGGAAGAAGCCGTGCGTTCCATGGCGTCAGACCAGGATTTTTGCACCTTGCTATGCGGAGATTCCAAGCTGAGAGGAATGCCGGTGATTACCATAAACGGGCAGCAGCTTGGAAGGGTAGAAGATGTTTATTTGGATCTGATTAAGGGTATAAAGGTAATAGGTTATGAATTGACCGAGGGTTTCATTTCTGATTTAAAAGAAGGGCGCAAATGGTTGCCGATGCCGGACTCGGTTAAGATCGGCGAGGACGCTTTAATTGTTCCCGTACAGGCTAGTCATACATTGGAGGAAATCTTCGTACCAAAAGAAGAATAGGGTGATTGAGATGCTGCGTTGTCCAAACTGCAATTCCAAGGATATCGGCAAGATCGGCTCGCACCAGTTTTACTGCTGGGGCTGCTTTATCGAATTAACCGTAAATGGAGATAAAATGTCTGTCTTTCAAGTGGAAGAGGACGGAACGTTGAGCTCCTTGGACGATTTGTTTTTTGAAGAAGAAATAGTGCAAGTCCATGCGAATTAAAAATGGCTTGCGGTCGCTTGACTCAAGCGAAGAACACCGTTTTCCTGGAGGCGTAAGGTCTCTTTAGGGAAACGGTGTTTTTGTCTTGTCTGCAAAAGATTCTTTCTCTATGTATTGTATTCGCCCAAAACGTGGATATGCTATTTTTCAAAGAATGGAAGATCAGGGTTAAGACGATCGGCTTGTACATATACTGTAAAGGGTAATGGTTTAAGCATATGGAGTCAAGATGGGGGAGAGGAGTCTATGGAACAGTTTCCGAAGCATCGGTTATTCATCGGGATGATCTATACGCTGCTCGGGCTTGCCATATTGTTCATGCTGCTGCAGCTTCGTCCGATCATCGTTGGTATATATCAATTTTTAAGCGAAATTCTGACGCCGTTTATTATTGCGTTGATTATTTCTTATGTATTGAATCCGGTGGTTTCTCTGCTTGGGGCCCGCAAGGTACCGCGTACGGTCGCCGTGCTTACCATATATGCGGTGTTTATCACTTCCGCGACGGTAGTGCTGATGAATGTGATCCCTATGCTGATCAAACAGCTTGCCGAGCTGAACCAGCATATGCCGGATGTGGCGTTTAAAGCGCAAAGCGTTGTGGATGATTTCAACGGGTTGAAATTTTTACCCGACAGCGTGCGGGAGGGCATCAATCAGTCGCTTTCCAAGCTGGAGGAAGGGATTTCTCTAGCGATTGCGGGTTACCTGGGCGGGATCGGGAACACAATCAATGCCATGTTTCTTGCTTTCATCATTCCGTTTGTGGCCTTCTACATTTTAAAAGACTTACAGCTGATTGAAAAAACGACCTTGGCGATCGTCCCCAAGGCCCACCGTAAAGAAATTGTTTCTATGCTGGTGGACATTGATACGGCGCTTGGGAATTACATCCGCGGACAGTTTACCGTCTGTATGATCGTCGGGCTTCTGGCTTACGTCGGCTATTGGCTGATAGGACTTCCTTATGCCCTTCTCCTGGCGTGCGTGGTTGCGGTGTTTAATATCATCCCTTATTTGGGGCCGTTTCTTGGCGCAGCCCCGGCGTTAATCGTTGCGTCTACGATATCATGGAAAATGATGCTGCTGGTCATCCTGGTAAACACCATTTGCCAAATTCTTGAGGGGAATGTCATTTCTCCTCAAGTGGTTGGGCGTTCTTTGAATATGCATCCGCTGTTCATTATTTTTGCGCTGCTTGTGGGTGGTGAAGTAGGAGGGATTGCGGGGCTGATCCTGGCTGTTCCTTTCTTTGCCGTGATGAAAGTGATTCTTCAGCATGTGTTTTTGTATTTCATTCATCGGAGAACCGTCTAGATCGGTTTTAACGCTTGTCAGATGATGGCATTTAGGCGTATAATGTTCCATGTTTACGGTTTAACGTCAATTCATTGGGAGGTTGGCGTGCCGTGTAAGAGCTCATCCTATGGAGCTTTTTTCATTTTATTTCAAAAGTAATATATATCATACAATATTTTGGAAGGGGTTACTTCATGAGTCAGCAAGCGATTACAGCACTCGGGCTATTTCTTATTTCTTACGCATTCATTATTTCCGAGAAAATTCACCGCACCATCGTTGCCATGATCGGAGCCATTTTCGTTGTGGCACTCGGCATTCTAGATCAGGAAACGGCATTTCATCATATTGATTTGAATACGCTCGGCCTTTTGATTGGAATGATGATTATTGTAGGGGTTACGGCGAAGACAGGGGCGTTCAAATATGTTGCGGTATGGTCGGCCAAAAAAGCAGGCGGCTATCCCATCCGTATTCTGGTCGTTCTCGGTGTGGTTACGGCGGTATGCTCGGCCTTTTTGGATAATGTCACTACGGTGCTTCTGATTGTTCCCGTTACGCTTAGCATTACGCGTAGGCTGCAGGTTGACCCCATTCCTTTCTTTATCTCGCAAATTATGGCCAGCAACATCGGCGGTACGGCAACCTTGATCGGAGATCCTCCGAATATTATGATCGGCAGTGCCGTGAAGGAGCTGACCTTCAACGCCTTTATTGCGAATTTGACGCCAATCGTGATTATCATCATGGTCGTTATCCTGCCTATATTCGTACTGCTGTACCGGAAGCGGATCCAAACGACGGACGAGCTTCGTTTAAGCATCATGGAGCTTGATGAGAAGGCGGAGATTCAGGATCCCGTGCTGTTGAAAAAATGTCTAACGGTTCTGGCTCTTACGATTTTGGGTTTCTTTCTGCATCAGATTGTACATATCGAGTCTGCAACCGTAGCGCTTGCCGGCGCTTTTCTGCTTCTCCTGCTGACGGGTGAACGTTACATGGAGGATGCTTTTCATAACGTGGAGTGGACAACCATTTTCTTCTTTATCGGTCTCTTCGTGCTCGTTGGAGGATTGGTCGAAACGCAAATCATCGCAGCGCTTGCGGAATATGCTGTGGGCATTACCGGAGGCGACCCGACTCGTTCGGCTATTCTGATTTTGTGGCTGAGCGCCCTCGCTTCGTCTTTTATGGATAATATCCCTTTTGTGGCCACCATGATTCCAATGATTCAGGAGATGGGCGCCATGGGAGTGAGCAACGTCGAACCATTATGGTGGAGTCTTGCGCTCGGCGCCTGCCTTGGAGGCAACGGTACGATCATCGGGGCCAGCGCCAACCTGATTGTGGCGGGTATTTCAGCCAGGGAAGGACATCCGATGTCGTTTATAAGCTACCTGAAAGTGGCATTCCCGCTCATGCTGTTGACCATTGTGATTGCCAATGTGTATATCTATGTGAGATATTTAATGTAAACAGTTCCCCAGGAAGGCTGGATGAGGTATGCTGCAATACGAGTACGATAAAGAGCTGCTTACAATAGAAGAACACGTTAACGGTCCGGATGTGGAATTCCGGATGAAGCTGCACCGCCCGGACGTCGGGGTGGAGATGGCTGTCAAACAAATAAGGGCTTTTTTCGACGAAAATGATCTTTATACCGATGTACTGTTTTATGCGCGCCATAATGAAGAGTACCAGTGGATTGTCAGGCAGGACTACTATGTGGATTTTGTCATCCATATGTTCAAGCATCGGCTGGTCACATGGGTCGCTTGGGCATAGTCAAGGAACCAGGCTCGGGGCTTGGATATCAAGTTGACAGTGCGATGGGGGATCGGTATAATTTTGGTTTGAATAGGTCTATTTGTTTATACATGAGAAAGCGTTGACGAAATTCAGTAGGTCATAGGCCCATTAGCCAGAGAGAAGGCTTTGGAGCGGCGCGTTTTTGCGTAAAAGGGCACGGTCCTAAAGCGAAGCGATCGTTCCAGCTGCGAAAGCCTTTCTGATGAAGGATGACCGAACGCTCATTTCAGAGTGCGGATAAACTCCGCCGGTCGGACCCGTTAACATCCGTTCAGAGGAGATTGTGCAGACGCCTGACTGCAAGCCGCACAATAACCAGGGTGGTACCGCGAGCAAATCGTCCCTGTTCATCAGGGGCGTTTTTTATATTTATATTATGGTTGCAGGAGGAACGAGATCCAATGAAAGCAAGTGAAATTCGCTCCAAGTGGTTGGAGTTTTTTGAAAGCAAAGGGCATAAAATCGAGCCCAGCGCGCCGCTCGTACCGCATAACGACCCGTCGCTGTTGTGGATTAACGCCGGAATGGCGCCGCTGAAGCCTTACTTTGACGGCCGCGTCGTACCGGACAATCCCCGGATCGCTAACTCGCAAAAATGCATTCGCACCAACGATATTGAAAACGTGGGCAAAACGCGCCGTCACCATACGTTTTTCGAGATGCTGGGAAATTTTTCGATCGGAGATTACTTCAAAGAGGAAGTCATCACCTGGGCATGGGAATTTCTCACGAGTCCCGAGTGGATTGGCTTCGACCCGAACCGGCTGTCCGTTACCGTCTACCCCGAGGATACGGAAGCGTTTGATTTCTGGAACAAAAAGATCGGCCTCCCGGAGGAACGAATCTACAAGCTGGAAGAAAACTTCTGGGATATCGGCGAAGGCCCTTGCGGACCTTGTACGGAAATCTTCTATGACCGCGGCGATGCTTACGGCGATTTGAACGATCCGGAGTGCTGGCCCGGCGGCGAGAACGAACGCTTCCTTGAAGTGTGGAACCTTGTATTTTCCCAGTTCAACCATAATAAAGACGGCAGCTATACACCGCTTCCGAACAAGAACATCGATACGGGGGCGGGCTTGGAGCGTTTTGCGTCGATTTTGCAGGACGTCGATTCGAACTTTGATACAGACTTGTTCCAGCCGATCATTCAACAAACGTGCAAGCTCGCAGGCGTAACCTATAAGCAGAATGAGGAAACCGATGTTGCGCTGAAGGTCATTGCCGATCATATCCGCACAGTGGCGTTTTCCGTGGGCGACGGCGTGCTGCCGTCCAACGAAGGCCGCGGTTATGTCATCCGCCGTTTGCTTCGCCGCGCGGTTCGCTACGGCAAGGTGCTTGGCATGGACAAGCCATTCCTGCATTCCCTCACACCGGTTGTCGGAGAGATTATGGGGGTTTACTATCCGGAGGTTGTGGAAAAACGCGAGTTCATTGAAAAGGTCATCCGTACGGAAGAGGAACGCTTCCATGAGACGCTGTCCGACGGGCTTGCCATCCTTGCTGAAATGGTAGACAAATCGCGCCATGCAGGAAGCACCGAAATCAGCGGCCCCGATGCATTCAAGCTGTACGATACCTATGGATTCCCGTTTGATCTGACGGAGGATTTCGCTGCAGAAAAAGGCATGACCGTGGATCGCGCCGGCTTTGACCAAGCGATGCAGGAGCAGCGCGACCGTGCCCGGGCGGCCCGTCAGGATGCGGACAGTATGAAGGTGCAGGGAGGTCCTCTGGCCGACTATACGGTTAAAAGCGAGTTTGTTGGTTATACTGATTTGGTAACTACTGCTAAAGTGCTGGAGATCGTACATGAGAATCAGTTTGTTGATTTAGTAGGCACGGGTGAGACGTGTCAGGTCATCCTCGATGTGACGCCGTTCTACGCGGAAAGCGGAGGGCAGGTCAGCGACCACGGCTATATGACCGCCGGAGACACGGTGCTCAAGGTGGAGGATGTCGGTAAAGCTCCGCACGGACAGCACGTTCATACGGTCGTTGTTGAAGCAGGTGTTCTGCGCAAAGGCGATCAGGTACAGGCTACCGTTACCCAGGAAGTGCGTGAAGATATTATCAAAAATCATACGGCGACGCATCTTCTGCATAAGGCGCTGAAAGAAGTGCTCGGCGAGCACGTTAATCAGGCTGGCTCTCTTGTGGCGCCGGAGCGGCTGCGCTTTGACTTCTCCCATTTTGGCAGCATTACGGGCGAGGAGCTGCAGGACATCGAACAGCGCGTCAATGCACAAATCTGGAGAAGCATTGCTGTCGATATATCTTTGAAGCCGATCGCGGAAGCCAAAGCGATGGGCGCCATGGCTTTATTCGGCGAGAAATACGGAGAAGTCGTCCGTGTGGTCCGCGTGGGCGGCTACAGCCTAGAGCTGTGCGGAGGATGCCATGTTCAAAATACGAGCCAAATCGGTCTGTTCAAAATTATCAGCGAGTCCGGTATCGGATCGGGCGTACGCCGGATCGAAGCGGTGACGGGACGAGCCGCATATGAGTATTTGGAGGACCAGCTGCAGCTGCTCAAAGACGCTGCGGGGCTGCTGAAGTCCAATATTGCGGACGTGCCGAAGCGGATTGACGGATTGTTTGCACAGCTTAAAGAAATGTCCCGTGAGAACGAATCGCTCAAAGCGAAGCTGAGCGGTATTGAAGCGGGATCGTTAACAGATCAGGTGAAGCAGGTTAACGGGGTGGCTGTTCTTGCTGCGGAAGTCTCGGCAAGCGATATGGAGACGCTCAGGAACATTGTGGATCAAATGAAAAGTAAATTGGGTTCGGCGGTTATCGTACTCGGAGCTTCCGCTGAAGGCAAGGTGAACCTTGTTGCCGCCGTTACGCCGGATTTGGTATCCCAAGGCTATCATGCCGGGAAGCTGATTAAGGAAGTGGCTGCGCTCTGCGGCGGAAGCGGCGGAGGAAGACCGGATATGGCCCAGGCGGGCGGTAAAGATCCGTCGAAGCTGAAGGAAGCGATCCAAAGCGTTGAAACATTGCTGGAAAGAAAATAATTTTATTTGTCAAGAGGAATTTTTAGGCAAACGGCGAATATGTGGAATATGTAGGTTATTATGATGGCAGGGGGGTGCTTCTCCAAATGAGTTCAATGGATAAAACGATGAAGTTTAACGTCAAAGCGGAAGAGATCGAGACATCACCCAAAGAAGTCATTTTAGCGGTGTATGACGCGCTGCAGGAAAAAGGTTACAACCCGATCAACCAAATCGTCGGTTATTTGCTTTCCGGCGATCCGGCCTATATTCCGCGACACAACAATGCAAGGAGCATCATCCGCAAAAGGGAGAGAGATGAACTGATTGAGGAGCTCGTCCGTTCCTATCTCCAACAGTATAAATCTTAAGGTGCAGACAGGCCGATTGGAGCAGCTATGCGTTACATGGGATTGGATTACGGTGACAAGACGATCGGCGTCGCTGTCAGTGATGAACTCGGCTGGACGGCACAAGGACTTGAGGTGATTCGCCGATCGACGGTACAGCGCGATATGGACCGTATCAAAGCGTTGGTAGAGCAGTACGGGGTAACGGAAATCGTAGTTGGGCTGCCGAAAAATATGAACAACACGATCGGTCCCCGTGGAGAAATTTGCATCGCATTTTCTGAACAACTGCATGAAACCCTACAAATGCCGGTGCATTTGTGGGACGAACGACTGACGACGGCCGCGGCTCAGCGAACGCTGCTGGAGGCGGACGTCAGCCGCAAGAAACGAAAGCAGGTTGTTGATAAGATGGCGGCTGCGCTCATTTTACAAGGATTTATGGATTCCCAATCTCAATCGAAGAGGTGATGGACTGTGTCCCAGAAGGATCAAAGTTCCAATCAGGAGCAACTGCTTGAAGAGCCGGAAATTATTTACATTCCCGATGATGAAGGCAACGAAGAAGAGTTTGAAGTGATCATGAAATTTGAAGTGGACGGCTCGGACAAAAAGTACATGATGGTTGTTCCTGTCGATGCCGATGAGGAATCCGACGAAGTGTATGCGTTCCGCTATGAAGAAGACGGTGACGACCTGCAGCTGTATACGATTGAAGACGAAGAAGAATGGAATATTGTGGAGGAAACCTTCAATACGCTGATGGATGAATTCGAGGAAGATGACGAAGAATCCAAATAAGCTGCGAAAGGAGGCCTTCATTTGAAGAGAATGACGGAAGCTGAACCTACACGTCAGTTGCGAGAAGCCTACGGAAATGATATTATTTTGTATGATGAGCATCAGGAATCCGTAGTTTACCGCATCGTTTCCGAGCTGATCCTTAACGGTCAGAGCTATGCGATGCTGGAAAAAGTGAAGCCCGGCAAGGAAGACGAGCCTGAGGTTTATCGCGTTTCGCGCAAGCACGACGGGGAACTGGAGCTCGAAACGATCGAAGATGATGAGGAGTGGGAGAATGTCTCCGAGGTCTTCGACGAATGGACTTTTCCAGCTGACGAACCGTTGTAAGGATTCAACTTTTAACCTTAACGTTGTCTGGAGCGGAGATAATCCGCTCTTTTTCGTTTGTTAAGCAAGGCGTGCAGAGGGGCGGGGATAACATCATTGTGGAGAGACGAAGGTCGATGAAACGGGTTGTCTTATGGGGATTGATCCTATTTGTTTTCCTGGCTGCCGGAGCTGGGGGAGGGCTCGCTTTATATGTGAGTAAAGCGCTGCAGCCTATGCCGCCGCTGGACGAGGCGCAGCGGATTTCTTTCCCGCCGGGGACCGGTGTGGCGCAGCTGGCTTTAGAGCTTGAACAGAAGGGGATTATACACAATGCTGATATTTTTACATGGTATCTGAAATATAAGCAGGAGGGCGGCCGCTTTAAGGCCGGGGAATATGACATGAAACCGGGGCTTTCGCCTGATGAAATTATCGGGCAGCTGAACCGGGGAGAGACGGTCAAGGAAGCGGGGCTGCGCCTTACGGTTCCCGAAGGGTTTACGGTGCGGCAGATCGCCGAGAAGCTTCAAGCGGAGCAAGGGTTCGACAGCTCGGTCTTTCTTCAGGCGGCGCAAAGCTATAAAGGGCTGCCGGGAACCGTGGGGGCGGATATTCCGGATGATCCCTCCCTTCGTTACCGCCTTGAGGGATATCTGTTTCCCGAAACTTATGAATGGAATAAGGACGCCGACGCCAATGAGATCATCGCTTCGATGACGCAAGAGCTTGACAAACGGCTTGCCCAGCTGCCGCCGGACTGGAGAGAAGCAATGGCGAAGCAGAACTTGACGTTCCATCAGATGATGACCATTGCTTCGCTGATTGAAAGGGAAGTGGTGGTTGAGGAAGAACGGCCCATTGTCAGCGGTGTAATTTATAACCGTCTGAAGCTGGGTATGCCGCTGCAAATCGACGCTACGGTCCAATATTTATTCGATAAGCAAAAGGAACGGCTGCTTTTTCAGGATCTGCGCATCGAAAGCCCGTATAATACGTATTTGAATAAGGGGCTTCCGCCCGGACCGATTGCAAGCCCGAGTCTGGCTTCCATACGGGCGGCCATCTATCCGGCAGAGACCAAATATTTGTTTTATGTGACCAAAAAGGATGGGACCAGAGGGCATTTGTTCGCCGAAACGTTCGAGCAGCATAATAAAAATATTGCCGAAAGCAATAAGACGGGCAATCCGTGATTTTAGATAAAGCAGGTGAGGTAGAAGATGAATAAACCCGAGCTTCTGATCTCCGCAGGCTCAGCGGAAGAGGTACGGCGCTACATTAAGGCCGGAGCGGATGCAGTAGTTGTAGGCGAGCACAGGTTTGGCTCGCGGCTCCCGGGAGAAGTGACGACGGAGGAGCTGCGTACGCTTGTTCCTTGGGCTCATGAGCATGGGGCTAAAGTATATGTCGCGGTAAATAATATAATGGATAACGGAGTGCTTCCCGATTTGGAGGCCTATGTAAGCAAGCTGCAAGAGATCAGGCCTGATGCCCTTGTCTTCGGGGATCCGGCTGTAGTCATTGCTGTCCGCAGCGCCGCGCCCGGCATGCCGCTGCATTGGAACGCGGAAATGACTTCCACCAATCATGCCACTGCCCGTTACTGGGGACGGAAAGGCGCCGTAAGGATGGTGCTGGCCCGCGAACTGAATTTGGAAGAGACGATCGATATCAAGCGGCAGCTGGCCGATGAAATGGAAGTACAGGTACAGGTGCACGGCATTACGAATATTTATCATTCCAAGCGGAGCTTGCTTACGAATTATAAAGAGCATCAGGGAAGGCCGGAGGCGCTGCAAAATCGCTCTCTCGGAATGGAAGAAGGATTGTTTCTGATCGAGCAGGAACGCCAGGACGAACGTTATCCAGTTTACGAGGATGAGAACGGTACGCACATTATGAGCTCGGATGATATCTGTATGCTGGATAGTCTTCATGAGCTGATGGAGGGCCACATTGACAGCTTCAAGCTGGAGGGGCTGCTTAAAACCGTCGAGTACAATGAAACCGTGATCCGAAGCTACCGTCAAGCGATCGACGCTTATGTGTCGGACCCGGAAAACTACGAATTCAAAGAAGAGTGGCTGGAGGCGATCCGTGCGCTGCAGGATCCGCGGCGTGAGCTCTCTTACGGTTTTTTCTTTAAAGAACAGGTATATTAATCGTACGAAAGAAATAAAAGCGAGGTGGAAATGATGACCTTATTGAAGCAGGATCTGCTGGGCAAGCGCGTGCGGCTGGAAAAGCCGGAGCTGCTGGCGCCGGCTGGCAGCTTGGAGAAGCTGAAATTTGCCGTTCATTATGGTGCGGATGCCGTATATATCGGCGGGCAGCAATACGGCCTTCGTTCAAATGCGGACAACTTTACGTTCGAAGAGATGAGAGAAGGGGTTGAGTTTGCCGAAAAGTATGGGGCCAAAGTGTTTGTGGCTACCAATATTTTTGCGCATAACGAGGATTTGCCCGGTCTCGAGGAGTACTTGAGGGGAATTCAAGATGCCGGGGTTCACGCCATCATCGTGGCGGATCCGGTCATTATTGAAACATGCAGACGCGTGGCGCCGCGGCTTGAGATTCATTTGAGCACGCAGCAGTCCACGATGAATCGTCAGGCCGTACAGTTCTGGAAGGAAGATGGAGTTGACCGCGTCGTCTTGGCCAGAGAAGCTACGATGGAAGAGATTCTGGAAATTAAAAAACATGTAGATATCGAAATCGAGGCATTCGTGCATGGCGCCATGTGCAGCTCTTATTCGGGCCGCTGTGTGCTTTCGAACCATTTTACCGATCGCGATTCCAACCGCGGCGGGTGCTGTCAGTCCTGCCGTTGGAAATATGATTTGTTCACGTCGCAAGAGGATATGGAGCAGCAGACAGGGATCAAAGAGATTCCGTTGTTCCAAGAAGGCGATAACCCGTTTTCTATGAGCTCCAAGGACTTGGCTATGATCGAGCATGTGCCGGAGCTGATTCGTGCGGGTGTAGACAGCTTCAAAATCGAAGGACGGATGAAGAGCGTACACTATGTGGCAACGGTAGTGAACGCTTATCGCCAGGCGATTGATGCGTATTTTGCCGATCCGGAGCATTACCAAATGAAACCGGAATGGCTGTATGAGATCCAAAAAGCGGCTAACCGGCCGTTAAATACAGGCTTCTTCTATGGCGAGCCAAGTCATGAAGACCACATCTTTGAACCGGAAGACAAGGCTGCGCCGTATGATTTTGTCGGCGTAGTTATGGATTACGATGCAAAGACCCAAATGGCGCTTATTCAACAGCGCAACCATTTCAAACCGGGTCAAGAGGTGGAATTTTTCGGCCCTAAGGGAACCTTTTTTAAACAGACCGTGCCTGAACTGAGTACGGAGGACGGACAACCGCTTGATGCGGCACGTCATCCGCTGCAGTTGATCCGCATGAAGGTGGATCGGCCGGTTCAACCGTTGGATCTGATGAGGAAGAAGATAGGCAAGCAATAAGGTTGGAAGAATAGATGAAAAAAGCCGCAGCCGTAGAAAGCTGCGGCTTTTTTGTGCTGCCGCTTAGCATAAGCGGTTAGTAGTCTGCTTCAGCAGTGAAATAGTTGATTTTAGTTATAAAAGACTATAATTTTTTCGTTGATTTGTCCCGATATATAAAAAGGAAGTTGTGATTATAGTCATGATTCTCGGCAGACTTGTTACTGTCATCATTATTTATTTAGGGCGGTGGAACTATATTTTTTTATAATCCGAGAGATATGGAAAAGGATTATGACAAACCATGTCGAATAGGTATAAGCTATGTTTTACACTTTCAGTAAACTATACCAACTTTAGGTGGTGTTCTCTGTGAAGAATTCTTGGTCTTCACTCAAAGCCAGCCTGCAAACAGCCGGCAAAGCACTCGCAGCTCAGTTTCGTACAATATTGTCTAACAGGCGTAACCATCAAGGAGCTTCCGTCTCTTCACTTGCAGCAGCAATAAAAGAGATTAGAATGGATAACCTGTTCAAGTCAGTTGGAGCAAAGCTTTTTGTCATTTTTCTTTTGTGTATCTGGTTTTTCGTCTTGAGCGTTGGCTTCATTTCCTATTTTATATCCAAAGACGTGATTCAGAGCAAGGTGGCCCAAGCCTCTGAACAGACGATTGTTCAAGCGGGACAAAAACTGGATATTCTGTACACTACATACGAAGATTTATCCATGCAAGTTTTGCTCGACGAAGATTTGAAGAATGTGTTAAACGAGTTGAATCGGTTAGAAAAATCCAGCTATGAATATCTCGTGCTTCGTCAACGGCTGGGAGAAATGCTAAACGTATATTCTTATTCGAATAAAGCGATCGGCTCCATTCAACTGATAGCATCCGACGGCCAACCGTTGGCTGGATCGGGCGGTACCCTTAAATACGATGGCATAGCGCAAGAAAACTGGTTCAAATCGATTTTGGCAAATGACGGAGCCGTGTCATGGCTGGAGACCAAACTGGGAGGCTTCTCGGAAAACGTTGGAGTTCCGAATGCGGCCAGCTTCGGTTTAGGGCGTGTGTTAAAGGTAACCAGCGATTATCAGGTGGTTCTGCTGATTGAAATCAAGCTGGATGTTATCGACAAAGAATTAAGCGCTATCAATATGGGTCAAGGCGGAAGGACGATTATTGCCGGTCCCGATATGAAACTGATTTATAACACGGATCGGGCAATTATCGGAAATGACAGCCGTCTGGGCGTTCAAAAGGAAGCGTTTCAAAATGATATGGGCAGTCTGTTAAGCGACAATAAAGCCATGCAGCTGGTATACTATAATTCTCAAAAGAACGATTGGCTGCTGGTGGGCGAAATGCCGGTAGACGAGCTGGTAAGGGACGCCAAAACGATATCGAATATGACTTGGTTGATGACAGCTGTCGCCACAGTAATTGCCATCATTATCGGTTATTTCATCGCCAGGATGATCGGGAGACCGATCATTATGCTTCGCAACTTGATGAAACAAGGCGAGCAGGGTGATTTAAGAGTCCGGATGACCGTCAAACGGAAGGATGAAATCGGCCAGCTGGGTGAAAGCTTCAATCAAATGATGGAGAAAATCACCGGACTCGTACAGCAAACCAATCAGTCTGCGCAGGATGTGCTGAATACCGCCAGCGATTTGTCCGAGGTTTCGAAGAAGACGGCAACCTCTGCCAAGGAGATCGCTGTCGCTACGGAGGAAATCGCGAATGGGGCATCCAGCCTGGCTGTTGAATCGGAGCGCGGGAATGAATTAACCCACAATATCGGGATGCAGATGAAAAATGTGGTGGATTCGAATATCGTTATGGGCACTTCCGCATCAGAGGTTCAGAAGTCGAGTAAACAGGGGATTGAATACATGTCCGAGTTGATCGGCAAGACGAATTCAACCGAAGCGATGACGCGGGAAATGGTGGAAAAAGTAGATAACTTAAAGGAAAGCACCGGCTCCATCCGCAAAATTCTCGAAATGCTGAACAGTATTACGAAGAAAACGAACATTTTATCCTTAAATGCGACCATTGAGGCGGCCAGAGCCGGTGCGGCAGGCAAAGGGTTTATGGTGGTGGCCGATGAAATCCGTAAGCTTGCCGACCAGTCCCGCGAATCGATTGCAATCGTGGGTGAAATCACTGAGAAAATTCAAAGTGAGATTGACGAAACGGTAAACGTCCTTTCTCAGGCTTATCCGCTCTTTCAGGAGCAGATTCAATCCGTTAAAGAAGCGGATTCCATCTTTAAACAGGTCGATTCGCAGATGGGCGATTTGATCACAAGGCTTTCGGAGGTGACCGAATCCATCAGCGAATTGGAAACCTCGCAAGTGGTATTGAATGAGGCGATGACCAATGTGAGTGCCGTAGCTCAGCAATCGTCAGCCACCTCTCAGGAGGTCGCTTCCTTAAGCTCGGAACAGATGAATATCAGTGATGGTCTTGTGAAGCTGTCGGACAAGCTGGAGGAGCTGTCCAACTCTTTGAAAGAATCTCTTTCCAAATTCCAAGTATAGTATTGAAGCCTTTTCCTATAAGCGGGAAAAGGCTTTTTGCCGTCATTCCAACGATAGCAGCGTTTGGAGCAAAGCACATCTGAACATACTATTACTAGATAATAGGCATGAAAGGAGATTGGGCATGAATGACGAAACCGGGCTGAAAAAGCATCGACTGTTCTTTGTTTTACTGCTGATTGTCGTTCTTTTGATCATTTGGAACATAAGACTGTTCTGGATACAAGTCGTCGCAACCCGAAGCTTCGCTGGAAGGGGCATCGATTTGCTGGAGAACTCCGTGATTCAGAGGGAAAACGGTCTGATACTGGACAGCGGCAGAGGAGATTTTGTTGATCGGAAAGGTACTCCTCTTACCGGTAAAGAGATCAAGGTGTTGACGGTGTTTCCTATCCGCGAGGAGAACCCGACGGGAAGGGGAAGCAGGCGGGAAGAGTCGTTGAATCGGATTGCCCGATGGCTGGGGATATCCGTGAAGGAATGGCATGCTTTCGTGAGCGGATTGAAATCGCCGGCCATATGGTCCGAATCGGGCCGACCCGTCGCGCTTACGGATTCCCAGGCGGAGCATATTGAAGCGCTCGGCTTGCCGGATATTCGGGTGATGCGCTACAAGCAGCGATATGAAGAGCAGCAAACGGCAGGTCAAGTCATTGGTTTTATTGGACAAAATCCGGACCGGATCATGCGGCAGTTCACAGACCAGGTGCATAAAGGCGAGCTTCAGCTCACAAGTAAAATCGGCAATGCCGGACTGGAGAAAACATTCGAGCCTTGGCTTCAGGGCATAGGGCCTACCTCGGTTTCTTTATTTACCGACGGGATGAAAAGGCCACTGCCCGGCTTGGATATGAGAACGGTATCGCCGGACAATCCTTACTATCCGCTAAAAATGGTTACAACGCTGGACAAAGATATTCAAAGCCGGATTGAACATCAAATGGAGCGGTTGGGGATCGCGGAAGGAGCGGTCGTTGTGCTGGATATTCAGAACGCGGATACGGTAGCCATGGCCAGCCGTCCTTCGTTTCATCCCGAACACGTCGACCCTGCTGAAGGAAACTGGAGCAATCGGGCTTTAAAAGCGACCTCGCCTGGCTCGATATTCAAGGCGGTAACGGCCGCTGCAGCGTTGGAAGAAAAAGCGGTGGATCTGGATGAAACCTTTGAATGTACCGGGGAGCTTGGAATGTACGGTTTCACCTGCTGGAAGAAGGGGGGGCATGGACGCTTGACGCTGGAGGAAGGCTTTGCGCATTCCTGCAACATCGTATTTGCAGAAGCTGCCAAACGTATCGGGGCAGAGAAATTGGAGCAGTATGCAAAAAAGCTGGGTTTGGGAACGCGCGTAGGCTGGTCGGGACCGGTACCCGGACGGGAAGAATTCAAGCAGTGGGACGGTGAGGAGCAGGGACAGGTGTATCACGCTTCGACAAATAAAGGGGATGAGGGGGCTTTGCTGCAAACGGCGATCGGACAGAGGGACGTTCAGGTGACCCCGCTGCAGGCAGCCAATCTCGTTGTCAGCTTGTATGCTCAAGGAAAGGTATTCTCGCCTCGCATCGTACATGAAATCCGGTTCCAAACCGATCGGCTTCACACCTCTTTTCCTCCAAGAGAGCTTACGCGGGAAGATTCCGCTCCGATCCGGCCTGCTACAGCACAACGGCTGCTCTCCTGGATGAAAGAGGTGGTCGGGCAGGGGACCGCAACGGCGCTGCAGGCGGCCAAATGGCCGCTCGCAGGTAAATCCGGCACGGCACAAGTTACCAAGCACAACGGCCAGCCTGGAGAAAATCATTGGTTCATCGGATATGGTCCTGCGGATCAGCCGCGTTATGCTGTCGCCGTTCTCGTACAGAACGTGCCGGAAGGACACGGCAATAAATCCATTCCTTTGTTTAAGGAAGTGATGGATATTTTGGCGGCACCTTAACTTTAATGATAAGCCGATGTCTGCAAGGAAGGAATCAAAATGGTAAAACAGGTGCCCTTTCCTACTTCGCTGGTTACGTCAATACGGCCTTGGAGGTTCTGGATGGTCCGATAGGTCACCATCATGCCAAGCCCAGTTCCCTTGCCGCGTGTAGAATAATACGGCGTTCCCAACCGACGGATCTCGTCTTCTGTCATCCCGACGCCGTGATCGATAATGTCGATACAAACGGTTTGATTCTGTACAACGCCGACCAGCTGTAATTTGCCGCCGCCCGGCATCGATTCGATTCCGTTCTTGCACAAGTGAACGATACACTGCATGAATTTATCCGTATTCGCAAGAATCATAAGCCGCTCTTGCAAATGCATTTCGATGGTCACTTCTTTCAAATCGGCATACGCTTGCAGCGATCCCACTGCAGCAGTGATCACCGGCTTGGCATCGAACAGCTGTGCTGCATCGAATTGCGGTTTGGCAAAGGCTAAGTAATCGTTGATGATAGACTGGGCCTTGTCCATTTCTTCTAATACCAGTTGATTGTATAGCTGGCGCTTGTCTTCGGACAAATGCTTTTGACCCATCATCTGTACAAAGCCGCGGACAACGGTCAACGGATTGCGGATTTCATGGGCGAACGATGCCGCGAGCTCGCTCAACATGTTCATTTTATCGTTATGCTGCATTCGTTTGCGCAGATCCAGGTTTTGCTTCATTTGACGTATGGTATACACGACAAGTACCGAAGTGATTGTAAAGATCAGGCAGTACAAAGAAAAAAAGGTGAAAAAATGTATAGTGACGGGAATTCCGTCCAGCCAATGGGTTAACAGGGCGACAAATGCCGAAATCAGGGAGATCATGAGCCCCAATACGGCCCCTTTAAGAGGGTGAAGCAGTTTGGACGGTTCGGTTCCGGCGCTGGCCGTCTCTGCTGTCATTATGGGGTACCGCTGGCACTTAAGCAGCTCCGGTCTGCATACGCTGCCGATTTTATTAAGCTTCATCCTGATTTTGCTGTGGTACTGCCAAAAAAGGCGTAAAAAAAACAAACTGCCAGCGGAATCATGCGGAAATCGTAACGGTATCCCGGATACCATTCGAACGGGTACGACATACTGAATACGGCGACTACAGCACAAATGGAGGCGGCAATCCAGCGTTTGCTTCGTTCGTCCGCCCGCTGCAGGCGGTCGATCCAAAAAAGCTGGTAAAGCAAAACGGGAGTTATAACAATAAGCATATGAAGTAAAAGCTGGCTGATAAGATTCAACAAACATCACCTTTTAAGGATATAATCGGATAAGCGTATAGCTATTCTTATTCGACAAAATCCTTCCATTTCCTACATCATGCCAAAAAACCTTTTTCAAACCGAAGTGAAACCGGTCAGAAAAAGGCAGGGCGGATTCCGGAAAAGGAAGAGTCTATTCAATGCCCGTTCATAAGACAAATCCTTATGCCGGTTAATTTTTGTTGAATCCGTAGAGGCGGCTGTAGTATTCAATCGTCTCTCCGAGCCCGCTGCGCAGCGTGTACCGGGGCTCCCAGCCAAGCTGCTCTTTAGCCGCCGTATTATCTAGCCGGCTGTGGATGATGTCGCCGGCGCGCTGAGGCTTGTATTGCGCTGCGAACGGCTTGCCGCAAATCTCGCTCATCAGCTTTAACAGCTCATTTACCGAGGTCTGCTGATTCCAGCCAATGTTGTATACTCCTTTACTTCCGCATTCGATGGCTGCCAGATTAGCGCTGACGATATCTTTGACATAAATAAAATCACGGGTCTGTTCACCGTCTCCGAAGATCATCGCCTGTTGTCCTTTCAGCAGCCGATCCACGAAGACGGACACGACGCCGCCTTCCCCCCTGGGATCCTGACGAATCCCGTAAACGTTCGCATAGCGCAAAATAGTGAAATCGATTCCGGATAAATGAGAGAAGACTTCAATATAATGCTCTGGCGTAAGCTTGGAGATTCCATAAAATGAAATCGGGTGGAGAGGATGCCGTTCATTCACTCCAAGATACTCCGGAGATCCGTACACGGCGGCAGAAGAGGCGTAGATCAGTTTGCGGACCTTATGCTCGCGGCATTGCTCCAATAGGGCTAGCGTGCCCAATATATTGACTTTGGCATCGAACAGCGGTTGTTGTATGGAAGTTTGGACGTCGATTTGCGCCGCGTGATGAATGACGATATCCGGTTTGGCCTGCTCAAATACGGCCCCGAGTTGATCTCCCATAATGTCGATATGATGAAATTGGGCCTTAGGATTTACATTTTCCTGATTTCCTGTCGTTAAATTGTCAATGACATGCACCTGATGTCCCGATTCGATAAGCGCATCCACAATGTGTGAGCCGATAAAGCCCGCGCCCCCGGTGACCACAAAATTCATTTTTTATTCCTCCAAACGTGTAGAAATACAATGTTCGTTAATGGAGGCCAACCGCGAGGTACGTTATTCAGGACGGTTTGACCGGAAGCACTGGAACCTTCCATTGCGCTCCTTCGATCCAAGTCCGGTTACTGAATTCCCTGCCGCGAACCACGACTTCATGAGGATACACCTGCACGTACATTCCCTGTACCGGCGTTCCCGATTGACCGGGTCTGGCCCTTGTTTTGCCTACGGAGGCATTGTTGAACCAGTGAAAGGTGTTCTGCCGGTTGTAATGGTCTTCTCCAACGAAGTTGCGGTGACTATGTCCGGATAGTACGAACACGTTGCTGTAAGGCTCCAGAATGGCACGGAATCGCTTGGCGCGAATTAACCTATGCGTACCGCCGTCCGTTCCAGGCTCGGGAAGCGGTTGATGAATAAAGACAAAGGCGGGCCGCCCGTCCTTATGCGCTCTCATCGCTTCTTCGAACCAAGCCAGCTGTTCGTCGGAGTACCATGCCCCTTCTCCGACCTCAGGTTTTTCCTGAACATAGGTTTCTTGGGACAGCATGATGAGATGAACTCCATTGATCCATACCTCATGATACGGCTTGCTCTGATATCCGATAAACCTCATAAACCTTTCGCGGGACATGGCGTCTGTTTTGCCGTTGGGCATCGTCTCCGTAGAGAAGGCTCCTTTGGCGTTCAACCATATATCGTAATAATCATGGTTGCCCATATTTCCGTAAAGCGGAGGGAGCTTGTAATCATCTAGTATCGAGCGCAAACGCTTATATTCCGATTCTTTGCCGAAGTCAGTTAAATCGCCTCCCAGCACGATCGTATCCACAGCCGATTCGAACCTGCTGATATCTTTTAGCGCCAAATGCAATCTGCCGTCGAATACAGAGTCTGCTGCGGAGATGTGCAAATCGCTGAGCAGAAAAAAGGAAAGAAGCGGTGTGGAAAGATCGGCGGCCGCGTTCTGAGCCTCTGGCAGCTGGGGCTGGTTTTCCGCGGCTGCAGATTTAGTGTCTGTGCTCGGGCTACGGTTCCAGATTTGAGATGCTGTAAGGGCACCGCCTGACATCAGCGTGAGGATGGCAAGCATCTGTTTGACAAAGAGCCTTCTGGACATCATATTCGGCTGTTCCCTCCGGGTATAGTGCTGATTAGCTTCATTATAATAGAGCAGGCATTAAAATAGAATATGCGTTTTGCAGATGAAGAGTCCAAAATTTCAGGAATACGGCCGATTTAACAGACGATCGGACAGGTACTACAAGAAGTTAGTACTTCCGTAATTCAACGGCTCGGATATACTGAAACTAACAGGACCTGCCGATAGGTAGGGTCAGGCACAAAAAGGTGGTGTGGCCGATGAGCCGGAAATGGGTGGAAAAGGAAGCGCCTCTCTGGATCGAGCGGGGGATTGTAACCCGCGAGCAGGTAAATCAGATTCTGCATTTATATGAAGATAAAAAGCATGCTGTCGGTCTGCTTCCGATTCTGGGAAGCATTTTACTGGGGCTTGGGATTCTGAGCTTTATCGCGGCCAATTGGCAGGACATTCCTCAGCTTCTTCGGCTGGGCATGGTGATTGCGGTAATGGCAGGCTTCTACGTCGCGGGGGAGAAGTTGGTGCGCAGGGGCAGCGATAAGCTGGGCATCTCGCTAGTCGCTCTTGGCGTTGTCACCTTCGGCGCAGGGATGATTCTTATCGGTCAAATGTTTCATTTGATGGCTTACAATGCCGGGACGTTTATTATGTGGTCGGCCGCGGGTGCGTTGGCGGCTTATCTGTACAACAGCCGGTACTTGTATTTGCTTAGCTTGCTGCTTGTCAACGTTGCCGGTTGGTACAGTGTGAACGAGTTTGATACTTTCAGCTATACGGCTTTCGGGCTGCTGGTGCCGGTACTCGGGGCTTATGTCTGGAAGCGGCGCAGCAATCTTCTGATCTGGCTATTCAGCTTCAGCGTAACACTGCACTTGCTGATGTGGACAACGTCGGGACATATTCCGTTCCTATGGATGTTTGTTCCGGCGATGGCGCTTTATGTGCTCGGCGACTGGCTTGTGCAGCAACGCGGCGGGTACGCATTGCAGGTCGCGCCGCTTACAGCGGCATTCCTGTTCAGTGTATTTATGGTCCTATTCCCTGGCGAATGGAATGGCAGGATGATGGAGGAGCTTCGGCCGGAGCCGCTGTATTATATCGGAGCAATGATGATTCTGTTCGCCGTTTCGATTACAGGCAAAATGAAAAACGGGAGAGCCTCAAGCGCATTCGAATGGATTTTGCTGGTGCCTTTCATCTACATGCCTTCGGGGATTGACGTGCTATACTTAGTCTCATTGTTCATTTTCTCCCTGTACGTTTTATGGAGCGGATATGCCGAAGAGTGGCGGTTCAAAATTAATTTCGGCACAATGCTCTTCATCTGCAGCACCTTGGTGGCCTACGGTAAATTGACCTGGGATTTCATGGATAAATCGTTGTTCTTTATCATCGGAGGAATGATTCTTCTTGGACTCAGCTGGTTCTTGAACCGCCGGAAAAAGCAGGTTTTGGAGGATGCAAAGGAGGGGAATCGGCATGAGTAACGGAAATGCGGTTTCGGTAAAGCGCCGTTCCTTGCTTGTGTACGGATTGGCGGTGCTTCAGGCGCTGGTGCTGGTCGGGGTCGCCGTGTCCTATTATGCGGTCGGCTGGTTCGGTCAAGATGTCCGTGTCCGAACGGTGCCTGTCGATCCCAGAGATTTGCTGTACGGGGATTATGTGACTTTAAGCTATGACATTAGCCGGTTGGACCCTTCCTTATGGAAGGACTCAAAAAACAAAGCGGAGCGGGGCAAAGCGATTTATGTGGTTGCGGCCCCGGGAAGCGACGGGTTGATTGAGCCCAAGGCCGCTTATGGGTCGAAGCCCTCCGTCGGGGAGGGGGAGGTCGTCTTGAAAGGGCGAATCGATTACAGCTGGGATGAAGCGATTGCGGTGAAATATGGCATTGAAACATATTTCGTTCCGGAGAATACGGGCAAACCGTTGGAGGAGAAGGCGGACCGATTGATTGTTCACCTGAAGGTGGCGTCCTGGGGTCAAGCTGCCATTCAGGGATTAGAGGAACGAAAAGACTGAAAAAGGCAGAGGCGAAGCGATTTTGCCTCTGTTTGTTATATTCTGCGTGCGGATGCCGTTTACTTGCAACAAAGGGCGTTCCCTTTTACAATAGGGGGTATTGATTTTGTGACATACATAGAGGGAGTATATCATGAGCGGATTAACCGATTTGCTGATTCTTGATCGGTCCAATGATCTTACGGAACCCGATGTTCTGTATCCTTTTGCCTTGGAGGAGCTGCTGTGCAGGCATGTTGGCGAGGGCGGAGTGCCTTTGGTCCACCTGTGGCGGCATCCCCGCGCCTTTGTCATGGGCCTGCGTGACAGCCGTTTGCCTCATGCGGGAGCTGCGGTCGAGCGGCTTGAAACGAAGGGCTACTCCGTAGCCGTCCGTAATTCCGGCGGAGCGGCCGTCCCGCTGGATCTCGGCGTTGTTAATATATCGCTGATCCTGCCCAAGCGTAGGCAGGGGGAAATTGATTTTCGCGATGACTTTGAGCGGATGGTTGAGCTTATCCGCTTGACCCTGCAGGAAACCGGTGCAAGTGTGAGCACGGGAGAAGTGCAGGGCGCTTATTGTCCGGGTGATTTTGACCTGAGCATTGGCGGCCGCAAGTTTTGCGGCATTGCGCAGCGGCGTCAAGCCCGCGCTTATGTCGTGCAGGCTTTTATCGTTGCCGAAGGAACGGGCATGGAAAAGGCAAGGCTGGCCCGCGAATTTTACGAACGCGCTTCGTCTGAAGGCGGCGGTGCGGATCATCCGCAGGTAACGGATGAGAGCATGGCCAGTCTGGAGGAGCTTACGGGAATCGGCAGGAACGCCGCGGTAACGTTTGCCGACGGAGCCAAACGGGTCATCCGTGAGCGTCAAACACCGGAAGGGATGGGAAGGGCCGCCTCCGGACTGTGGCTTCCTGAACGCGATCAGGTGATCGAGATGATCGGTACGTTGAAGCAGCGTTACGGTATACGAAAAAGCTAGCGGTAATTACTTAAGAAACAGCTTCAGCATCCCGGGCAGTTCGTTCTGCCAGAAGCCCCACAAATGCTTTCCGGGCTTTTCCTCATAGTTCATCGGGCAGCTCCTCGCTTCGAGGAGCTGCTTGGTCATTCGGTTAGCTGCCACAAAATCAAAGGTTCCCCGCTCCGTATGGACTTCTGTTTCATCCAACCCCACCACCATGGACAGTTTAAGCCAAGATAAATCGGTTTCCTGTGCAACACGGTCCCGAGTCGATTGGAAAAATGCCCCCGATAAGGATATTACTTTGCAAAATAGGCTAGGATAATCTAAGGCGAGATGCAAGGATACGGTTCCCCCTAACGAATCGCCTGCGACAATCCGTTCGTTTAATTCCCGCCTAACAGGGTAATGATTTTCAAGGAAGGGCACCAGCTCCATGGCGAAAAAGCGGCAGTATGCAGCAAATCTGTCGCCTTCAGGTGCGTACTCCGATGTACGGACCGACTTATCCACATCCACGCCGACGATCAGAGCCGGCTCTACATTTTCGTCATAAATCAATCGGTTCATGGTGGTGGCGATCCGGCCGAAATTGAAAAAGTCCTCGCCGTCCTGACAGTAAATTACAGGATAAGATAACAGCTCATTGTAACCGGGAGGAAGATAAATTCGCAAGGAACGATCTTCACCGAGTTCCGTGGAAAATAGGGTTTCTTTGACAATGGTTCGCTTGTAGTACAAGCTGTCATCCATGGGAGTCATCCCCTTTGTATTATAATAGTTTTGTCGAAAAGCTGTATCTGTATCACTTATTTTTAACATCTGTTATAGTAATATGCATGCGGACATTTCATATTTTTCAAGTAAGTTCTTGTCTTGTTGATGAAAACAGGTTTATAATAATAGTATAACAGAATTTTTTAAAAATCGACATTTCATGCTTTTTAAAATCTATCTTTGAGGTGAATTTGATCATGAGCAAGCCGTATATAGTTGACGTGCAAGAAGTTCAGCCGTTGTCCGTTCTGGCCGAGGATGGTACGGTAGTCAATCCGGAAGCGATGCCGAAGCTCTCCGACGATCAGTTGAAGGAAGTTATGCGCCGCATGGTATTTACACGGACATGGGACCAGCGCGCCGTAAACTTGACCCGTCAGGGCCGTCTCGGTTTTTATGCGCCGGTTTCGGGTCAGGAAGCGACGATGATCGGCAGTGAGTTCGCTTTGAATAAGGATGATTTCATCTGTCCTGGATATCGTGATATGCCGCAGATCGTGTGGCACGGTTTGCCGATGTACCAAGCGTTTTTGTATTCCAGAGGACATCAGCACGGCGGTCAAATTCCCGAGGATGTACACGTGCTGATGCCGCAAATTATTATCGGGGCACAGTATTTGCACGCAATGGGTGTAGCAATGGCGTTCAAACAGCGCGGTGAAAAGCGTGTCTCCATCACATATACCGGCGACGGAGGTTCCTCCGAAGGCGACTTCTATGAAGCGATGAACTTTGCCGGGGCTTTCAAACTGCCTTCCATTTTCGTGGTTCAAAATAACGGTTATGCCATCACGACTCCGTTCTCCAAGCAAACGGCTGCGTTGTCCGTAGCTCACAAAGCGGTAGCGGCAGGGATTGAGGGCGTACAAGTAGACGGTATGGATGTGCTTGCTGTCATCAAAGCGGTACAGGATGCAGCGGAGCGCGGACGCAATGGTGAGGGAGCGACGCTGATTGAGGCGGTCACGTACCGGTTCCTGCCGCATTCCATGTCTGGCGACGACCCGTCCAAATACCGTACGAAAGAAGAAACGGCAGAATGGGAGCAGAAGGACCCGTTGAACCGTTTCCGCAACTATCTCGTGAGCAAAGGCCTGTGGTCGGAAGAGGAAGAGGCCGCTGTGATCGAGGATGCAAAGAATACGGTGGCAGAGCAAATCAAGAAAGCCGAGCAAACGGAAAAAATGACGGTGCCGGGTCTCATCGACAGCATGTTCGAAACGACGCCGCAGCCTTTGGAAGAGCAGAAAACGGATTACTTAGCGTAAAGGGGAGGAACAATCAGCCATGGCTCAAATGACAATGATTCAAGCGATCAAGGACGCGATGCGGGTTGAGCTTCAGCGCGATCCTAACGTGGTAATATTCGGTGAAGACGTAGGTAAGGTCGGGGGCGTGTTCCGGGCTACGGAAGGGCTTCAGGCGGAATTCGGGGAAAATCGTGTATTCGATACTCCGCTGGCGGAATCGGCGATCGGCGGGATGGCGGTCGGAATGGCTGTTCAAGGGTTCAGACCGATCATGGAAATCCAGTTTATCGGGTTTATCTTTGAAGCGTTCGATCAAATTGCCGTTCAGGCAGCACGGATGCGTTACCGTTCAGGCGGTCGCTACAACGCTCCGATTGTAGTTCGCACACCGTTTGGCGGCGGAGTAAAGGCGGCGGAGCTGCATACAGATTCGCTTGAGGGTCTTATGGTGCAAACGCCGGGGATCAAAGTTGTCGTACCGTCCAATCCTTATGATGCGAAGGGCCTGCTGATTTCGGCTATTCGCGACAATGACCCGGTCTTTTTCATGGAGCACTTGAATTTATACCGTTCGTTCCGCGCCGAAGTGCCGGAAGGCGAATATACCGTTCCGATCGGCAAAGCCAATGTGGTGCGCGAAGGCTCCGATGTCACCATCATCACTTACGGAGCTATGGTGCATACCTCGCTGAAGGCCGCGGAAGAATTGGAAAAATCCCGCGGAGCGAAGGTCGAGGTCATCGATCTGCGCACGCTGGTGCCCCTTGACATCGATACGATCGTGGAATCGATCAAAAAGACGAACCGTGCGATCGTTGTACAGGAAGCGCAAAGAACGGCCGGGGTTGCGGCAGAGGTTATTGCTCAGATCAACGAAAAGGCGATCTTGCATCTTGAAGCACCTGTGCTGCGCGTAGCTCCTCCGGATACGGTATATCCTTTCGCGCAAGTGGAGGATCAATGGCTTCCGAACCCGGCGCGCATTGTTGCCGGCTTGAATAAAGTGCTGGATTTCTAATTCCGATAAATCGTAAGGACGGTGAGTGACCGATGGCAAAGTTTGAATACCGTTTTCCCGAGCTGGGTGAAGGGATTCACGAGGGCGAGATTGTCAAGTGGCATGTAAAGCCCGGAGATACGGTAAATGATGAAACGATCCTGATGGACGTTCAAAACGATAAATCGACTGTAGAAGTACCTTCCCCGGTAGAAGGGAAAATCGTCGAGCTGAAGGTCGGCGAAGGTACAGTATGTACGGTTGGCGATGTGATCGCCATTATGGAAGTGGAAGGCGAAGTGCCTCAAAGCGCAGGCGGACACGGCGAAGCTCCGAGTGCAACGCCTGCTGCTGGCGAAGCGGAGGCGTCTGCTGCCAAAGGCGGAACGGACACCGGCGCAGAATGTGCAGTTGGCGGAGCTGTTGCGGCGAATGTGAACGCAGCGAAGCTGGATACGCCAATGGCAGACGGCGCGTCTGCTTCCGAAGAAGCGGCGGCCAAAAGCGACAAGCGTGAGGTCTTGGCTACTCCGAGCGTACGAAAGCTCGCTCGTGAGAAGGGCGTGAACATCGCGGAAGTTACGGCAACCGGGAAGAACGGGCGCGTAACGAAGGAAGATGTCCTTGGCTTTGTAAACGGCGGCGGCAAGCCTGCTGCGCAGGAAGCGGCGGAAGCGGCGGCTCCAGCTGCGTCGAAAGCGGCCCCTGCGGCATCGGCTGCCGTGAGCGGGGACCGCGAGGAAGAGCGCGTGCCGCTCAAGGGCATCCGCAAGGCTATCGCCAATGCGATGGTAAAAAGTGTTTACACAGCGCCTCATGTGACGCTGATGGACGAGGTCGACGTGACACAGCTCGTCGCGCTTCGTACCAAAGCCAAGCCGATCGCCGAGAAGAAAGGCGTCAAGCTGACTTACCTTCCGTTCATTGTGAAGGCACTGGTTGCCGCTGCACGTCAATTCCCAGTGATGAACGCGATGATCGACGAAGAAAAGCAAGAGATCGTCTACAAAAAGTACTACAACATCGGGATTGCTACGGATACGGATAACGGTCTTATCGTTCCAGTGATTCCGGATGCCGACCGCAAGAGCATGTGGACAATCGCCGAGGCGATTAAGGATTTGGCGGCCCGCGGCCGTGATGGCAAACTGGGACCTAGCGAGCTGAGAGGCTCGACCATCACCATTACCAACATTGGCTCCGCCGGCGGCATGTTCTTTACACCGGTGATCAACTTCCCTGAGGTGGCGATTCTTGGTACAGGCCGCATTACGGAAAAGCCGGTGGTGAAGAATGGAGAAATCGTTGTCGCTCCTGTAATGGCCTTGTCCTTAAGCTTCGATCACCGTATTATCGACGGTGCTACGGCACAAAACTTTTTGAATTATATCAAGCAGCTGCTGGCCGATCCGGAACTGCTTGTCATGGAGGTGTAATCCGCTATGGTAGTTGGAGATGCATCGGTTGAAATCGATGTGCTTGTCATCGGAGCGGGTCCCGGCGGATATGTCGCGGCCATCCGTGCTTCCCAGCTTGGCAAGAGCGTGCTGGTGGTGGACAAGGCGGAGCTCGGAGGGGTCTGCTTGAACCGCGGCTGCATTCCGTCCAAAGCCTTGATTTCCGCAGCGCATCAGTACGAGCTGGTCAGTCATGCCGAATCGATCGGCATCTCGGCAGAGAATGTCAGTGTCGATTTTAACAAAGTCCAAGAGTGGAAAAACGGCATCGTCAAAAAGCAATCCGGCGGTGTAGGCATGCTGCTCAAGGGTAATAAAGTACAGGTGTTTAACGGCGAGGCGTTGTTTATCAACGAGCATGAAGCCCGCGTATTTAACGATAACGAAACGGCACGTTACCGCTTCAACCACTGCATCATAGCGACGGGTTCTCGTCCGATTGAGCTCAAGGCGTTCCCGTTCGGGGGCAGGGTGATCTCTTCCACAGAGGCACTGTCCCTAAGCGAAATTCCAAAGAGCATGGTCGTCATCGGCGGAGGCTATATCGGAATCGAGCTTGGACAAACCTTTGCCAAGTTCGGTACGAAGGTTACGGTGCTTGAAGGCTCGGACACCATTCTTCCTGGCTTTGAGAAGGATCTTTCCCAGCCTGTAGCACGCAACCTGAAAAAGCTGGAAGTGGACGTCGTTACGGAAGCGATGGCACAGGGCTGCGAGCAAACCGATAAGGATGTTACGGTAACCTACACGGTGAAGGGCGAGGAAAAGAAGGTAACGGCTGACTACGTTCTGGTAACGGTAGGCCGTCGTCCCAACACGGACGGCGACCTTTCCCTGGAGCTTGCTGGTGTGGAAATCGGAGAGCGCGGCCTGATCAAGGTAAACGAAAAATGCCAAACGAACGTGCCGCATATTTATGCAATTGGTGATATCGTTCCGGGTCCGGCTCTTGCCCACAAAGCTTCTTACGAAGCGAAAGTGGCGGCGGAATCGATCGCAGGGCTGCCGAGCGTAGTGGACTATAAGGTTATTCCGGCCGTCGTATTCTCCGATCCGGAAATTGCGGGCGTTGGACTTAGCGAGACAGAAGCCAAAGAAAAGGGCATCAATGTCGTCGTAGGAAAGTTCCCGTATGGAGCTAACGGACGCGCGCAGTCGATGAATGCTACTGACGGTTTCGTGAAGCTGATCGGCGACAAAGACACCGGCCTGTTGGTCGGCGGCTATGTTGTCGGTGCAGAAGCATCCAATCTGATTGCCGAGCTGACGCTGGCCATCGAGATGGGGGCTACGCTTGAAGACATTGCTCTTACGATTCACGCGCACCCGACGCTTGGCGAGATCACGATGGACGCCGCCGAAGGCGCGCTTGGCCATCCGATTCACCAGTTAGGGAAGTAAGAATGAAATCAAAAGCCGAGGATGGAGGCATTCCGTCTGTCCCCGGCTTTTTTGCCGTTTAAGCAAATCATCCCGCTGCTTCGGGCATGTTATTGATAAGCACACTTCGTTATACTTAAAGCAGAGGTGTTTGGTTGGCAGGTCAGAGTCTCTAAACGTCATCTACTGTTGTCGTTTACTATCATCGGAGTTTGACGGCAACCTTCCCGTTTAGCCAGAGATTGGACACTGAATGAGCCGCTGTCGGTTTGTTGCGAGTTCGTGTAGGCTGTCGATTAAGGATAGATCCATGCTTTGTTGCTTTTTCTGAAACAGGTGGTCTGCGAACAGACGCTGCACTTGAGCTTCGGCTTCCGGTTAGGTCCGATTTGTCCCTTTCTTTCTTTTCTTGAATCGGGATTCTGTGAATCGGGGCACCGGATGCCGTCAGTGTAAGGGCTTTGGTGGACTGGTTATATTCCAGCTGACAAGCCTGTCCCTGACTCAATCCAAGCCTCGCGGCGGTTGCTGCGGAAATCCGAAAATCCTTATCCAGCTCATTATTTGGCACGATCAATCTCAGCTTGGCGGTGACAGGGCCGCGAATTAGCGTTACTATAGCAGGAAGCTTTGCAGCCATACCGAGCATGCAGAGCTGTGCATAACCGATCGTAACCGCAGGCGCCTTATGCTTCCGTCGGACGATTTGAAGCGGAACCTGGATTCGGCTCACCAAGGCTCGCGTGAGGACAAGCGTTTTGCTCAGCTCATCATATTGTATCTGATAACGCGCCCCATCCCGCAGTTCCAGCGCTTCTGCGATTGCTGTCCCGACCTCGATATAGTGGAAGCCGCATTCATCTCCCTGTCCCCGGCGGATCAAGACTTGGCGCTCCGCTTCGTCTTTTTTAACTGTCACTACAGCTCCATCATGAAGCTCATGCAGATCGTGGGGAAATCCGTTCATGCAGTTTAGGACGAGAATCATTTCGTCTTTAGGCAATGGTTTTGAAACCGACACGTCTACGATTCCCGCCATTTTATCCATATCCTTTCAGATGCGTATTTTCTTTTTTATCCTTTGTCCTATTTTATGTATAGAGGTTTCTTAGGGTTTGTATTTTTGTCCGTATAAACATGTTCCGGCATGTCCGAGAAAGCCAAAAGGATGTATAATAAAGAAAATGATTAAGGAAGTAAAAGGGCGTGTTCAATGATGCAAGCGCATACCTGTTTTTTACAGAATGGGAACATAAACGTGCTTTGGGGTACTGGACGGTGGCTGAGCCGTGTCGTCAAGTGAATGTCAGATGAGCTCAAGCTCACCTGCGGAGCTCATGAAGAACAGATCCTTTGTAGGCATTGACGGCTGTGCATCGGGCTGGGCAGCCGTGGAGCTGACGCTTGACGGGAGCTGGACAGCCGCTGTGTTCGCAACCTTGGAGAGTCTCTGGGCAGCGTATCGGCAGTCAGAGCTATTGCTGATTGATATGCCGATCGGTATGGCTGACGGAAGTGAGCCGCGACGCTGTGACGTAATGGCACGGGAAATGCTGAAGCCTGGACGGGCATCCAGCATATTCCCTGCTCCTGTACGAGAGGTGCTGAGCGCTTCGGACTATACGCAAGCGAATGCGGTGCAGCGCAGGCTTAGCGGCCGAGGCTTATCGCGCCAATCCTGGGCGCTCGTGCCGAAGATTCGCGCGCTCGATGATCTGCTTCACAAGGATGAGGCGGCCCGGTTAAGGTTCCGCGAGTCACATCCGGAATTATGCTTCGCCCGGCTCTTTGGTGCTCCAATGCGGAATGGAAAGAAGAACCATGCGGGCTTTGACGAGCGAATGGAGTATTTGCGAGGAGTATATCCACAAGCGGATGATGTCGTCGATGAGCTGATGCTGCGATATCCTCGCAAAGCGGCTGCCCGTGACGATATCGTTGATGCGCTCGTGCTCGCGGTAACGGCATGGCTGAGCGGCGGCAGTCTGAAGCAGCTGCCCGAGGGCGGAGACCGGGACCGTATGGGAATGCAAAGGACAATAGCATATTATTGTTTTCTTAAAAGATGAAAGGTTGGAAAAGAAATGCCGAATCATTGGGCTAAAATGATGGTTGAAAAGGCTGCAGACGGTATTTGCCTTTGTAAATGGGATGGCCGTCAACTCACGGTCGAAGAGGCAAATCCGGCTTTTTTCCAGATCATCGGCTATTCAAAAGAAGAACTTTGGACGGATTCCTTTCTATCTTTTCTATCGGTTGAATACAGGGAGTGGGTATTAAAGCGTTTGGAGTTTTTTGAGCATGATGATATCCTGTTCTCAGAAGCGAGATGGACCGTGAAGCACGGCCTTCAAGTGGACGTGGAGCTTTCTTTACGCGAAACGGTTAGGGATGGAGTCTATTACTATGTTATGGTTGTTCGTGACGTCAGCGACAAGAAATGGATTTTGCGGCAAGGGGCGGGATACGATGTAAGCGGAACGCTTACAGAGAAGTTCCGCATTATCGATTGCTCACTCCACTCTGCATTGTTGGATTTACACAAAAAAGACTTGATCGCGCAGCCGTTTCTTTCTTTTGTCGGTTCAAGACATCTGCTTCAAGTAAGGCACTCGCTTCGCCAGGCCTTATGGTCCGGGTCCAGCTTCAGTATGACGCTGGATTGGGTCCATAACAACCAAAAAGCCAGTATCGAGTTTCGCTTTAAACCAATATTAAACGGCAGGAAAGAAGTCGCACGAATTGCATTTGTCGGAAGAAGCTTAACGCAGGAGCAACCACAAAAGCAGTCCGGATTGGCTCATGCGCTGCGGATGCTGATGGCGGAACGTCATATGACGGCAACCAAGCTTTCTGAGCTCACTGGTCTTTCCATAGGAACGATCTCCAAAATGAGAAACGGAAAAATCACGAATCCGCATAAATATTCCATACAATGTATTGCGGATGCTCTAAGTGTTCATATCAGCGAGCTTTGGCGCGATTAAACTTGTAAAGTTATGTAAAAATATATGAAAATAATGCAATCTTTTATCCTTTTTGTCGAAATTTAGCGAAAAACTCACACCTGAAATACATTCAACAAGCATAGATTAGTCCTTTTGTTTTAGACAATGTTGTCGGTTGTCTATATACTTGATTATAATTTAATTAAAATCACATATTCATTACGATAAATGGCAAACTTGTCGAAAGGCAAGGACGCAAAGCAATGGGCCTAAGGTTAGCAATCTAAGCTATGGCAGCCATGCCGCCGATAATGGGAGGATACATGACTCAATGCACCTTTCCCCGGCTGGAGAAAGGTGCATTTTTTCTTCATTACGATATGCTTGATCCCTTGAAAGGAGGTAGTCCCGATGTCCGACTCTATTACGGAAATTGAATTGGTCAAAATGATAAAATCCATGGCGCTGGATTCTACGGAGAATGTTACCGATTTGTCGGATTATTCCAAAGAGGAAGACTTCGGCAATGAGGGAGGGAATAAGAGCCTTAGTTGGTTCAGGGTAAGCGGAAATGAAATTTTTGTGCATACCTCGGATGAAGTTACATCACCTCTTACCATTGAAGCTATACCTCCGGTCAAGCTAACTGTAAATGGAGAAGCGGTATCCGGTGTAGTCACCGTAACATCTGAAGACAAGCTGAAATGGTCCATAGAGGAATCTCCTTTATTTGAAATCCAGGTATCCGAAGATCATATGCTAGCCTACTTGATTGTACGTTCACCTGTAAGGTATGTATGGAAGCTTAGCGAGTGTGAGCCTGCCGCCCACCTGGTTCTTAGAGCGGAGGAGGATCAATCGATCATACTTAACAAGCTTGAGCTTAACGATATTATCTATGAACTGGATCGTTTGTCGATCACGAAAAACCGGAATATCGGGGCTATTTTTGAAGAAGTTCATAACCCGACATTCGAACCGATTCTGATCGCACGGGGAAAGCCTCCCGTTCCGGGAAAGGATGCGGAACTGCAGCTGTTTTTCACAGAACAAGTGGAAACTCAGTATGTGGAAATCGGCGGCGTGATCGATTATAGAAATCATTTAAATATTCCTTCGGTAACCCCTGGAGATGTGATCGCCCGAAAAACTCCGCCGGAAGAAGGGACCGTCGGCTACGACGTTTACGGTAATTTTATTCGTCCGAATGAACCGCAGGACATTGTTATTGTAGCCAAAGACGGGGTGCAAATTCGGGAGGACGGCTTTGTTATCGCTCTTAGCGAAGGAAGACCGCGCATTACAGGCAACCAAACGAAGTTTTTTGATATTACCAAGGCATTTATCGTTCCCGGCGATGTCAATATTGAAACGGGACATATCGTTTTTTCCGGTGACATTATCGTGTATGGTAACGTTATGGAGAATATGATCGTAGAGTCGCTTGGTAATGTATATATATCCGGAAGTGTGTACAACGCCACTGTCACGGCAACCGGAAGTATTCGCATTCAAGGCAACGCCATCAAAAGCAACCTATACTCCGGTTATTTCGGGGTATTGTATAACCGTCTTTATAACAATTCGAAATTGTTAATGTCCCAATTCGAGCAGCTGCTCGAAGCAGCGAAGCTTCTCTCCGATATGGTGGAGAAGAAGGGGCAGAAGCCTCATTACGGACAAATTATACTACTGCTTGTGGAGAACAAGTTTAAAGACCTTACCAAGCTGATCAAAGAAGCATTATCGGTCATTATTAATATCAGGTCACGGGACAAGACGGCCTGGTTGAATCTGAAAGACATGCTGGAGCGATTTCTACAGCTCTCGAGAATGCCTCAAATGATCTCTAACGGTACGGTACTCGGCATTTTGAACTCTCTTAAGGAAACGGTGCAGCACGTTGGGAGCATGCAGGAAGCCAAAGTGAGGATCGATATGGGGCAATGCCATCTATCGACACTTAAATCTAACGGTGACATTTTGATCCGAAAAGAAGGGGTTTTGCAAAGCGACCTGTACTCAGCGGGCAACATTGTATTTTATGATAAAGATGCCGTATGCCGAGGCTCTCGTTTGGAAGCGGATGGCATCATCTCTGCAATGATGGTTGGCGGTCAAACGGGAGCTCCGTCGGTACTCAAATCCAAGACGAAAATCATGCTGAAGAGCATGAGCTCCGGAAGAGTATGCATAGGAAATTATTGCATCGAAATTCTGGATAGCATTGAGGATCAGACGATCGATATGGATTGGATTAAGAGTCGCGTATATGCCGCAAGAGGCATTCAAAATCCACAGACTAATGGTAAATTGGCGTGATGAAGAACGAAAAAGAAGTAAATCCGTTGATGGAAATGTCGCATCTCTTGGGCAAGAGGTTGAATAAAAATATATATAATCGATATGGACTATTAATTCTTCCGGCTTCCTCCATTCTTACAACGGAACATATTTTATCGCTTCATGAGCATGACCTAAAGCTTAGCAGTACAGATGTGATTCTTCCGAAAATTGAGCCTGAAAAGCTCGTAAGATTTGCTATCCATGAGATGAAGGAGATGTTTGTAGATATCCGTACCGCCGGTCGGGTACCTATTGAGAAAGTATGCCGTACGGTGCTCCCAGCCCTCATGCGTATTACGAGCGATTCGGACACGTATCGTATATTGTTGGCGCTGGAGCAGCAGGATGAGGACACGTTTAAGCACAGTGTCGGAGTCAGTGTATTGGCGGGTTTAATCGGCAAATGGCTCGGATTATCCGTGAATGAGCGGGTGCGTGTCAGCCTGGCGGGTTTGCTGCATGATGTGGGCAAGCTGTTTGTTCCGCAATCGATCCTTCAAAAGCCGGGCAAATTAAATGAAGACGAATACCGCGAAGTGAAGCGTCACTCTCAGTACGGTTATGATCTTCTTGTTCGCGAAGCGGGTTTGGATCCGCATGTTGCTTTGGCTGCGCTGCAGCACCATGAACGGGAGGATGGCAGCGGGTACCCTGCCGGATTGACCGGAAACCGACTGGAACTCGTTAGTAAAATCGTAGCCGTCGCCGACGTGTTTCATGCGATGTCTTCAAAAAGGGCGTACCGAAACGCATTGCCTTTATTTGATGTTCTCCAAAGTATTGCTGATCATGCTTATGGTATGCTGGAGCCGGGGATTGTTCGCTGCTTTATCCGGCATGTGACCGAATGCACGATTGGCAGTCATGTCGCCTTGTCGGATGGAACGCAAGCCACCATTGTGATGGTGCGGGAGGCCGATCCTTTTCGCCCCTTGGTGCATGGAGCCGGTGGGTTTATCGACCTGAGGGAGTGCCCGGGTTTGAAGATCGGAAGGCTAAGCGATGGAGGAACCGTTTCCGTATAGTTGAAATTGTGTAGGGCGCCGGGCGGATTACCGCTGATCGGGCGCTTTTTCAATTTGCGGCTTACGACTATCGTCATTAATGAATATAGTCGTGATTATGCCATGTTAAGGATGAAGAAGGATCAGGAAAGTCATATCGGGTTAGAGGAGATCATATAATACCCATTACAGGAGAATGAAGACGTTTTCGGACAACCTTGGCACAAGAAGGCGATCCGAAGGCGGTTGCCATTCGCAGCAAGACATGACTAGCCTGATGTGGAGGTGGTTTCTATGACCAGCAAACCTTGGCTCAAGCATTACCCGGCTGAGGTGCCACCGACCTTTGATTATCCGAAGCAGAACCTGGCACATTTCTTAAAGGAGTCCGCCCAAGCCTATCCGAAGCATGCCGCTTTAGATTTTATGGGCAAAAAGTTGTCTTATCGGGAACTGCTCGATGCAGCCTACCGGTTTGCGAATACGCTGATCCGGCTCGGAATTCGAAAGGGTCATCGTGTAGCGATAATGCTTCCCAATTGCCCGCAAGCTGTGATTTCTTACTTTGGCACTCTTCTCATGGGCGGAGTGGTTGTCATGACCAACCCGATGTACACGCCGCGTGAGCTGGAGCACCAGATCAAGGACTCGGGGGCGAGCGTGATTGTGACATTGGATTTATTGTTCGACCAGGTGAATCAGATAAAGGAGAAAGCGGATATCCGCCATATTATTGTAACGTCTCTCAAGGATTATTTGCCGGTACCTCAAAATTGGCTGTATCCTGTTTTTGCCAAGCTTAAAAGGATGAATCGAGAGGTCATTTACGGTAATGGCGTATATTCTTTTGTCAAGCTGTTAGACCGGGCATCTCCTGAGCCGTGCGGCGTGAAGCTGGATGCGGAGCATGATCTGGCACTGATTCAGTACACGGGCGGGACGACAGGTCAGGCTAAAGGCGTGATGCTTACTCATTTTAATTTGGTTGCCAATACGATTCAAAACCGACTCTGGGCTTACCGCTGCAAGCAGGCCGGTGAGGTTTATTTATCTGTGCTGCCTTTCTTCCATGTGTTCGGCTTAACGGTGCTGATGAACCAATCGGTATATTTGGCTGGAAAGCTGGTGCTGCTGCCGCGCTTTGACGTCACCATGCTGCTTGAGACCGTACGTCGTGTGAAGCCGACGGTATTCCCAGGCACCCCGACGATGTATATGAGTTTGATCCAGAATGCCCAGACCGTGCGCACCAATTTATCGTCACTGGAGGTATGTATCAGCGGCGCGGCTCCTCTTCCGTTGGAGCTTCAGCAAAGGTTTGAAGCCATGACGGGCGCCAGGCTGGTGGAAGGATATGGCTTAACAGAAACATCACCGGTTACTCATGCGAACAACATATGGGAGAAACGCAAAATCGGATCGATCGGCATCCCTTTTCCCGACACGGAAGCACGGATCGTTGATCCGGATCAGGGAACGGAGCTGCCGGCAGGGGAGATCGGAGAACTGGTCATTCGAGGACCTCAGGTGATGAAAGGCTACTGGAACCGTCCGGAGGAATCGGCATCCGCTTTGCGGGACGGCTGGCTGTATACCGGAGATATGGCCACAATGGATGAAGACGGATTTTTTACTATATTGGACCGGAAAAAGGATATCATCATTGCCGGAGGCTATAATATTTATCCGCGTGAAGTCGAAGAGGTGCTCTATGAGCATCCCGAGGTCGAAGAGGCCGTGGTGGCGGGGGTGAGCGACCCGTATCGCGGAGAAACGGTGAAAGCCTATTTGGTGATGAACAAGAACGGTGAAGCCGATGCGGAAGAATTGAACCGCTGGTGCCGGCAGCGGCTTGCAGCTTATAAGGTGCCTCATGTGTATGAATTCCGCCATTCGCTCCCCAAATCTTTGATAGGTAAGGTATTGCGCAAAAGGCTTGTGGAAGAAGAATTGGAGAGGATGAATGACGACGATGATACGCAGGATAGTTGAATGAGGAAGAAGTATATCGAGTCACGCCGTTTGAATTCATTGATGATCGAGGTGAGCTATGGCCATTCGGGATGAGCTCCAACGACTTGTGGATCGAATGAACGGCAGTCCTGAGGCGTTCCGGACGCTGCATGCGGTATATCAATTCAATATGGCAGAGGATAACGTCTTGCAGGTACGTTTTCATGCAGGACAGGTGGATCTATTGGAGGGGATGCCTTATTCTGCGGACTGCAAGCTGACGATGACGGAGGGGATGCTTCGTAAGCTGATGAACCGTCAACTGAACGCGGCAGCCGCATACATGTCGGGGGATCTGAAAATAGAAGGAAAAATGACGGTCGCTTTCCGGCTGCAGGAGGTTCTGAAGGCTTATTCATAAGGCTGTTGGCTTAGAAAAATTGGTGATGCCCCCAATTCCATTGGATCGGGGGCTGTTGCTATGAATTCCATTTGAAATATGAGTCGATTCGAATTATATCTTTTGCTCAAGCTGCGGTGAATCTCCATTAAAATTTTGAATAAATAATGAGGTTAAATCAGGATCCCACTGGGTTCCGCGACCTTCCTTCAAAATGTTCATGGCTTTCTCCACACTCATTCCTTTACGGTATGGCCGGTCGGATGTCATGGCGTCAAAGGCATCCGCTATGGCGATAATTCTGCCCATTAACGGTATATTATCGCCTGCCAGCCCATCCGGATATCCGCCTCCGTCAAAACGCTCATGATGAGATCTTACTCCGGGCAATATTTCGGACATCGCTTTAGAGGGTTCGATTTGCCGTAAAATTTTTTCGCCGAGAACCGGATGAAGCTTAATGAGCTCGAATTCTTCATCCGATAACCGGCCTTCCTTCAGAAGAACGGTATCCCGAACCCCAATTTTGCCTATGTCATGCAGTAGAGCGGTTTTTTTCAGCACGTCTAAATAGTGCTCAGAGAAATTGGCCCATTGGCCAATTTGCAAGGAATACTTGGCAACTCGCTCGGAATGCCCTGCCGTATAAGGGTCACGGGCGTCGAGTGCCGCGGCAAGTGTAGTGAAGTAGCTTTGAATCAGCAGGTTGTTCATGTTTTCCCGCATCTTTAAGCCGCTCACCATATGATTAAATCCCGCCACCAGCTTGGAAAATTCATCGGAATATATGTCGGGTGTACGGACGTCGAAGTCTCCATTTTGCACGGAGCTCATGGATCGGATGATACTGCGGATCGGATGTTGTACTTCTCTTGACAGCACCCATGCACCGAGCGAAGAGAAAGCGATGCCTGTCAATAAGATGATGGTCGCCCAGTGCAAGTAATCGACTGTGTTTTGTTTTGGAAGTACATCTTCACGAATATACCCGCTCAAAATGAACAGGAATAAAGGAAATGCACCGATCAAGAAAGCACTAAACTGAAATTTCCGTTGTACGGAAACAAGAACCTTCCCGTTAAGGGACAGATCGGTTCCATAGCTATCGATGGAAAGCTGTCTGATGTACATGGCGAGCGGACGTATGGATTGGGCAGTAAGAAAGAACTCGATAAACGCGTGCATACATGCCACAAGCGGTACGCCGATGGCTGCCAGTAACAAATAGGAATAGGGAAGGACAACCCATCCTTGTTTAACACTATATATCAGCATGATGGTAGCAGGGATAGATAACCCAAACAAATGGGGCCCGAAAATACGCTTAATCGCAAGAATGGGGAAACGATGGGTGTGAAGATAAACGGATTCAAGCATTTCGAGGGAAGGCTTGTTTTGCTGGAACAAGGTTAGGATGGGGCGCAGATCCCGATTAAAAACATACAACTCTACAACCACCATAATCATCAGCGAGATGAACAGAATGGTGAATAATCTGATAGCTTCTTGACCTGACACTTGTAATGCAGAAAATATAAAAATACTTCCTACGCCTAATACCGCTGCCGTTGATCCGATGAGATAGTCTCTGATAAGTCGTCTGATAAAATTTTTATAAATCTGCAAAATATCGCCTTCTCCTTAGTTGATGTGGGTGGACACTAGGACATCTATTTACATTCAACAAACTACATTCAACAAATCTCGGCATAATCCTTCTTTCGGCGGGAAAAGTTAATCGTTTAACTAAATAAAGCAGGGGCTATTCGCTCCCTGCTTCTTGATCATTATTGTACCCAGTATTTGCCTATTAACATCCGCATGACTTTCTTGGAACCAAGGAAGTAGGGATTTGAACGTGTTTAAAATAACTCGGATTATTCATTTTGTTGACGAGTAAATCGAATGCGGTTCGACCTATCGTATCCGGCGGTAGACTAATGGTTGTGATCGGAGGATCGGTGACCGTAGCAGCTTCAAAATCACCAAATCCGATCAAGGCGATATCTTCTGGACATTTTAGCATTAAGCTGGTTAATGCTTTCATGGATCCAATGGTCATTAAGTCATTTAGGACGAATATGCAAGAAATGCTACTTTCGCGCATAAGCAGAGATTTAGTTGCATGATACCCGCCATCGACAGTGGCATGGCCCATTTCAAGATAATTTTCATTAAATGAAATGTTATATTCCTTAAGAGCAGTTCGATATCCCTCGATACGTTGATTCGTTGTTGTTACATTAGGCCTGGCATAAATTAAGCCAATATGCTTATGGCCGTGTTGAATCAGATGTAAAGCGGCGTCATAGCCGGCTTGAAAGTCATCGGCCGTCACTCTGGGCACATCGGTTATGTTCGGATCATAGCGGATAGCGAAAACCATCGGTACCTTTTGTTCCATTAATTTTAGATCAACGGTATTGTAGGTTGGTGACAAAATAATACCGTCTACTATGCTTGGCGACAAGAGCTGAATGGTTTCCCGTTCATAATTCGAGTCCTCATTCGTGTTTACAAAAAGCAGGCGAAATGCTAATTCTCGCGCACGGGCGCCTACCCCGTTTACAATTCCCGTAACGTATGAATCTGGAAAGGCAGATACGATTAAACCCGCTGTATTGGTTTTTTGCTGCCTTAAATTTTTAGCTCTAGTATCGGGAACATAATTATATTTTTCAATAGCTTGCATGATTAGTGTATATTTCTCTTTGGATATGCGTTTTGTACCGTTGATGACGTGAGAAACTGTTGCAGTGGAAACACCAGCTTCCTTCGCAATTTCTTTCATTGTTATTTTCATATCAGTCACCTTTATTAAAACGTTTTACTATTTTTGAAAAATCCTTATTAATTATAATTGAGTATAGCAAAACGAATTCTAATATTCAACAAGCATCAGAATGAACGGCGGAGTGAAAATCGGCTTAAAAACAGTTTTTTAGAAGATTTCGAATAATTTATGCTTGACGATTACATTTATTTACTGGTATAGTTTACCGCATAAAGGTTAATGCATTAACTTTATGAAATATAGGTGTTACATGAGGCCTTCATCAGCTGATTACCGTCAGATTTGCCCTAATGTTGTTTTTTTTAAAAGAAGAGGAGTTACATATTAACAAGTTGAAAGCGCTTAAGTTTTTCCCTCGGCATAATAATCCTTGATACCGGTGATGAGACAAGCTTCGGAAAGGCCAATGAGTGCGGGGAATTTATGCTATAAAAATCCAGCTAAAGGTGATGAACGTAAATGAAGGTGGCTTTATTTGATAAGATTAAGCACATGTCTGTTATCGACAAAGAACTTCCTGAAGTAAGCGGCCGGCAAGTGTTAATTAAAGTGATCACTACAGGGATATGCGGTTCGGAAATTCATGCGTTTAACGGCAGTCATCCGTTTCGAAAGCCTCCGAGCATTCTGGGTCATGAAGCTGTAGGGCTAGTAGAGAAGACCGGAGTAGATGTTAAAACGATTGCGGTGGGTGACTTTGTAACCATCGAGCCTCATTACGGCTGTGATCAATGCGGTTATTGCTCGAAGGGAGACTATCATTTGTGTAAAGATAAAGTTGTACTAGGAACAACGAAATGGGAAGGCACATTTGCGGAATACGTTGTCGCTCCTGAACGAACCGTATATAAATTGCCTTTGGGGCTGGCGCCTGAACTTGCGGTACTGACGGAGCCCTTGGCGGTTGGGATCCATGCAGTTAACGTCGCTCAAATCAGAAAAGGGGATAAGGTAGCTATCCTCGGCTCCGGACCTATCGGACTTTTGGCAGCGGTTGCAGCTCATTATGCAGGTGCCCAAACGGTTTGTCTGACGGATGCGATTGACCGAAATCTTGAGGTTGGGCGCAATTTAGGTGCCTCTCATACAGTGAATGTTAAAAATGAAAAAATCCAAGATTATGTATTAAACAACATCGGCGAATTGGATGTCGTATTTCTCACTGTCGGGTTCCCATCGGTAGTACATGATGCTTTATCGATCGTTAGACGGAAGGGGAAGGTGATCTCCATTGCCTTGTTTGAAGAAGAGGTTGCTTTGAATTTCAATCAATTAATGATTTCGGAAACCCGGATATTTGGTTCTTCCATGTATACAAAAGAAGATTTTCTAAAAGCCATCGAGCTCATTTCAAGCCAGAAATATCCTTTAGAGCAATTGGTTACTCACCATTATCCTTTCAACGGCATTTTGGAGGCAATGCATACGGCTTTAAATAAGAAGGGTTTTCCGATTAAAGTTTTAGTTGACCTCTAATAAAAAAATAAGGGAGAGTGTTAGTTATGAAGAAAAAGTTATCGATTGGTGTCATCGGAATGGTCATGACGGGCCTGCTGCTGTCTGCTTGCGGCAGTAAACCGGCAGCGGATGTTGGGACACAAGGGGCGGAAACCAAATCAACGGGTGCTGTGAAAACGATTAAAGTGGCACATGTATTGGCGGAGAATCATCCTTATCACAAAGGATCAGTAAAGTTTAAAGAAATCGTAGAAAAAGAATCAAACGGCCGTCTGAAGGTGGAAATTTATTCAAGCGGCACGCTGGGTGGTGAAGGCCAACTGGTAAACAGCATGCAGTCCAATACGATTCAAGCGGCCATTATCGGAGGGACAATGGGAGTTGTTGATCCTAAATTTTTGGTTATCGATCTCCCCTTTGCTTTTAAGGATAGGGAGCATGCATACAAAGTTTTAGACGGCGAACTGGGCAATAAACTGTTTAGTTATCTTCCCGATAAGAAATTAAAGGGGCTTGCCTATTGGGAAAACGGATTCCGTCATATAACCAACTCGGTTCGCCCGATTAAAACGCCGGATGATTTAAAAGGAATCAAGCTGCGTGTTCCCGAAAATAAGGTCTCCATCTCGATCTTTAAAGCACTCGGTGCCGCTCCTACGCCAATTCCGTCGCCAGAGGTGTTTACTGCCCTGGAACAGAAAGTCGTTGATGGACAGGAAAATCCCATTGCTAACATTCACAGTTCTAAATATCAGGAAGTTCAAAAATATATGTCTTTGACAGGGCATATGTACGGAGCTGCTCCGTTCGTGATGAGCTTAGCGTTTTATGACGGCTTGTCGGATGATTTGAAGAAAATCGTTGATAAAGCTGCGTTAGAGGCAAGAGATTATAATCGTCAATTGATCAAGGATAATGAAGCCAAGTTGTTAGAAGAGATTAAAGCTGAGGGCGTCGAAGTCATCGAAGTGGATAGAAGCTTGTTCCAAGCCCAAACGAAATCGGTTTATACGGAAATGGAGTCTGTAGTTGGTAAAGAGTTGATTGATACCTTATTAAAGCAGTAAAGCTCAACGCGAAAGCTCCATTTATTATGGGGCTTTTGCTCTTACTTGTTTTGCCCGATGAATGCGATGCAGGGGTCACTTCGGACAAAGTTGTAGAATATTAAATCTGGTTAAGGAACGGTGGTGAATGTATGGAACGTTCTTCTAATGCATTTGATTTAGGTATTTTGGTTTGTAAGCATTGCGGTGAAGTCATGGGTTCCCTTGATACGGAAAAAGTCAGTACATTTTACGTTGAATGCCATCGAGAGGAATGTGATGGTAAGTTAAAGCCTGAAGACAACATTGACAGCTGTATTTAGGAGATTGACGTCTGAAATTGATTACCGAAATCACATCATAATAGAATACAATGGAGTCACTTTCCCGGGCTATAATCCGGCTATTAGAATTTTTGATCTGTACAGGCACCGATAGGCTGCCGCCCACATACAATAGTACTAATCTCATCATGGGGGTGGCTTGAGGTGGCTGGATTTTTTTCTGCAATCGCTTTGTTTATTAAAGAGTTAATGCTGCTGGTCTCATACGTTAAAAACAATGCGTTTCCCCAACCGCTCGCTGAAGATGAGGAGGAGAAGCATTTACGTTTAATGGCCCAAGGGGACCAACACTCCCGCAATGTGCTGATTGAACATAATCTTCGCTTAGTTGCTCATATCGTCAAAAAATTCGACAATACCGGAGAGGACCTTGAGGATCTCATTTCCATCGGAACCATTGGGTTAATCAAAGCGATCGAATCGTTCAGCCCCGATAAAGGAACCAAGCTGGCAACGTTTGCGGCGAGGTGTATAGAGAACGAGATTCTGATGCATCTGCGTTCGCTGAAAAAGACCCGCAAGGACGTTTCGCTTCATGACCCGATCGGTACGGATAAGGAAGGAAATGAAATTACATTGATTGACATCCTCGGTACGGAAGCCGACGATGTCGTGGATAAGGTTCAGCTGAAGATTGAAAAATCGAAGATTTACCGTAATTTGGATATTTTAGACGGGCGGGAGCGGGAGGTGGTCGTTGGACGCTTTGGACTTGAAGCGGGAGGTGAGGAACGTACGCAGCGCGAGATTGCCAAGGAGCTGGGGATTTCGCGTTCGTATGTATCGAGGATTGAGAAACGGGCGTTGATGAAGCTGTATCATGAATTTTATAAGCAGAAAAGATAGCGTTCATATGAAATGGCCTACTTAGAGTAGGCCATGAATTTTTTTATGGGAGAAGCGCTTTTGGGTTGTAGTGCAAAAGATTGAATTTCGGAAACCTAAATTTTTAAGAAAACAATACTTGAAATATATAGAAGGTTCTTATAAAATAAAACTGTAAGCGCTTACTGGTATTACCACATACCTCTTACATATAACAGCGCTAAAATGAATCTAAGGAGGACAACTGCATATGCGAAGTAAAGTCAGGGCATGATCAAATATCCGCCTTGATCGAGATCATTCTTGAAATCATGTGTATTTGAAGCCCTTCGTTTATACCTGATGAAAATCAGCCCCATAGTTGGTGGTCATACGATACCGGCGCTATTGGGATGCATCATGGTTTTTGCTCTTATTGATCTTGCCCTCGAAAGAATGGTTTGAAGTTGAAGTGGAGTTCTCCGACAAAAAGGATCTGCGATTTATTCTATTGACGCTCATTATCTTGCTCGATTACCGGATTACAATGAAGTATTGTATTTGGGGTATCTCCTTTCCACAGCTATTTTCTCACTCCTGTTATACGAAATATCGGGGGCAATACGTGGTTCAAATCCGTGATCAGGTACTTGTTACTGCAATTGTCATTTATGCAATTTGTTTTGCAATAAAATTTGATTTTGCCTGAAGGGCTATTCTCGATTTAACGGTCAGGAGGATATTCATGGAAACACTGCAATATTTATTATCTGGATTTGCTGCAGCGTTAACCCCAATAAATCTGCTGATGGCCGCTTTGGGAGCTTTATTTGGAACATTGGTCGGTATGCTTCCAGGGCTGGGACCTACATCCGCCATTGCAATTCTACTGCCCCTAACGACAGTCCTTGAACCCACACAAGGGGTTATCATGATGGCGGGAATTTATTATGGCGCTATGTACGGTGGTTCTACAACGGCTATCTTGCTTAATATTCCTGGGGAGATTTCCTCGGTACCTACCTGTCTCGACGGTTACCCGCTTGCGAAGCAGGGGCGAGGGGGGCCGGCACTGGGAATTGCAGCGATTGCGTCTTTTGTTGCGGGTACTTTAGGTGTTATAGGGTTGGTGTTTTTTGCTCCACTGTTGGCCGACCAGGCATTAAAGTTTGGCCCCCCCGAATACTTTGCCCTTATGATTCTGGCGTTGACAGTAATAGTCAATCTTGCGGGCAATTCAATTCTAAAAACACTCATTATGGGAATTTTTGGTTATATTCTTTCTTTGATCGGAATCGGCCCGACTGCCGGTCTTCCTAGATTTGATTTCGGTCTTAACAGTTTAATGGGTGGCATTGAAATGATTAGTATTATTATTGGCTTATTCGCCATAACAGAGGTTTTGAAAGGGGTGGAGGAGAAGCAAACGGCAATCTCTACCGACAAAATTGGAAGCGTTTACCCCGGGATTAAGGATCTGAGGGATAGTTCGAGAGCTATGTTTCGTGGTGGGTTCATTGGTTTTCTATTCGGTCTTCTGCCGGGCTGCTCTGCAGCGGTCAGTACGTTTTTTGCTTACGATATTGAAAAGAAAATGTCTAAAAAGCCTGAGGAATTTGGCAAAGGAATTATGGCCGGTGTAGCTGCCCCTGAAGCGGCTAACAATGCAACAAGCTCAGCGGGATTCATTCCTTTGCTGGCGCTAGGGATCCCTGCATCTCCTCCATTGGCTATTTTATTGGCAGGTCTGATGATTTACGGCTTAGCACCTGGTCCGGTACTGTTCGAGCAAAATGCCCCATTCGTTTGGACAGTTATCGCCAGTATGTTTATCGGTAATGTTATGCTGCTCATTCTCAATTTACCGTTGATCGGTTTATGGGCAAGGGTTACTATGATCCCTTTTGGTGTTATTGCCCCCATCATTCTCATTTTGAGTATTATAGGGACGTATACGGTGCGCAATAATGAATTCGATGTTTTAATTATGTTGATATTTGGTGGTTTAGGTTACATTTTCCATAAATACAGATGGCCGGTGGTTCCGCTGATTTTATGCTTTATTCTAGGTCCGATTGTCGAGAACGCCTTTGTTCAATCTATGGCAATGTCTGCAGGAAGCCCGCTTATCTTTTTCTCACGGCCTATTTCATTAACCATTCTCGTACTGGCCTCGATTATGCTGTTTGTTTCACTTAGACTACTGAAACACACGAAAGCCAAAGTTGTCGAAGCTGTCGGTACGGAAGCGGATATTTCAAATTAATAAAGGGGGTAATGGATCAAAGATAGTGTATGGGCTATGGGGACGGGAGTCTCACTTCCTGAGGGGAACCCCATGTTGTCTAACGATATGAGGAGCCACCGCAAAAATAGTGCAGGACAAGGAATTTCTCGAAAGCTGAAAATATCAATAAGGAAGCCTCTTAAATTCCGTCGATTTCTCAATAATTATTAATGAGGAAACCAAGTATTTTCCTCACCTCGCGATTAAAAAAGAGATTCATAAATAAAAGTTAAATTTAGGTATTGTCAGAAATAAGATAATAAATTATACTTTTGGTAATTGGTATTACCACATACCTATTACCAATATTAAAACAAAAAGGAGGTTCATCTCATGCATAAGTTTCTAATTCATAAGCAAGGTGACCATGTCGGTGTTGCCACCGCAGATATGGAGGCTGGGGAGAAGGTGATCGGCGTCTACATGGATAACGATTCTACGATTGAAGTAACTGCGGCAAGCGCTATACCGTTGGGGCACAAAATTGCAATCCAGGATATAGCCAAAAACGATCATGTAATCGAGTACGGCTTGCCGATCGGTTATGCACCGGAAGGCTTTAAGTTCGGCGATTATGTTCATACACATAACATTAAAACATTGAGGTGGTAGATATGAAACAATTATTCGGTTACAGACGTGAAAATGGTAAAGTAGGCATTCGTAATCATGTAATTATTCTTCCTGTGGATGATATCTCCAACGCGGCTTGTGAAGCGGTCGCCAATAACATTCATGGCACTATGGCCCTTCCTCATGCTTACGGACGTTTGCAGTACGGTAAGGATCTTGAACTGCACTTCCGTACAATGATTGGTATCGGCTCCAACCCGAACGTTGCCGCTGTAGTTGTAATTGGCATTGAGCCTAACTGGACGAACATTATTGCCGAAGGCATTGCCAAAACGGGCAAGCCGGTTGCGGCAGTCTCCATCGAAGGAAAGGGAGACCTTGAAGTCATTCGGCAAGCTTCTTGGAAGGCCAAAGAATTTGTCCAATGGGCATCCGAATTACATCGCGAGCCTATCGAGTTGAGTGATCTTACAATCAGCATCAAATGCGGCGAATCTGACACAACTACCGGCTTAGGTTCCTGCCCGACGGTAGCTCAAGCGGTTGATCGTTTGGTTGACGCAGGCGCAACCGTATTCTTCGGTGAAACTTCAGAGCTGACCGGCGGCGAGCATCTGATTGCCGACCGCTGCGCTACACCTGAACTACGCCAGAAGTTCATGGGTATTTACGACAACTACATTTCTGAAATAAAAGGATCGGGCGTGGATCTGCTCGGGTCCCAGCCGACACAGGGCAACATTGCAGGCGGCTTATCCACCATTGAAGAAAAAGCGCTAGGCAATATTGAGAAAACAGGCACGAAGCAGATTATCGGTGTTCTTGAACCGGCTGAAATGCCGGAAAACGGGTCAGGGCTTTACTTCATGGATACTTCATCCGCAGCAGCTGAATGTATTACCCTGATGGCTGCAGGCGGCGCGGTTCTCCATTTCTTCCCGACCGGTCAAGGAAACATCATTGGAAATCCAATTGAGCCGGTAATTAAAATAAGCGCCAATCCGAAAACAGTAGGTTCTATGAGCGAACATATCGACGTAGACTGCAGCGGTCTGCTGTCCCGTGAAATCAACCTGACCCAGGCGGGAGATATGCTGATGGATTACATGTGCCGGGTAGTTAACGGCCGTTACACGGCTGCCGAAGCTCTTGGACATAAAGAATTCGTAATGACAAAGCTATACCGCAGCGCATAAAATAAAAAACCGAGACTAGATGATATATAGTTGGATGTCGCTTATGGTATCCAACTATATGTTTTTATGAGGTGATTCTTAGTGTCTGAATGCAAAGCCGCTACTCCTTACCGGGCAATTGATCTGGTTGATTTCGGAAAACAAGTGCTCATAAAGCTGGGCATGACTGATGCGGATGCCGTTATTGCTGCCGATTCGTTGGTGCGAGCTGATCTTGAAGGGAATGAAAGCCATGGGATCAGCAGACTGCCTATCTATTCGAAGCGGATTCGGGAGGGGAGGATTTCTGCGAATCCAGGCCTTGACTTTGAACAACTGGGTACGGTCTTGAAGGTGAATGGAGGCAATGGACTGGGACAGGTGGTCGCATACCGTGCTATAGAAACAGCCATTCCTATGGCAAAGGAAAACGGTATGATCGGTGTTTTCGTTCGCAACAGCAATCACTTCGGCACCGCCGCTTACTTTTGCCAGCAAGCGTGCAAGGAAAATATGGCACTAATCGCCATGACCAACTCCCCTCCAGGAATTCCGCCATGGGGAGGAAAAAAGGCATTTTTCGGTACCAATCCGATTGCTTTCGGCTTCCCGAAACGAAATGAGCCTCATGTCATAATCGATATGTCATCCAGCGTGGTGGCACGTGGGAAAATTATTTTGGCGAATAAAACTGGAGAGAAAATCCCAATGGGCTGGGCGATTGACGAGAATGGCGTCGAAACGACGGATCCGGGTGCAGCACTTAAAGGAGCTGTTCTTCCTCTGGGTGGAGCTAAAGGGTATGCTCTGGCGATGGCTATAGAATTAATGTGCGGTGTATTGAGTGGTGCCGCATACGGCCCGCATGTAAGTAACCTTTATAAGGATGGTGACCCGGCGGCCAATGTGGGACACAGCTTTATACTGCTGGATATATCAAAGTGGATGTCCATTAACCATTATTTTGATATAATAGAAGAGTTCCTTCAAGCAGTAAAAAGCACTCCGACAGCAGCCGGTACGGATGAGATTTATTATCCGGGTGAGCGTAGGTACAAGGAGTATAAGACGCGCTCCGTTAACGGATTAACAATCTCTCATGAAGTCTTCAAAGAGCTAAAGCATCTTGGAGATGAAGTAGGAGTGGCATTTCCGGAAGGAGCGTACAAATGAAGGTTGTCATTACCGAGCTAAATTGGCCGATTGGCATTGAAATACTAGAGGCAAAAGGATGGGAAGTCGTTTACGATCCTGAACTTTGGAAAAATCGTTCGCAGCTGCTGAAGGAACTGAAATCCGCCGACGCCGTTATTGTAAGAAACCAAACCAAGGTGGATGCAGAATTATTAAGTTGGGAGCATCGCTTGAAGGTTATCGGTCGCTTGGGCGTAGGGCTGGATAACATTGATCTTCAGGCAGCGGCTGACCGAAACATTCAGGTGGTTTTTGGGAAAAATGCTAATGCAACATCCGTCGCTGAATATGTTATCTCCGGGTTGTTTTCTTCAGCACGTTTGCTTCAGGAAGCAAACGTGGATGTCAGATCCGGTGGCTGGAATCGGAAGAAGTACACAGGAACTGAGGTTTCAGGTAAAACATTAGGACTTATAGGAGTCGGGGAAATCGGCCATCGTGTGGCTATACGTGCAAGAGCGCTTGGCTTGAAAGTCATCGGGTATGACCCTTTTGTTGCACCGTACGATTTCCCGGTAATGGAAAGTGGAATCGAGCTTGTCAGTTATGACCGGGTCCTTACAGATTCAGACTATGTAAGCCTGCATGTGCCGTTAACGGCTAAAACTCGAAATCTTATTAATGGAGATTCTCTTGGCAGAATGAAAAGATCAGCTATTGTTATCAATAGCTCTCGCGGGGGAATAATTAATGAAGTTGAGTTAAATGAGGCGCTTCAGAGCGGGGTTATAGGCGGAGCGGTATTAGATGTGCTTGAGCAAGAGCCGCCCGCATTCGATCATCCGCTGCTGCAAAGGGAGAACTGTATCATTACGCCGCATATCGCAGGATTAACCAAGGAATCTCAGGCTCGAACAGCAGAGATGGTTTCGAATGAAGTCATTAATGTGATGGAAGGGCGACATTCCTTATGCAGAGTGAACGTTAGAAGGTAGGGGTTAGCATGTTTAAATCGATCAATGAGGAACGCAAAACATTTTCCCGTAAAGTAGTTGAGAATATTAAGGAGCTTATCTTGTCCGGTAAGCTAAAGCCGGGAGATAAGCTGCCGCCGGAGCGCGAGCTTGCCGAAAAAATGAATGTTAGTCGACCGACTATACGGGAAGCGTTCAAAATTTTGTCCGCTATGGGATTGCTTGATATTAAGCAAGGCAATGGCGTCTTCGTTGCTGCCCAAAGCGTGCGGCTGGACAACCTGGCATCAGTTCTGTTTATGCAGTCGGACACAATTCACGAGCTGTTTGAAGTACGTAAAATGATCGAAGCGGAAAGTGCGGCAAAAGCCGCCATAAGCGGGACGCCGGATTATCTGGAAGAAATCTTCGAAACGACCAAGGAATGCTATAACCGTGTAATCGTTTCGCCACAGTTCGGGACACGGGAAGAACGAGAGAAGTTTTTGTCCGAATCGGATCAGGCGTTTCACTTAATGGTAGCAGAGGCTGCCGGCAACGAGGTAGTCGTAAGAATTATGACTAACCTGATCGATCTTTTGCGGCAAAGCCGAATGCAATCCATGAAAATACCAGGACGGGTTGAGCAGTCGTTGAAGGAGCATATGCTGATCGCCCAAGCACTCAAAGAACAAAACGCCGAATTAGCGCGTTCCCATATGATCGAACATCTAGCCAGTGTAGAAACTGCCCTTCTGCTCGAGTTGAAAGATACAATCAAAGCAGAAGATGTAGAGGAGTAATGATAAGAACAATATCAGGGAGTTGGTAGTTTGCAAATGCCATCATTTCTACTTCGCTCCGCACCGAGTACGGTGAAGCCAGATTCGGCTCCGCGCTGGAAAGGGCTTTTAAAAGGAATTGTACTAACGGTAACGTTAGCCATCTTATCAGGGAAAATTGCTGAGCTTCCATTCTTCTCGATTATGGGCGTTATGATCATTTCCATAATGCTCGGTGTTGTGTGGAAGTCAACTATGGATGTGCCACATGACGCATCCGCAGGAATTACATTCAGTAGTAAGTATCTTCTACGGGCAGGCATCATCTTGATGGGGCTTCGTTTGAATCTAAACCAAATTCTTGATGCCGGATTTTCAGTATTAATGATCGATGTTATTGTGATCGCGTTTACCTTGGTTGTAATGATTTATTTGGGACATAAATTGGCAATCGACAAGCATCTATCCGCATTGATAGCAGTCGGAACAGCTGTATGTGGTGCGGCGGCCATCGTGGCTGTTGCGCCGCTAATCGGTGCTAAGAAGGAATTAACGGCGATTTCAGTCGCCTGCATAGCTACACTTGGAACTTTGGGTGCGATTGCTTATGTTTTTCTGTATCCGTATCTGGGTATGGACCCCTATTTGTACGGTGTGCTTGCAGGCTCGACCTTGCATGAATTGGCACACGTTATCGCGGCGGGGGTTCCAGGAGGGGATGTAGGAAGCGATGCAGCGATTGTTGTCAAGCTGGGCAGGGTTGCCTTATTAATTCCAGTTGCGTTAGTGTTGGGTTATGTCTACAGATCTAAAGCTGAACAGGAAACCAGTGAAAAAAAGGGTTTAAAAAACTTGCCCATTCCTTGGTTTATCTTTGGATTTTTGGCAATGAGTATGGTTAATACAATCGGGATTTTACCGGAATCTTTCGTAAAGGCATTGATTACCGTGAGCGTTTTCTTGTTGTCGGCTGCGATGGCTGGTCTTGGTTTAAGCATTAAGCTGGGTGACTTTAAGAAAGTCGGCAAAAACGCCATTATCGTCGCAATCATTGGATTCATAGCTCTGGCGATGTTGGGAAATCTCTTAATTGCGGTATTCTATTAATTGGGTTGTAAAAGAAAAAGTACGATCTACCTGTAAACATAAGGGGGAGGTCGTACTTTTACTTATTTACAGCGCTAGATTTTTTAAAAGCCATGATGTTCCTCTTTTAGCAACTTATCTTGTTTAATCTCCATAAAAAAGAAAAATGTAGCTGCACCAAACAATAGGCCGATAGCGACTTCTTGGAGTAATAAAATCATACAAATCCCCCTAACTCATTACTTAAAATTCATATTGGATTACTTGTATTTATTGTCATATATTTCTGTATAATTGTCAATACCCAAGTTATTCTATCGGAAATATTGTTTCGGGTAATCGAATGCTTGCGGAGCTTTTGATGCATTTGATCAGGTGCCTCTGCAATGAACAACTGTTCCTTAGACGATTGTTCAACCCTTCCCCGGGTATTTCTAGTCCATCCAACCTTAGTAAATCGATCAAGTTATGTATCACGTGAACGACGACCTCGTTACTGGCTGCCTCAGGGATCATCAGTTGAAACTATTGATCGGAGTGAGACAAAAGCTTTTCCGGAGAGAGCACCGACCCAAACGCTTGATAACGTATATCGGAATTGTCCGTAAGGTGGTCTTCCCACACCTCATAATAAAATAATAGTTGGATACCCAAATGGGTATCCAACGAACGTAATCACCGATTTAAATCCTTCCGGAGCGTATCCGGTCGGCAAACTATACCAATGACGGGGCCAATAGACGCCGATCACTTTCTCGCCGGCTTCGATGTCATTCGTCGCTACACCGACGTGATCTACCCGTTTGTGAATCAGAAACTTATGCATTCCGCTAGCCTGCTTGTAGATGCTTAAATTAATATTACTCATAAAAGGTAAGTGGTATTACCCATGGGAGATTGGTTATAATTAATCAACCATGTTTAGGCAATAAGAGTTTCATTTTTCTCCTATTCATAAGATGGAATGCGGACGTTATTTGCGGATCTCTTTTTTCGTCGCCAAATCCGTAAAGTATTTCGTTTCATCTTCCACCAATTTGGCAAAGTCTGTGGAGTTCAAATAGGCGGCCTCCACGTGGATGTTCTTTAATTTATCAAGGAATGCTTGATCTTTAGCCATTTTACTGGTCGCTTCTTCCCACCGTTTGACGACATGGTCCGGCGTCCCGACGGGCAGGGAAATTCCCGTCCACCATTCAGCCGTCATCGTTACCCCTTGTTCTTTAACGGTCGGTACATCTGGAAAAAAGGCGCTGCGCTTATCTGAATTTATGGCCAATATCTTCACTTTGCCCGAAGAAGCCATAGTATGCACTTCGTTAACGGAGTGAACGGCTAAAACGGCATGTCCGCCCGCGACTTTCGGCATCGAATCGGCTGACCCTGTCGATGTTACCATGCGGGTTTTTTTGAAATCGACGCCGATCGCATCAAGCCATTCGGCAACGGCGAATGCGGATATTCCCGACGGTCCTACACTTGTCCAGGTTAATTGTTCGGGATTTTTCTTTACCCATTCATTAAATTCCTTGAAATCTTTCCATGGTGCGTCGGTACTGACGGTAAACGTCATAGGATCCTTTACGACCCGCGCGACGAACTTGTGATCCTCGATTTTGACGGGCGGATTGACCATGCCCGCGTTTAACATTGTAACACTGGAGTTGTTGTTGGCCAGTACCGTATATCCGTCCGCCGCCGCCTGTTTCAGTGCGGCCTGTGCCCCGGTGGCACCACCGCCGCCCGGCTTGTTTACTACGGTGACCGGATGCCCGAACTCTTTACCTAAATATTCCGCTACCGCCCTGGCGACCAAGTCTACTCCTCCGCCTGCAGCAAAAGGTACGATATATTCGATTTGTTTCGTCGGATAGTTAGGTTGGCTCTGTTTGCTCGAGCCGGAACATCCAGCGACGACTATTGCCAACGATAAGACTGCGGTTATTGCTAGTTTTGAACCAATTTGTTTCATTCTACAATCCTCCCCTACCTAATTTTGGATACTGTTAGCATCATGCTAAGCACGACCTGACCAAATCACCCGACATTGTTCATTGAGATTGTAACGGCTTTGGTTGTTCACCCCCGGTTCGCAATATAGAGGAGGCAGAATCATTCAGGTGAAACTATCAACTTCTGCCTCCACAACCTCCTCGACGCTTGATTTTGTAAGCTTTAGAAGCCTAAACGAGACACATAACATTACGGTTGCAATGATGAGAATGGTTAACGATACGGAGTAAGTTCTTAGATTACTTAAAAGGAGTGTAATTGGGGCCATCATCTGGAACGCAACTTTGGGCACATAAGTCAACTAACGATAAATTGAGGGTGAGGAGCATCACATTGCCGATGAACATCCTTGCGATAATGGTTCAAACTTCTGCGGAGTGCTGTTCGAACAGTACCGGATCCGGAACCAATCCGTAGATCATTAAACTCGCCAGGAAGATCGTCAAGGAGGGAGAGGCTGAAGCATCCAACGCTAACTTGGATTATCACAAGGAGCTGGTGTCGTTGTTGGCAGCTTCCGGCGCAGTCACTTCAACCGTCTCGCCTTTACTGAATCGTTCCGAATTTTTGGAAATTTTCTTTTCCATTTTTTCTAGTTGGTAGCCATCCAGACAAGTGGCTAACGATAACACCCCCGTACATTGCTCTGTAATCAATGTCTGCCATCATAATAATTCCCTGGGTATTACTTCAAAGATTCCATAGGTGTTCCTCCTGGTGAATATATCTACAAAAGTCCTTCGGGCAGTACCATGTTCAACCAGTATACGAAAATCAAATAAATAACGGCTGTTGTTGCTGAAGCATATAACGCTGACCTTATCCACGGGTATGATCCCGTGAGCCGAAACAAAAACAGAGCGGACAGCAAAGTAGATACAACATAACCTAAATATTCCATCATGATCCAATATCCGAACATGGCAGCACCGATACCAATCATAACGCGCATCGTGTTTCGATCTGAAAATTCCGCCTTAAAGGCTCCGCCCTTTATAACAAATATCAGCAACGTCCCCAAAACGACCATGATGATACCGAGAAGAGCCGGCATGGTATGGTCTCCGACCATAACGCTAACTTTCATAGGATATAATCGTACGGCCTCGATAATCGAAACTATTCCGATCAAGATAGCGATGAGGCCAGCCACAACATCCGAAACCGCTTTATTGTGAAACATCTAATCCCTCCTCAAATTTAGCTTTATTAGTTTGATCCATGAATCATAAAGAAAGGTGAGTAGAAAGATATGAGGTAAGTGGTATTACCAATAAAACGCTTACATTTTATTTTAAACGAGCCTGCATTATTTGGCAAGATAGTTTTTTAGGAGATATTTATTGCAATTTTATGTTGTGTGGGGAGGACCTTCAAAAGCAGCGGTTTTATTAAAGTGAGGCAACAACCTTGTTGTTCGCTTTTTCGAGTAACCCAGATACCCGCAAATGTTTATTTATGCTTTGACGTCTGTTGAGTCTGGGAATCGCGCTGCTTTGGCGGCAAACGAATGAGAATAACGGTAGCCGTAGTTACAATGGCTAAGGAAGTCAGGATCGTCCAAGCGGCGGCAGCGGAAAAGCCGTTCAACTGCAGCAGATCGGCCCAAATTTTCATCGCTATGACAATAATTGCCGCAGCCATAATGGAGCGAAGAACCTTTGACTTCATCCTGCGTCCGAGACGCGAGCCGATGAGTCCGCCCGGTATAGCGCCGATAGCTAAGAAGAAACCTTCCAGCCACGGCAAACTAGAAGCGCTTACTTTACCGATCAGGGCTCCGAGTACCAGGAAAATCGCAACCGCTAGTCCGGTGCCGACAGCTTTCCTAGACTCGATTTTGAAAATATTCATCATCACAGGCAGATATAAAAATCCCGCTCCGATTCCAAACATTCCGCCCAGTAAACCGATGCCGAAACCTAACATAACGGCCAAGCTTTTATTACGGTAAGGAGGGGTCTCGGCTTCCACCCGACGCAAAAACATAGAGGCTGTAGCAATCAGAGAAAGCACCGCAAATATGGCGGTAAGCAGCTCATTGCTTATTTGCTCGGACAAACCGCTGCCCAAAGCGCCGCCGAACAAAGAACTGGGTCCTATATAGCGAATGAGGAAAAAATCGATCAAACGGCTTCTCCAATAAGTGAACAGTCCCGAACCTGAAGAAAAAAACGTCTGAATGATCACCATGCCGGCAATCGTATGCATCGTATATGACTCTCCGAACAATGGCGGCACAAGCAGCAGCAAAAAAATGAGAATAAGCCCGCCCCCAACCGACATAAGTCCTGTCAGTATCCCGCCGGTCAATCCGATAAGCATCAGTGTGTATATCAAGCTGCCATCACCTCATTTGTTTTGTTGGGTCGTATTTCTAATCCCTTCAACCAACAAGAAGTTGCCAGGTACGGTAACGTTGAATTCGCATTTGTCCGCTCTCAGGTATAGCTTGATATGTTCGATCGGCTGCTCATCGATCGTATAACTGGTGCGTGACAGCTGGAGCAAAGGCTCCTTGGGACGAATGTTCAATATTTCCGCTTGTTCTTTATTCGAGGGAAGAGCGCGAATCGCCAAACTTGCGTTTTTCAGAGTGTATCCTGCATGTTGGATCAACAGCGAATAGCCGGCATTTTTCTCCGCTAATTGCCACGTGACTGAGGAGGCCAGATCCATCGGCAAATACATGAGGCTGAATCCGTAAATTTCATCTTGCCGATAGTAGACTCGTTTTAAATGTAACGACTGAGCGAAACGATCACCTAAAATTTCGATAACTTCCTCCGGCGTATCGGTTACCTTCATTTCCAGCAGCTTGGGCACCAAGTCCTTTTGCAGGAAAGAATCGTAAAACGCCTCCATTCCCCCAAGCTCCTGACGAAGCATCGGTCCGATGACAAAAGTTCCCTTTCCCTGTTTTCTGACCACCAATCCTTTGTCATCGAGAATTTGGATGGCCTGTCGAGCCGTCATGCGGCTCACGTTATACTTTTCCATCAATTCGGCCTCAGTAGGTATTTTTTGGTCCGGTTGAAGTTCTCCCGTACGTATGGCCGACTCGAGAAGAGAGGCGATTTGTGCATACATGCTGATGTGGCTCATGCGATCTATCATGATATGAGAGCCCCCTATTATAGGATATTATAATACAATTTAATACAAATTTTCCAGATTATATTTTGCGTGACTCTATAGTTATTATATATCAAATGACAACTCAACACTAATTTCATGAAAGCGATTAAAATTTTATTATTGACTATATGTTATATAAGGATATAATACAATATATAACGATTGTTCACAATATTGCTCTTGAAAATATTTTTAGGAAATGGGGGATCCCTTTGGCAAAGATAAAAGTACATGTGCTTCGCTATCAGCCCGAAGCGGACGCTGAGGCTAGGTATGACACCTACAATGTAGACGCAAAAGAGAATATGACCGTGCTGGATGCATTATTTATTGTTTTGACTGAACAGGATCCAACGGTTTCATTTCGCTGCTCGTGCCGTCTCGGGATGTGCGGATCGTGCGGGATGATTATGAATGACAAAGAGGGACTGGCTTGCCGTACCAAAATTGCCAAGCTGGGGCGGGAGATTACCGTGCGGCCGCTGAGGAATTTGCCGATCATCAAAGATCTTGCCGTCAACATGGATCCGTTTTTTAAACAATGGCAGCGCATTAAACCATATTTTGTACCAAAAGAAGACGCCGAGAAAGACTTTGCCCTCATTCCGCCGGAATCCGGCCGCCGTGAAATTATTGACCAGAGTATTGACTGTATTACGTGTGGAGCCTGTTATTCCGCTTGCACGCTGGTAGCATTAGATGACAGCTATATTGGCCCTGCAGCATTGAATCGAGCTTATACGCTGGTAGCTGATGAACGGGATAAAGGGACGAAGCAACGCATGGAGGTGGCATCGGGAGAGGATGGAGTGCTACGCTGCCATACTTTGTTCAACTGTATGGAAGTTTGTCCTAAACATCTTGTTCCCACTTGGTCCATTCAAAAACTGAAGTCGCGGGCGGTTGCCAGCGCGTTAAAAGGAGGGAGTGAATAATGGAGCGCGTGCAATGCGATATTCTTATTCTCGGCAGCGGAGGCGCAGGCTTGTTCGCCGCCCATCACGCTTATGACCGTAATCCGAAATTGAAGATCCTCGTAGCAGCCAAGGGATTGGTCGGAAAAAGCGGATGCACCCGCATGGTACAAGGCGGTTACAATGTTGTTTTGAATCCGAAGGATTCCGTAGACATGCATTTTAAAGACACTTTAAAGGGCGGAGGTATGATCAACAATCAAGAATTGGCATGGACATTGGTGAACGATGCTCCCAAACGAATTCTGGAGTTAGAGACGAGGATGGGCTGCTTCTTCGACCGCAATCCGGACGGGACGATTCATCAGAAGCCATTCGCGGGCCAATCGTTTGACCGTACCGTACATCGGGGCGACTTAACGGGAATTGAAATTATTAATCGTCTGAGGGATCAACTCTATGCGAAAGAAAGTGTTGTTTGCTGGGACGAAATGCGTGCCGTCGAGCTTTTGTATAATGACGACCGCACGGTTGTGGCAGGCTGTTTAATGTTAAATCTGCGCACGGGAACATTTGTTGCAGTTGAGTCGCTGGCTGTCATTATCGGCACGGGGGGAGGGGCAAGCATGTTCAAAATAGCCGCCCCTTCGTTGGAAAAAGCCGCAGACGGCATGGCCATGGCTTATCGGGCTGGTGCCCAATTCGTCGATATGGAAATGATGCAGTTTCATCCTACGGGATTACTGGCGGAAAACTCGCGCTTGAATGGAGGCGTATTGGAGGAAGGACTGCGTGGTGCGGGAGGTCACCTTTATAATTCGCTCGGCGAACGGTTTATGCAAAAGTATGATCCGGAAAAGATGGAACGGTCAACGCGAGACCGGGTAGCGCGGGCCGCCTATATGGAAATTATGGCCGGACGAGGTACCCGTTTGGGAGGCGTACAGATTTCAGTTGCTCATTTGGGCCGTAAAAATGTATTGAAAATGTTCCCGGGTATGGTCGACCGGTGTAAAGATGTCGGGCGCGATCTTAGTATTGAGCCCGTAGATGTAAGTCCCACCGGACATTTTCACATGGGCGGCGTAACGATAGATAAAGATTGTTTCAGTGGTATACCGGGACTATTTGTAGCAGGCGAGGATGCCGGTGGCATACACGGCTCGAACCGCCTTGGCGGTAACGGTGTGGCCGATTCCACCGTTTTCGGCGCACGGGCAGGAGATGCGGCTGCCGAATATGTGACGGCTGTGAAACGGCATCGAGTGTCCGAACGCCAGGTCAATGGATTTATAGACCAAATGATGCAGCCGTTTTACCGTGACAAAGGTGAAAATCCTTTTCAATTGCGCAAAGAACTTGGCGACTTAATGTGGGAAAAGGTTGGTCTTGTCCGAAACGGTGCTGATCTCAAAATTGCTATTGAGAAGCTGGCGGAATATGAACAGCGTGTCAATAACTGCAGCGTATCAGGAGTGAAGGAATATAACCTTGCTTGGCATGAAGTATTGAACGTGAAAAACATGGTGCAAATCGGACAAATGATTGCCGTTGCCGCTTATTTACGGACGGAAAGCCGGGGCTCCCACTATCGGCAGGATTACCCGGTGACCGACAATGAACATTGGTATCAAAACATATTTATGAGGCAAGGTAAGGACGGGCCTGAGACGGACGTTCGGGAAGTTCGGTTTACTCATGTACAGCCTGAAGAAATGTTTGGTGAAACGGCGAGAGCGAAAGTCGCAGCCAGTTAATATTACGGAGGGTGAAATCAATGCTGCAAGTCAAAATAACGAAAGACCACAAGCTGATCGATGTCGATCCCCAGGTTCCAAAAGTCGACGTATTGAGACGCCATTCCGTGGGGATGAAAGCCTGGATCGTACACCGCATTTCCGGCGTGGGGCTGTTGTTGTATTTGCTTGCCCATATCGCCACGATGGGGACGGCCATGTTTCTTGGAGACGAAGCGTTTAAAAAAACGTTTGAGATTTTATTTCATAATCCCGTGTTTCTCTTCTTTGATTTAATTATTCTTGCGGGCGTCATCATCCATGGTTTAAACGGGATCCGTCTGGTTTTAATGGATATGGGCTTTTTTGTCACGAAACAAAAGCAATTGTTTGCAGTGATCGTCTGTATGTCGGCAGGACTATTTATATGGCTGTTTACCCGAGCGTTTCTTTAATCGGGAAGGAGATGAAACGATGAGCACGATGGGGAAAACAAGAAAAAACGTTCTCACTTGGCTTTTTCAGCGCATCAGCGGCGTTGCCCTTGTTTTTTTAATTGCGGTTCACATGTGGAATTTACATTATGCAAATCCCGATGTACATCCGACTTATGCAAATTTGATCGAACGTTTAAGAACGATCGGGTACATAGCTTTGGATTTCAGTTTGCTTGTTCTTGCATTGTTCCATGGACTTAACGGGGTCCGCAATATCGTCCTGGATTACACAAGCAACGGCACTGTCATTAGACGTTGGAACTTTGTGTTGACTTCGGTAGGAATCGTGTTTTCCCTTTGGGGAGGAGCCGCCTTAATTAAAATCATATTCATGGGTTAATTCGAAATGGGAGGGAATAACAATGGAAAGTTTAAGTACGGTTTGGCAAGTAGGGGACGAAGTGTATGAAGAAATTGCGGAAGCATGTAAGGAATTGTACGTCCGGTCTTTAAAAGATTTGCCTCCCGATATACGGGCAGCGGTTCAGAAAGCTTACGACAAGGAAACTTATGCAACCGGAAAACAAATTTTGAGCACTATTCTGGAAAATATCGATGTGGCGGATCAGCGGAAAATGCTCATTTGCCAAGACACTGGCATACCGGTGTTTTTCGTAAAAATCGGCCGGAATGTTCGTTTTGACGGGATGCGCTTGGAGGATGCCATCAGCGAGGGGACTAAACGAGCTACTTTGCAGCACCCTTTACGCTCCAGCGTGTGCAATACGATTACCCGCAAGAATACGGGTACGGCTACCGGCAAAAGGGTGCCTGTACTTCATTGGGAGTTTGTTGAAGGAGCATCCATTGAATTGCTGGCGCTGCCTAAAGGCTCCGGGTCTGAAAACATGAGTTATTTAAAAATGCTATACCCGGCGGAAGGGCTTGATGGTGCCAAGAAATTTATTATCGATTGCGTGGTCGGCTCCGGAGCTAATCCGTGTCCGCCGACACTGGTAGGAGTCGGTATGGGTGGGACGGCGGATCTGTGTACGGCCTTGGCCAAGAAGGCGGCGGCGAGAGAAATAGGAAAACCGAATCCGGATCCTTCGATTGCCGCACTAGAAGAAGATCTGCTCGATGCAATCAATCTGACGGGAATCGGACCCAACGGGCTGGGTGGAGCGTCTACGGCGTTAGCGGTTCATATCGAAACGGCCGATACGCATATTACGATGAATCCCGTTGCCGTAAATATGATGTGTTGGCCTGCCCGTCGTGCAAGAGCAACCTTTGAGGCAGGCAAGCCTGTCGTGATCGGTTACTAAAGGAGGGGATTACCGTGGCACACTATTATTTGCAAACGCCAATGACCGACAATTTTTTGAAGAAGCTTCGTGTGGGAGATACCGTTACGGTAGACGGTCATATTTTTGGCATTCGTGACGCTAACCTGATCCGAATTTTTGATCATAAGATCGATCCTCCGGAAGATTTAATCCCTCAATTGCAGGGAGCGGTATGTATTCATACGGCTCCGGGGGTCAAAAAACTGGAAAATGGAAAATACGAAAAGGTATGCATCGGAACAACGACAAGCACACGTATGGATCGGTTCGTAAGAGGTATGTTTGAACGATTCGGCGTCAAGGCGATTACCGGAAAAGGCGGGATGCTGGAGCCCGGGGCACAAGCGTGTATCGATGTCGGCGGAGTTTATTTTTCAATCGTCGGGGGGGCTGCGGCATTGGAGACTACGCAAATTGAAGAAATTGAAGATTTGTGGTGGGAAGACTTAATGCCAGAAGCCATTTGGAAACTGCGCGTCAAAAATTTCGGGCCTCTGCTCGTTTCCGTTGATAGCTATGGAGGAAATCTGTATAAAGATGTGAAAACTCAGGCAGTCAACAATTTGGAGAAAGTGTACGAGAGACTGGGTATTGTGAACTAAGACGGTACGGGAGACTAGGTCCTTCTTTCTGACAATGTCGAGCCGAGATATCATTTGGTTGATGGGTGGTATGCTAAGGAGATTTATGGAATACCGGTAGGCAGACTTGAAAAAGTAACCAATTCCCCAGTTACGTTACATTTTGACGTGAATTCCACACAATATATCTCTAAAAGTAAGAATCTTTGCATGTTCGAGGGTTCTTATTTTTAGGGGTAGCGTACCCTCATCGGAACCATTGGGTTAATCAAAGCGATCGAATCGTTCAGCCCCGATAAAGGAACCAAGCTGGCAACGTTTGCGGCGAGGTGTATAGAGAACGAAATCCTGATGCATCTGCGTTCGCTGAAAAAGACCCGCAAGGACGTATCGCTTCATGATCCGATCGGTACGGATAAGGAAGGAAATGAAAATGGCCTACTTAGAGTAGGCCATGAATTTTTTATGGACAGTTATTTCATGAAATTCGCGATTCATCTATACAAAACGAATGATATAGAAAAGTGAAGAGAGGAGGCGTTCGGAGAGGATAATTCACTAACAGAAAATGGAGTGCTCCTCTTATGAGTGCCTCCATTTTCCGGAACTTTATGACTTTCCCGGCTTGGTGAGATCAATGATCATCACAATGAGCATGAGTAAATTGATGAGCTCTGAAAGACTCATACCAATCTCCTCCATCTTTAATAGATGGCTCCCCAATCCGGGTACTCCTCTCCCAAGGAGATCTTTACGTTCAATACAGCATATGCCGCGTGAGATCATGAGATGACTTAAAATTAAGTCGAAATTTTTTTTGGTAATTAGGTAAATACAGGTATCAATCGGGATAAATCAAAATACAATCCAGATATAGGTATATACGTATAAACATTTAGACTAATTTGTAGGGGGGATCCGTGTGCTGCAAAGTGAGCCTGGAGTTAGTCTTTACCGGCAGGTGAAGGAGGAGATCGAGAGTCGCATCAAAACCCGAATATGGAAAACGGGGGAACAGATCCCTAATGAAGAAAGCTTGGCGCGGCAATGGGGAGTCAGCAGAGGGACAGTCCGTCAGGCACTACAGCAGCTTTGTAACGAAGGGCTGCTAATACGCCATCAGGGCCGGGGCACCTTTGTCGCGGAGCCCCGCATGGTTACCTTTGCGGTTCCCGATGTGTTCTATCGCCTTACTTTAGATGAGGATGCATTGAGGTTCAGAGTAATTTCCCATGATGTGTTACCGGCCCCGGAATGGGTATCCCAAATGTTGAATTTAGAACCGGAGAAGGAGGTATTTACGTTGCGACGGCTCCGGCTGGCCGGAGACCGTGCCGCAAGCATCAAAGCTGTATTCCTGTTCCCCCAGGAAGCCGAGAAAATGGATTCTGCTGCACTGGAACTGCCTGTGATTGATTTCGCTGTTAGTCGTTTAGGCTATTCCGTCGGATCCGTTGAGGTAATTCTTGAGCCGCTTATATTGAATACGACTGAAATCCAGATCCTTGCTGAGGAGCCTAACACCCCCGGGATGCGGGTAATAAAGCGCTATATGTCTTCCGGCGGCACACCATTAGTGGTTTCTGAGACGATCTTGCCGTCAAGATTCTGTCGGTACCATTTCACTGTACCCGTTGTGACCCGAGGTTAGCTTGGAGTTTGCTGCCCTCACCTCTGCAAGTCTAACTGACAGTTTGTCGAGAAGAACATGAGCAGTGGATAAGTATTCGTCCTTGAAAGGCCACTTGTCTTGGTATGAACGCTGCTGCCCATGTTCTTAACAATGAAATCTGCCAATGGATGGTATTACAATTCCATGATTAAATGTAATCGCTTACTTTCGGTTCCTTTTGTATGGTGAAGCGTTGATGCAAGCATTTGCACGATCATGACTATCCTCAGTCATTGAGAATACCGACTTAATGAACAAATTGATAAGGAGGCAGCTTGACATGAGTTTAATAGGTCCTGCTCCGAAGCTCCGAGAAAGTCCGAGCAAACTACAGAGCGGCAGTTTGTATACTAGTGACCGCCGTTTGGCATATTTACTGCTTTTACCGGGCGCCCTGCTCCTTGTTCTCCTGACTGTCGTCCCGTTTACTCACCTGCTTATTATGAGCCTACAGGAACCGTCGGGAGAAAGCTTCAGTCTTTCCAATTATGCATGGGCGTTGGGCAGCGAAGATTTCTATTCTGCATTGGGCAATAGCCTGATTTGGACCTTTGGCAGTGTGTCTTTGGAAATGCTTATGGGCCTGGGAGTTGCCTTGCTAATGCAGCAGCGGTTTTACCTGAGAGGCATCGCTCGTGCGCTCGTGCTTTTTCCGTACTTAGTCCCAACCATCGTCGCCGTTCTGATCTGGCGTTACATGTTTAACGACATGGTAGGTGTCATCAACTACGCGCTGATATCCATCGGCCTTCTGGATCGTCCGATACTCTGGCTTAGCAGCGAAGCCTGGGCCATGTTCTCCGTCATTCTGGTAGGCTTGTGGAAGTTCTTTCCTTTTGTTGTTATTGCATTGCTGGGAATCCTTCAAGCTATTCCTCAGGATCAGTACGAAGCCGCTCAAATGGACGGTGCTTCCATGTGGAAACAATTCTGGTACATTACACTGCCCAGCATCCTGCCGGTCTTCGTGATCACGGCCCTGCTTAGAACGATTTGGAGCTTTGACAAATTCGATATCATCTACTTGCTGACAGGTGGCGGCCCCTTGAAGGCTACCACGACGCTTCCGCTTTTAACTTATTTCAAGGCCTTTACCGATTACCAGATGGGGCGTGCCGCCGCAGTCGCCGTGCTTGCTTTCGCCTTTCTTTGTATTATCCTCATTGTTTACATGAAACTTCAGAAAAAAGCGGAGGATGTGTTATGATGACCGCTAAAATGAAGGCACCAAAGCGGCCGTTCTATCCCCGGCTGGTGAGATCCCTTCAGACAATGGGGCTTCATCTTCTGGTGCTGATCGTGGTATCCGCTGTTTCGTTTCCCATGTTTTGGATGATCACGACTTCTTTTAAGAGCCCGGATACGCTATACCTCTACCCTCCGACCTTGTTTCCAACGGCCTGGACCCTCGACAACTATCGTGAGCTTTTCGCCGTGACCAACTTCGTAACTTATTTTAAAAACAGTGTTCTGGTTGCCTTGGGCTCCACATTCCTTTCGCTAATGATAGGCAGTGTCGGTGCTTATAGCTTGAGCCGTTTTCGCTATAGAGGCATCTCGACTTATTCGAGGATGGTACTCCTAGCCTATATGCTTCCGACGAGTCTTATTGTCATTCCGATTTATGCGTATATTGTGGGTTTTGGGCTTGCCGATTCACTCTCGTCACTGATTATCGCTAACACGACGTTCACTCTGCCGTTCACGCTTTGGTTGATGCGTTCTTACTTCAATGCCATCCCGATCAGCCTGGAAGAGAGCTCCATGATCGATGGCTGCAGCAGGCTCCAGGCGTTGTTCCGCATTACCATGCCCATTGCGCTGCCCGGGCTTGTTTCCGTTGGGGTATTCAGCTTTGTGAATGCTTGGAATGAGTTCCTGTTTGCCCTGGTGTTCACTTCCTCAGAGGTAAAAAAAACGCTGCCGATTGGTCTTGCGACCTGGGTTGGGGAGGACAACATATCCTCATGGGGTATGCTTCTGGCGGCTTCTGTTCTGGTGACCCTGCCGGTTCTTACCGTATATATGCTGGTTCAGAAAAAACTGGTGGTAGGTTTGTCGGATGGAGGTGTAAAGGGAGGTTAGGTCATGTAACGATTGTGCTGTCTGCAGAACTGAGCAGTAAACAAATTTACTCACGTAAAGGGGGAAGCTGGCTTAGGCCGGAAACGTATGCATATTCAACACATTGAAACGATACCACTGGAGATTCCATTACCAAGGACATTCAATGGCAGCAAGTACCAGGTTGCAACCCGTTGCACCATCATTACCCGTATCCATACCGATGAAGGACTCATCAGCGAGGTGTACAACGGGGATAACCGTGAGCATGCAAAGGACATTATCCGAATTATCCACGATGAACTTGCTCCCTCGGTGATTGGGGAGAGCATCTTTCAACTGGAACGAATCTACGAAAAGATGTCCGCCATTACGTTATGGAACCGTGATCGTAAAGTAGTTATGGAAGCCATCGCATGTGTGGATACCGCTATTTGGGACTTAAGAGGAAAGGCGCTGGGCACTAACGTCGCTACTCTGCTGGGCGGATACCGGACTGAACTTCCCATCATCGCGATCGGCGGTTACTACGAGGAAGGTAAGACTCTTGCAGATCTGGCCAAGGAGATGGAGTGGCTTCGCAGTGTGGGGATGGCAGGATGTAAGGTAAAGGTTGGGGGCTTGTCTCCTGAAGAGGATGCGAAGCGTGTGGCGGCTGCACGTGATGGCGCCGGCTCTGATTTTATCATCGCGGTTGATGCGAACCGGGGGTGGAAGGTTTCGGAGGCTATTCGTTTTGCCCGATTGATCGAACACTTGGATATCCGCTGGTTTGAAGAGCCGTGCCACTGGTATGACGATGCCTCCAGTATGGCACAAGTTCGTAAGGCTACGCCTATTCCAATCAATGCCGGCCAAAGTGAAATCTCCAGCCATGGCATCCGCCGGCTGATAGCGGCTGATGCGGTAGACCTTATCAACTTTGATGCGTCGGACGGGGGCGGCATCACCGAATGGCAGCGTACGGCAGCCATGTGTGCAGTGCACGGAATCCAGATGGCCCATCATGAGGAACCGCAGATCGCCACGCATATGCTTGCTTCAGTCGCTCATGGAACTTATGTGGAATGCTTTCCGAACCCGGATCGGGATCCTGTATGGGCGACATTGATTGCTAATCGGCCGGCCGTCAAAAATGGCATCATCCAGGTTCCTCAGGACCCCGGATTAGGCCTTCAACTCGACCCATCTGTCATTCAGAAGTACCGTCTTACTTAATATAAAGAAACATATGAGGGGATGATTATAATGAAAAAAAATGTCATTACCTCCACCATCCTGTTAGTTTCACTCGTTTCTTTGCTGTCCGCATGCAGTAACAATCAAGATGGCTCAGAGGGGAGTACTAAGGTTGTTCGCTTCCTGCACAACGAAACGGACCCCGCCAGCGTGGAGTTCTTTAATCAGGCGATCAAGGAATTCGAAGCGGCAAACCCCGGGATTGACATTCAAATGGAAGCTATAAGCACGGATGGCCGCAATCAGAAAATCAATGCTGCTTTCAGTTCCAGGACGGCTCCCGAATTATTCAAAATTTTGCCTGAGGAGCGCTCCAATTTTATACAAAAGGGCTACATTATACCTTTGGATGACGTGGTGTCCAAAATTGGTGAATCGGATTTCGTACCGGGTACTCTGACAAAGTTCGATGGGAAGATTTATGATCTGGCTTATACTTTGGGAAATTGGGGCGTCCTATGGTATCGTGATGACTTGCTCCAGGCCAAAGGAATAAAGCCGCCAACCAACTGGGAGGAGCTAAAGGCTGCCGCCAAGGCGCTCACCGAGGATACCAACGGGGACGGCCAACCCGATATTTACGGCATTGTCTTCCCGGCCGGCAAGAATCGCATGACCGATTTATGGTTCACCCAATTCCTTTGGTCGGCCGGAGCTACCTACTTTGATAAGGATCTGAATGTTGCGTTTGACAGCCCAGCGACCATAAAGGCATTGCAGCTGCTTAAAGACTTACAGGCCTATGCTCCTCCGGGGATTAGTTCTTACTCCTATGGTGAAGTGGCTGACAGTTACCTGTCTGGAAAAATAGCCATGGACATTTATGCCCCTCGTCTTGTGGACCGTGCATCAAAGAATGCGCCGGATCTGTTAAAAGTAACAAAGGCTGCTCCCATGCCGATGGGCCCGGCAGGTGTTGGTGTTAAGTTCGTATCTAACAACAGCTTTGCCATCGGATCCCCAGAGGTGGGCGCTAAGAATACGGCCGAGGCCAAAAAGTTTTTGGCATTCCTCATCACAGGAGAACAATCTCGTAAATTTAGCCTAACCGCATTCCCTCATCTGATTCCACCTCTGAAATCGGTACAGAATGAGATGCTAAATGGCGAGTTTCCAGAAGTGTTCAAGGGACGCAATGACTTGGTTAATGCAAGCTTTGACACTAAAAACAGTGCAGATTTTCCGGTTGAGGCAGGGATGGTGGTGAAGGATGGTTCCGTCCAACTGACGGGTCAAAATAATCCGTATATCGGTTCGATTGTCGCCCGGAATATTACATCGATGGTAGTGCAAAAGGTATTGCTTCAGAATGCCCCGCCGGAAGAGGCTGCCAAGTGGGGTGCCGATGAAATGAAGAAGGTTGTTGCCGAAGTGAAAAAATAGAGCCAGTAACGAACCGCGAATCATCCGACAGCATGTAATTAAGCGGGAGGGACGTTTCAATGCCAACAAATGAGCAATCTCAAGATAGAACTCAAGAATTACGGGAAGGTCATCATCAAGATCCTGTAACTTCACTGCGCGAGCGTGTTAAGCTGCCTCCGGCTGAAGTCATGGTGCGCGCTTACTATGCCCCCTCTGTCGAAAGGGAACTAAACTATTGCTTCGAAGCGGAAATGATGGTGCATCTTGCTCACGGGTTGATGCTAGCTCGCCAAGATATTGTCAAAACGAAAGAGATGCGTCAGATCTTGAGTAAAATCCTGGAGCTTCGATCAGCTGGACCCGATGTGCTGGAAATTGACTATACATTAGAGGATATGTACTCCTACGTGGAACGTTACCTAATCCGAAAACTGGGTCCAGAGGTCGGAGGGAGGCTTCATACCGCTCGCAGCCGAAACGATCTTCACACTACTACGTGGAGGTTGGCCCTGCGTGAAAAGCTCTGTGGTGTGCTGACCAGCTTGATTTTCTTGCGGGATACCGTATTGAACCTAGCCGATATGCATGCCGAAACGATCATGCCCGGATATACACACTCCCAGCATGCACAGCCGATTACCCTTGGGTATTACATGCTGACGCTAGCCGATCTGTTAAGTAGGGATTATGCCCGAATTCAGGCAGCTTTGTCCCAAACTAATCGCTGCACGTTGGGATCAGGTGCCTTAACGACCTCTGGCTTCCCTATAGACCGGGAGTATACAGCGTCGGTCCTGGGATTCCAAGAGATAGTTGAAGTAGCCTACGATGGGGTTTCGTGCCGAGATGATGTCCACGAAGCCACTGCTGCTCTTGCCATTTTAATGACAAATCTATCACGTGTCGCATTGGATCTGCAGAACTGGAACACAATGGAATATGGATTTATTGAGTTGTCAGACGCTTACTCCACTGTGAGCAGTATCATGCCCCAAAAAAAGAATCCGCAAGCGTTGGAGTACACCAAAGCAAGTGCGGCTCATGTTTGTGGCTCTCTAACTACTGTGCTCGCCAGTACGAAAAACACCTCTCTGAGTGACGTAAATGACGGGGTCAGTGCTATCAACGTGCCGGCACTCGAAGCTGCAGATCGTTCAGCCGTGACACTTGAATTAATCAACGGTGTTCTCCAAACATTAACCATCCGTCCAGACGTTATGCTTCATTCGGCCAAGATCGGGTTCGGTACGGCAACGGAACTGGCAGATGTGATCGTACGTGAGACAGGGCTTTCCTTTCGTATCGCTCATAACATCGTCGGGCGAGTCGTTGCGGAGACACTGGCAGCAGGAAAGAAGGCGACGGAAATCACGGTCTTAGATTTAGAGGCTGGATGCCATGCATTATTCGGTAAACCATTAGGGATTAATGTTGAAGCGGTTCGTCAGGCGCTTGATCCTGAGCTTAATATACAGGTCCGCAACGGAACTGGCGGTCCAAATCCATCGAATGTCAGAAAAATGGTGAGCGAACGAAAGCAGCGGCTCCATGCTGAGCGGGCTGACCTTAGCCAAATGAAAGCTCGCCTGAAGCTGGTAGGGGAGCAGTTGATCTCAGAGGCGCAAAAATTGGTACATGGTTAAATAGCTTTTTACTTTGCTTACCCTTCCCATGCGTTCCTAAATCAAGTGGGCCAATGGAGGTTTTTCGTTGGTCCATTTTGTCATATAAGGAATCATTATATTATATTTACATATTTTTCAGGACAATGCTAATGAATTGGACAATTTGTTAATCATTAACTTCATAAACTTAGTTAACTTTTTAATTTTTTGATATATATAGAAAAACAGGAGATGAATACATAAAAGGTTCGAAATTTCGTCAATGATTGGGTATATGTGCTAGTTTCGCGTATGATATTTTTGTAATTGTGAGACAAAATTTTTGCCGAATCTAATGAATACGCAGTTCATTGGTACGGGGGACTTTTTAATTGGGGTGAACGTTTGATTGTTTAAGCAGACCAGGGAAACCTCTTCCCGAACCCGTCAACTAACCTCGGAGGCTCATTGGAGGAAGAGATTTTGAAGAAATTGGGTACGGCGCTCGTATTATCGAGTGCAATTTTGTTGTCCGGTATCTTGCCACCCCCTACAACCTACGCCGCAATGTACAACTATGATGTTCGGGTTCAAGTCGATGATCAGCTTGTCGGCTTTCCTGATGCACAGCCTTTCATTGATAAAGACCAAAACACAATGGTACCTGTCCGTTTCGTTTCCGAAAAATTAGGGTATAAAATTAGTTCGGAAAAAAATGGACAACAAATGAAAGTGACGGTTGAAGGACCGGGAAAATCGGTGATTTTCTCATCCGGTTCATCGGAAGCCGTTGTTAACGGCAAAAAGCAGAATTTTGGTACGAAAGCGGTATTCCGGGATGGGCGGGTATACGTCCCAATCCGATTCGTGAGCGAACTGTTTGGCCTACTCGTTCAGTGGGACAAAAATAATTTTATTGCCATTGTCAGTAAAGATGGGAAATATCATGCTCCTGCCTGGTATAGGCCCGCACCAAAGGTAGCTGCTGCCCCTGCTCCAGCTCCGGCCATAGGGGACAAAATCGTGCAGGATGCCAAAAAGTATATTGGCACTGCTTATCTCTGGGGTGGATTAACGCCAAATGGCTTTGACTGCTCCGGATTTCTGAAATACGTATATACCCCAAACGGCGTATATCTGCCAAGAACATCCGCTCAAATGGCTACTGTGGGCACTTGGGTAAACGCACCTAAATCCGGAGACTTGGTTTTTTTCTCTGAAAGAGGAAGGAATATCTCTCACGTCGGGATTTATGTCGGAAACAATTCGTTTATCTCCGCTACAAACAGTGGTGTAAAGATTGATTCTCTCGGTAGTTTTTATTGGGGATCTAAATTTGTAGGGGCAAAGAGAGTTGTGTAATATAAAACCTATAATAAAATATAGACAAGCTGCGCAAAAGAACAGCTTCAGGCTTAGGCTATCGGGAAAGTCCCGATAGCCTTTTTTAGACGATCGCCATGCGGGAAGGCTGCAAGGATAGCTCACCCGTAAGAATTTTACACCCGCAAAAGCCATTGCTCAGGGATACCCGGTGACGATGAGCTTATTGGCTAATCGTTCAAAATGCGGCTTAGAAAGCTGAAACCTGCCATTGATGTTTTTGACATGGTTCACGAGAGGAGGCCGTGGTCATGGCGATCTTCTCAGCTGTGACGGAAACCGGACTGATGCAATGAAAATATTAAAATAATACAAGATTACATTTAAAACATGCTTTTCATAAGATAAGGGGACCGCCAACTGTTGACGGTCCCCTTATCTTAATCCTCATTTTAATTGTAAGCTCAAAGTCCGGTAGAGAGATAACATTTAGAAGCTGCTTGCAACTGCACTCGTTTTTACAATTCCTGCGTGAATAATTTCTTCTGCCTTGTCAGGGAATTGGTTATGCCCCTCTACAATGACAGTTTGGATGTCTGTTACTCCCCAGAAGTTTAAAATATTGGTTACATAATTGACGGCCATCTCGGCAGATTGTGCGGGTCCACTGGAATAGACGCCGCCCCGTGCATTTAACAGAACAACCTTCTTATCCGTAAGCAGTCCAACAGGGCCATCTTGAGTATAGCGGAAGGTCTTGCCTGCTTGACCCAGATAATCCAAGTACGTATGAAGTACGGAAGGAACAGTGAAGTTCCAAAGCGGGAATGCAAATACGATCTTGTCTACGGCAAGAAATTGGTCCAAGTATTTAGTTACCGTTTCAACTGCCGATTGTTCCTCTGGAGTGAGATCCAAGCCTCTTCCCAATTTAAACATGCCGTTAATTTTATCCGTATCATAATACGGTAAATTTTCCTTAAACAGATCCAGTTCAATGATCTCATCTTGGGGATGGGTTTCTTTGTAGCTTTCCAGGAAAGCCTGGTAAAGCTTAACACTGACAGCTTGCTCAATCGGACGGGAATTTGCTTTGACAAAAAGTACCTTAGCCATAATAACCTCCAGTAAATGATGTTGTTTTGTTGTTGTAGCAACTATTGGGCAGGAGTAAGCTTTCTACTCCACATTGGAACACATTTTAGTAAGGATTCGTCTGAGCTCCGTCAGCTCTTCACCGGTAATACCTTTACATACTAAATGATTAAATTCCTCGGCTACGGGAATCACTTGATCGCCTAATTTTTTTCCTTCTTCCGTCAGGAAAACCTTTAATGAACGCCGATCGTGCTCTCCGGTCACTCTGCGAATAAAGCCTTTTTGCTCAAGATTAAACACCATACGGGCAATATTCGTTTTGTCTTTTTTCAGCTTATCGGCAATTTCATTTTGATTAAGGCCATCTTTTTCCCAAAGGAGCATCATAATCAAATTTTGCTCCGGAGCGAGATGAAAAGGAGCTAACTTGGATTTGATATAATTGGTGAGGGTTAAATCCGTCTGATGAATAAAAATGCTTATATATTCTTGAAAAGAAAGCATCAAGTTCATCCTCCACCTCAATAAGTTGCTATAACAACAATTGTTATAATGTGATTATATTCTTAAATCGTACTGGTGTCAAATGGAATTCGGTGAAAGATGCCGCGATTCGATGTGAATGCTAAAAATTGACATCATAAAATATCTAAACACTTAATATTGTAAACAATTTAATTGATCAGGATTGTTTGACAATCTTGGCGGATTAAAATATAATAATAATCACAGATTGTAAGCGTTACCAATAAATTCAGGTCAGAAGGAAGGTAATGGTCTATGGCAAATGAGCCGGTGGTTATTCATGCCCTCATCAACGGCAATCAGGTGGAGACTAAAGAACGGTATGCACGCGAGAATCCCGTCAATCCAAATGAGATTGTAGGCTACGGTCCGGTCAATACGCGAGAGGATGCTATCCGTGCGATCGACGCTGCAGCAGCGGCATTCCCCGGATGGGCAGCGACCCCGATGGATGAGCGAATCGAACGGATGCGGCGTGCGACTGAGAAATTGAGAGCAGCTGCACCCGAATTGACCCAGTTACTGTCTAGAGAGCATGGAAAGCCACTATTTGATGCTGAAGGAGAAATATTTGTATCAGCGATGTGGATGGATTATGCCTGCAATTCGGTTAAGGAAGTTCTCAAGGACATTGTAGAGGAGCATGATCATGGCAAGACCATTATCACACATGATCCGATGGGCGTAGTGTCAGCCATTTTCCCTTGGAATTATCCTATTTCTCTCTCGACCATTAAAGTAGCTCCGGCCCTTTTGACGGGCAATACACTAGTTCTTAAACCAAGCCCATATGCGCCGCTTGCTGTCAGTAAAGCGATGGAAATCATCGCCGCCGAATTCCCTCCCGGCGTGATTAACATGGTTCACGGAGACACGGATGTGGGTGTGGAGCTGACATCGAATCCGAAGGTGGCTAAAATTGCCTTTACGGGGGGCACCAACACGGCGAGAAGCATTATGAAATCGGCTTCGGATACGATCAAGAATATGACATTGGAGTTGGGCGGTAACGATGCAGCTATCTTCCTTCCGGACTTTGACGTGAATGATGAACGCGCCATGCGCCGCCTCGTCATTTCGAATTTTCTTAATGGCGGCCAATTATGCATGATAGCGAAAAGAGTTTATGTACATCGCTCGATCTATGATAAATTCGTGGAAAATTACATTGAAGCGGCCAACAAGTGGATTCGTGTCGGCAGTCCCTTTAACCGGGAGGTCACGATCGGTCCGGTGAACAATGTTGGTCAGCTGAAATACGTTCAGGGCTTGATAGACGATGCCAAAAGCCGTGGCGCTAAGGTCATCCCGTTAGGACGCATTCTGGATCCCGAGCTTTTTGAGCAAGGCTATTTTATGCAGCCCAGCTTAGTACTGGATGCCGGCTACAACGATCCGATTGTGGTTGAGGAACAGTTTGGACCGACGATACCTATTCTGCCTTATGATGACGAAGAGCAGGTTATCTCCTTGGTCAATGATAGTATCTACGGTCTGACAAGTTCCGTCTGGGGTGAGGAAGAGCATGCCATGCGGGTTGCGCGACGCATCGAGGCCGGTACTACAATGATCAATACAGCCGCCATTATGGGACTTGATGTACGTTTCCCGTTTGGAGGAGTGAAGCAGTCGGGCATAGGACGTGAGTACGGTGCCGAGGGGCTGCTCATCTATGTTGAAAAGCACGTCCTTAGTGTGCCGAAACCCGGTTTTCGCGATCTGCCATATATCCCGGAATAAATAACATCATCAAATTGTAAGGTTGTATCCAAAATGTTCAATCAGGCGGGGACAGGCGAATGATGATACCATTTGTTCTGTCCTAAATTATTCTAATGGCTTTTATATAATCCATAGCGGGAGGAAACGGATGTCAACTTATGTATTGATTCATGGAGCATGGCACGGTGCATGGTGTTGGGAAAAAATCACTCCCTTGCTGGAAGAAAAGGGACATAGGGTTCACGCGATCGATTTGCCGGCCCATGGAGCTGATCAGACGCCGATAGAACAAGTCAACGTGAAAGTATATACGGATAAAGTCTGTTCGGTAATAGATGACATGGATGAACCGGTGATATTGGTTGGACACAGTATGGGCGGTATCGTCATTAGTGAAGCGGCTGAACGGCGGCCTGAAAAAGTAAAATCATTAGTGTATGTATCCGCTTTTATGCTCAAAAACGATCAATCCATTGATGATCTCAAGCACCTTGATCCTGAAGTGGCGGCAAGTTATTTTGTTACCAGCGACGGCATTTCTTTTTCAGTCAAAGAAGACAAGATCAAACAGCTGTTTTACGGCAATACAAGCAACGAGGATATCGAGAGAGCCAAATCTCTTCTTCAGCCTGAACATTTTCTGGTTGTCTCTTCAACGAAATTGAGCCTCTCGGATCGTTATAGCAGCATACCTCGATATTTTGTAGAATGTTTGCTTGATGCAGCGATTCCACATCCATTTCAAAGAAAAATGTACACGGAATCGCCCTGTAAGAAGGTCTTCACCATGAACACAGACCACTCCCCGTTCTATTCGGCTCCAGGAGAGCTTACATCTATATTGTTATCTGTCAATGATAAGAACTAAAAATATGGATATCAAGGAATGTTGACGGATAAGAAGCGGTCCTCGGCATCCGGGCTTGGATACAATCCCTTTTGAACAGACGGTAAAAGAAAGCAGCATGCTGTCTGGTTGAAGGGGATTTTGCTTTGGTAGTAAAGAAAACCAAGTGGATAATTTTCAAAAAATTGATTAATCCTGGTGTATTGACATGATAAAAATGATGTATTATACTGGTAAAAACATAATTGTATAACAATATAGTCAACAAAATTGAAATATAATTGAGGTGATATGAGACTCGAAAATGGGATTTAGATTTTTTTAATTTTGACTAAATAAATTGAGAGCGATTACAAAAAAGAAGTTTTTATTTGTTGGCAGGTAATTTTTTAAGATGAATTGGTAAGCGCATACATAAAGGATGCAGCTCTAATTTAATCGGTAGATATACATTCCGGCAGAAACAAAAGTTGTTCTTTGGAGGAAGCGCAGGAAGTGTTGAGAAGAATTTATTAAAAAAGATGAAAAGTGAGGGGTAAATTTGAAGAAGACAAGTCAATGGGTTGTAGTTCTGGTTTTGATTCTGACATGGATCGTATCCGGGTGCAGCAATACAAACAATACATCGGGTAATGCTGGCGCGGGAGAAAATCGAACATTTAAGGTTGCCCATAGTGGAGGAGCGTCTCATATTCATGCTAAATCCATGGCGGTATTTAAACAAGAAGTGGAAAAACGATCCAACGGCCGCATTAAAGTTGAGCTATATCCGGAATCGACTTTAGGAACCGACGGGGAAGTCATGAGTCAATTAAAGGCTGGTACAGTGGATATGGGAATTATTATTTCGGGAGAATTAGCAAACCACTCTAACAGCTTCAATGCATGGTTTATGCCGTTTTTGTTTGATAATGCACAACAGGCGTATGAAATGGGGAATACAGAGGAAGCTAAAGCGTTGTTTGATACATTAGGGGATGCCGGGGTCTATTCGTTGGGTTATTTTGTCATTGAAATGAGAGATGTGTTATCCAAAAATGGTTTGATTTCAGATATCAATAATATGGCCGGCTCAAATATTCGAGTGACTCCAAGTCCGGCGATCGTTGATTTTTGGAAGTCGTTTGGGGCTAATCCGACACCTGTCGATTTCACTGAAATATTTAGCGCGTTACAAACAGGGGTCATCAGTGCACTGGATTCCGGTCCGACCAGTATCATTAGCGGGAAGTACCATGAAATCGCTAAATATTATACACAAACGCAGCATATGGCATTTACATCCGCTGGCTTAGTTAGTGAAAAGGTTTGGAATGGTTTGTCCGCTGAGGATAAGCAATTGATCCAGGAATCCTTTGAATTGGCAAGAAAAAGCAACATTGATTTATACAATGAAATTGCAGCCCAAAGCGTTGAGGATATGAAAAAAGGCGGCGTAACGATAGGGAAATTGGAAATGAACGATAATTTAGCCCAAAAAGTCAGTGATTTCCACAACAAATATATTCAAAACGATGAAAAAATAAAAGCTTTCGTTGAAAAAGCCAAAGAGATATCGGGAAAATAAGAGCGTTATCATTCCATACCGGAAGAGGTTTTGTCGATATGAGTTCAATTGAAGCTTTCATAAGCAACATCAGCCATTTTTTTGAACGTTTTGTTATTATCATTATCCAGTTGAGTGTCGTGGTTTTGATCATTGATCTTAATATAGCTGTTTTGTTCAGATATGTTTTAAAGCTGCCCATCGTAGGTTCTCAGGAGATTGCTCTTGTGCTGTTGGCTTGGATTACATTTTTGGGAGCAAGTCTAAGCGTGAAGAATCATTCCATGGTAGCGGTCACGATTTTGTTGGATAAATTCGGAAAAATGCAAACGGCAGCGCGGGTTGGTATTCAATTATTGATATTCGCTTTTTCCTTTTTGTTCTTAATCGCCGGGTACAATTGGGTTACATCTCCCAATGTGCTGCAAATCAAGACGGCTGCACTGCAAATTCCGGCATGGATACCTTATTCGATTATTCCTTTTTCTATGCTCATCACCATGATTTTTAATATTGACAACATCTTCAAATTGGTTTTAAAGCCCAATCAGGACATTCATTAAGAAGCGGAGATGTTATAGATGCTATTGGTTTTTATAGTCTTTCTTGCCTTGATTGTTCTGGGGATGCCTATAGCATATGTGCTGGGCTTTAGCTCGGTATTTTATATCCTTACCAGCAACATGGGACTATTTGATTCGGCATCCTTACGGATTTATCAGGGCGTACAAAATTTTGGATTATTGGCTATTCCCTTGTTTGTGTTTGTAGGAGAATTAATGAATTCCGGTGGGATCACCACAAGGCTTGTACGTTTTACCAATGTTATTCTTGGACATTTTCGAGGCGGGTTAGCTTATGTCAATGTCGCCACAAATATGTTTTTGGCCTCCATTTTAGGATCGGCCAATGCTCAGACGGCCATGATGAGCAGAGTCATGGTGCCGGCGATGGAACGGGAAGGGTACAAGAAAGAATTCAGCTCGGCCCTTACAGTATCTTCAGCACTGCTGGGGCCTATTATTCCTCCCAGCTTAGTATTTATCATATACGGAGTGATCTCAGAAACCTCCATCTCCAGTATGTTTTTAGCCGGCATTATACCTGGGATATTATTATCGATCAGCTTTATGGTGTTAATCTATTTTATTGCAATTAGGGAGAACTTCCCTAAATCGGAGAGGGCTTCTCTAACGGACATAGTGAAAGCTTCTCTCTCCGTTTTTCCTGCACTATTGATTCCGGCCATTATTTTAATCGGTATACTTTCGGGTGTATTTACAGCTACAGAGTCCGCTGCTGTTGCTGCACTGGTGGCCTTTATTGTCGGATTTTTCATTTATCGTGAACTGCGGTTAAAGGATATTCCCGGTATTCTGATCAGCACCGCTCTGAATTCCGCAACCGTCACCTTTATCGTTGCTATGGCTAGCTTATTAAGCTGGATACTGGCATTTGAACGAGTTCCTAATCAAATCGGCGATTTTTTAATATCCATCTCGGATAGTCCTCTCGTATTTTTGCTTGTCTTAAATATCATCTTATTAATTGTAGGGATGTTTATGGACGGAATATCCGCGATGATCATCCTGGTGCCCATTCTATTGCCGGTTGCCCTAAACTTTGGTATCGATCCCATTCATCTCGGTATTATCGTATGCATTAATCTGACGATCGGATTGATTACTCCTCCTGTAGGCACAGCCTTATTCATTGCCTCGTCCATTGGCGGAGTAAGGATGGAGACCTTATCGAGATCATTGATTCCTTTTATTGTGGTTGCATATATTGTTTTAATCATTATTACTTATATCCCGAGCATTACGTTATGGATTCCAAAATTATTTAATTCATGAGCTTTGGCAACATCTAACAGCTGTATATTGTCCTCTTATATCTGATGTTGGACGACTAAAGCCAATGTCAGTGTATAGAGGACTTTTTTTATCGGACCGCCCATGGTCACTATGGAAAAATAAGTAAACCTGGTATAATAGAACTAGTTCCTAACATTATCTATTGACACTTTATTCAAGAAAAATTATACTAATGATGTCAACATAATTGTTAAACAATATTGATCATGTATTGGGTTTTGTAAATGAAAGGGGCTGGAGCGATGGGTTCTTTACGAATCGGATTTATTGGTTTTGGCGAAGCGGCGTTTCATATAAGTGAAGGATTGATCTCCGATGGAATCACATTCTTGAAAGCGTTTGATATTAATGCCGATAAACCCGACATCGGTGAAGTTATAAGAAGCAGAGCGAATGCTATTCGTGTTGCATTGACTTCAACCCTGGAGGAGCTCTTAGAAAACAGCGATATTGTTTTCTGCTCCACCAGCGCTAAATACGCTCTGAGTATCGCAGAACAAGTGAAAACGAACTTGAGAAAAGATCAAATTTATGTGGATCTGAATGCGGCGTCTCCCATGGTCAAAAAGGAAATCGCTTCCGTTCTCAAAAATTCGGATGCTTGGTTTGTAGATGCGGCTGTAATGGAGGCTGTACCGCCGCACCGTCATAAAGTGCCTATTTTGGTTAGCGGAAACGGAGCCGAGAAGTTTTCCGAGCTAATAGCTCCATACGGCATGAACATTACAGTTATTAGTGACGAACCGGGAAGCGCTTCCGCCATCAAAATGTTTAGAAGCATATTTATGAAAGGCTTTACGATGTTATTGCTGGAAACCTTATCAGCGAGTCATGAATTTGGTGTCGAGGACATGGTGCTGAATTCACTGGAGAGAACGCTGCGGAACAAAACCGTTAATGAACTGTCCGATTTGTTGATCACAAGGTCGGCTATCCATGCGGAACGCAGAATAGCTGAGATGAATGAGGTGGTCGATACATTGAACGATATACATATGGATCAAACCATGTCGATGGCTGCCAGGGACAAATTGCAATGGCTTGCCAATATGAAGCTGAATGAGCATTTTAATTATCAGGCCCCGGACCGCTTTATCGATGTCCTTGAGGTATTGAAGAAACCGAGCTCCGTTTGATCCATAGATTAAAGGATTTATTTTCAATAGATAAATACAAAGGCTCCGATGCAACCGCTTGCAAAAATGAACCGGGAGGGTAAAGCATGGCAAAACGATATGATTTGAAAAATGGCATAAATAAGGAAATGTTTAGTCAAGTGAAAGCGAAGCTTGAACAAGGATTATTCCCGCAGTGGATATTAACGGATCCGGATATTTATGATATGGAAGTGGATAAAATTTTCGGATACACCTGGCAATATTTAGGACATGAATCCGAATTAAAGAACACCGGTGATTATGTTACCAGATGGTTGATGGATGATCCCGTATTGCTGGTAAAAAACAAATTAGGTGAAATCAACGTCTTTTTAAATTCTTGTACGCATAGAGGAACCCATTTATGTACGGCCGATTTGGGAAATAAAAAGACGTTTACTTGTCCGTTTCACGGTTGGAGCTTTAATACGGAAGGAGATTTGATAGGCGTAGTTGCAGGCGACAAAGTCTTTGGCAAAAAATTAAATAAGGAAGAATGGTCGCTTCGCAAAATTCCTCGCGTTGAGACGTATAAAGGAATGATTTTCGGTAATTTGGATAAAAATGCCATGCCGTTGGAGGAGTATCTCGGAGAGCTCAAATGGTACTTGGATTTCTTTCTCGCACGCAGTGACGGCGGAATGGAAGTAATCGGCGAGCCACAGCGTTGGGTGGTGAACACCAACTGGAAGCTGACTGCGGAGAACTTTGGAGGGGACCCGTACCATGTAGCCACGACTCATAAATCTACGGTTGAACTGGGGATTAGTCCCAAAGATCCGTTATATTCCGGCTATGGTCATCAGGTTAAGCTGAATCACGGGCATTGTGTCAACGTGAATACGGCCTCGCCTGGCTCCAATATGCCGCCATATCAAGGATTGCCTGAAGAAATGTGGCCGATGTTTGAGAAAAATTTGTCCAAAGAACAATTGGAAATTTACAAGAATACGACCGTTGTGGTTGGTTCGTGCTTCCCTAATCTTTCTTTCCATTGTCCGGTACATGGAAGCGAAGGACACCTGCACAATTATTTGACTTTACGTTTATGGCGTCCAATGGGGCCTGATAAAATTGAAATCTGGTCCTGGTTCTTGATCGATAAGGCTGCGCCTGAGGATTATAAAACAAGCTCGCTCAAAGGCTACATCTCTTCTTTCGGTCCTTCAGGAACCTTAGAGATGGATGATACGGAAATATGGACGCGTGTGGCCCAAGCCAGCAAAGGAAAAATGGCCCGGGATAAGTACTTGAGCTATAATAACCTTCTTAATTATATGATGGGGATGGATGAGGTGCTTCCGGATGAATCATGGCCGGGGCCTGGTGTAGCCTATCCGACATGCTATGTAGATGCCGCATTAAGAGGAATGCATGACTATTGGTTAGAGTTAATGACGACGGAATATGAGGATGATATTTGACTTGTTTCGCGGATGACTACCGAACATGTACAGGAGGCTATTAGTATGAATATGGAATTGCAATACCAGATCACGAATTTCCTTAACCGGGAAGCGCTTTTGCTGGATAACAGGGAATTTGAGAGCTGGTTGGAGCTGTTATCGGACGATATTGTTTATCGAATGCCGGTTCGGGTAACGCGGGAAACCAAAGACGGGTTTGATAAAAATAATGAGATGAGCTATTTCGTAGAGAGCAAAAAATCGTTGACGACACGCGTCAAGCGGTTTAGAACCAGTTCGGCATGGGCCGAGGACCCTCCGCTGCGTACGCGTCACTTTGTAAGTAATATCATCATTGAAGAAGGTAATCCAGGCGAATGGAAAGTAAATAATTATTTTTCCGTCTATCGCAGCAGAGGCGTAGATCATACGGTGGAGCATATTTTTGGCGAACGTTGTGATGTCGTTCGTCAAGTCAACGGGGAATGGAAGCTTGTATCACGAACCATTTATCCGGATCAATCGGTGTTGACTATGATGAATCTCAGTACGTTCTTATGAGCAATCATTGATATGGTTATTTGTTGCAAGGAAGGACTGGCGGGTTTGCGTGCGGCGCAAAGCCGCTTTCCTTTTTACTTTAAGAAATCCATCGTTTGAGGCGTTCCAGGAAAGTTAATAATAAATAAAGGCATCTTGTCTTGACAATTTCATAAAAAAATAATAATTTGTATAATAGGATTGTTCAACTTTTTTGTATATCTAAACTTGAGAACATGGGTAAGAAATGGGGTAATCATATGGGTGGTCAAACTGACATTGCTTTTCAATATATTAAGGAGAAAATTTTAACCGGTTCCTATAAGCCATCTCAAAAATTAACGGAAAACCAGCTGGCGGAAGCCGTAGGCGTCAGCAGAAATACGATCAAAAAAGCGCTTATGATGCTGGAACGGGAAAATTTGGTTGAAGTTGAAAACAACAAAGGGGCCACCATTAAATCCTTTACGCTTGAGGAAGTCATCAATTATATGGAAATACGCGAGGTTCTTGAGGGACTAGTTGCCAAAAGCGCGGCTAAGAACATTAGTGAAAACGACATTAAACAGCTTGAAAGTATTCTTGAGACCATGAATTCACACATTAAAGAGAACCGATTTGAAGAATATTCCTTATTGAACCGTGAATTTCACAATATCATATATAAAGCATCGAAGAACGTTCAAGCGATTGCATTAATCAACACCATTAAAACACAATTAAACCGGATTCACTTCAAAACCATATTAGTTCCGGGAAGAAATCAACAATCGTATATAGAGCATGAGAGAATATTAAAGGCCCTCAAATCGCGTAATGAGAAGGAAGCTGAGGAAGCGATCAAGAACCATGTGGCCAATGTACGTAAAACCATTGCTGAAAACTATCAATATTTACTTTAAGTGCATTCTTCATTAGTTTAAACGCCCTGTTCCAGGGCGTTTTTTTCATGAGCGAAGAACATAACGTAGCGATGAAAAAATTTACCAAACGTAGGCATTGACATACGAAAGTGAAAAAACTATACTGAAAACGTAACCAAAATTGTAGATCAATAAAGAATGCATTTTTGAATTATTATTTTATTCATCTTAAAGGAGGAGAAAAAATGGCAGGAAATAGGGCAGTTGTTTATCAGGGTCCAGGGAAGGTTACGATCGAAGATATTCAATATCCGGATTTAATTCTTAGAGATGGACCAGGAGTAAACCCCAAAAACGTTGGACGCAAGTGTGAACATGGCGTTATCCTTAAGGTTGTCACAACAAATATTTGCGGCAGCGATCAGCACATGGTCCGCGGCCGTACAACAGCCCCTGCCGGTCTCGTCTTGGGACATGAAATCACGGGTGAAGTCATTGAGGCTGGCCGGGATGTAGAGTTTATCAAAAAAGGCGACTTGGTATCGGTTCCTTTTAATATTGCATGCGGTCGTTGCCGCGCTTGTAAAGAACAGCATACGCACGTCTGCTTGAATGTGAATCCGGATCGTCCTGGTTCTGCGTATGGGTACGTGGATATGGGAGGCTGGGTAGGAGGACAATCAGAGTATGTCATGGTGCCTTATGCGGATTTCCAGCTTTTAAAGTTTCCCGATAAAGATCAGGCCATGGATAAAATTCGTGATCTGACGATGCTTTCGGATATTTTTCCGACGGGCTATCATGGAGCGGTATCCGCAGGAGTAAGACCCGGCTCCACAGTTTACGTGGCGGGCGCGGGCCCTGTAGGATTAGCGGCAGCTCATTCAGCACAGCTGCTGGGGGCCGCGGTAGTGATTGTAGGGGACTTGAATTCGGAGCGATTGGAGCAAGCCAGAAGCTTTGGATGTGAGACGGTTGACCTAAGCAAGCATGATAATTTAGGGGAACAAATCGCACAGATTCTTGGTGAGCCGGAAGTTGATTGTGCGATTGATTGCGTAGGATTTGAAGCTCACGGACACGGACCTCAACATTCGGAGGCGCCGGCAACCGTTTTAAACTCGATCATGCAGGTGACGCGGGCAGGAGGTAAGTTGGGAATCCCGGGCTTATATGTGACGGGCGATCCCGGAGCTCAGGATGATGATGCTAAGATAGGAACCCTTAAGATTCGATTTGGATTGGGATGGGCGAAAGCGCATACATTTGTGACAGGGCAAACTCCCGTTATGAGGTACCATCGTGAATTAATGATGTCGATTCTTCATGGCAGGGCGCAAATCGCCAAGGCAGTGAATGCGACGATCATATCGTTGGAGGAAGCCCCTCAAGCCTATGCGGCATTTGATAAGGGAGCAGCAAGGAAATACGTCATTGATCCTCATGGAATTCTTAAGAAATAAAAGAGAAGTGAATTCGTCGTAATGACCTGAAGGTCCTTAACGTCAGCATGGTAGTTTACCAGGCTGACGTTAAACAATATTATGCCGGAAACAGATTCGTGAAAGGGATGAACCCGATCAAAAATTTATGAGCTATTGTATTGACACTTTAAATATGACAATCTATACTTTATTTAAACAATATTGTTAAACAATATTGCATACATACTTTAGGGGTGAATAAGGATGGATTCGTATAATGAGCCGATTAGAGATATCGCGCATCTAGGTCATGTAGAGCTTTTGACACCCAAACCGGAGGAAAGCCTCAAATTTTTTAAGGATATCCTGGGTATGGAAGAAGCGGCGCGTGCGGGACAGTCTGTCTATCTTCGCGGATGGGGACAATACGAAATGTATTGTATGAAATTAACGGAATCGAAACAGCCGGGCATTGGTCATACGGCATTGCGGACTTATTCGCCGCAAGCTCTGGAACGCCGATATGCCGCAATTGAGAAAAGCGGATATGGAATAGGATGGACGGATGGCGATATCGGCCACGGCAGGTCGTATCAGTTTATGGATCCGGATGGTCACAAGTTCGAAATTTATTTTGAATCTGAAAGGTACCAAGCCCCTGAGCATTTACGCCCGGCGTTGAAAAATCAACCGCAAAGATACACGGGTAAGGGTGTAGGCGTGCGTCAGTTGGACCATATCAATTATTTGGCTCAGAAAGTGGAGCCCAACAGTCAGTTTTTGCAGGATGCATTAGGGCTAAGGGTTAGTGAACAAATTGTTTTGGATAATGGCACTCATGCGGGCTCTTGGTTGTATGCCGGACATAAATCCTATGAATTGGTTTATACGCTGGATGCGACTAACAGCAGGGGAAGACTCCATCATATTACGTTTTGTGTGGATTCATGGGATGATCTCATGCGTGCAGCAAATATTTATATGGAGAACGATCTTGTTATTGAAGGCGGTCCGGCCAAGCATGCAATCCAGCAAACTTTATTCTTATATTGCTTTGAACCGGGCGGCAATCGGATAGAGCTGGCCGCTGGCGGATATTTTATTTTTGCCCCGGACCACGAAACGATCACATGGACGCAAGCCGAAAGGGCAAAAGGTCAAGCGTGGAAGACGCCCACCATCCCAAGCTTCCATACCTATGGAACGCCCGTAGTTGAAGAATAGCTTGCCATTCCGTAAGCCTAAGCTGATGAGGATCAATTCTTATTTATCGATAAAGTGAGGTTGAAGAAATGATGGAAATCTATAGTGTTCTCGAGGGTGCCTACGATCTTCATGTGCACACAGGTCCGGACGTATTACCCAGAAAACTGGATGACCTGGAAATGACAGAGCGTATACAGAAGCTGGGTATGAAAGGCTACGGGATCAAATCACATTATTTTTGTACGGCGGAAAGAGCAAAATTAGTGAACAAAGCCTTTCCGGGTATGAACGTTGTAGGTGCCCTGTGTCTGAATAATACGGTTGGGGGATTAAACCCTATCGCTGTCGAGATGGCTGCACTTGACGGAGCAAAGATTATATGGATGCCGACCTTTGATGCTGAGAATGAACAAAAACATTTTCGCACCAGCAAACCGGAAAAATTACCGCATTGGGCCAAGCTTCGGCAGGAATTTGAGCAGCAAGGCAAACCATTGCCCACCATTAACATATTGCAGGATTCCAAATTAAAAAACGAAGTGCACGAAATATTAGACATTATTGCTGCTCATGATTTAATTTTAGCTACGGGTCATTTGGGAAAAGATGAAACCTTCGCTTTAATCAAAGAAGCCAAAAATCATCATGTGAAAAAATTTGTAGTCACTCATCCTAATTTTCCTTCAATTCATTTCTCCAAAGAGGAGCAAAAAGAGCTTGTAGAGCAAGGGGCCATCATGGAGCATTGCTTTACAACGCCTCATTCCAATAAAACAACCTGGGAAGCTGTGTATGAACAAATAAGATACGTAGGCATAGAAAACTGTATTTTATCTACGGATTTAGGTCAGCAAAAAGGGATATATCCGGACGAGGGTTTGCAGATCTTCGTTACGAATTTGGCGAATAATGGGTTTTCCAAGGAAGAAATCAGAAAAATGACAGTGGACAACACCAATTATTTAGTGGAAGGCTAGAAAGGAAGGGCTCAGATGATAGATCACAATGTGAATTTGTTGGTCGTCAGTGCACACGCAGCGGACTTTGTTTGGCGGGGAGGCGGAACCATAGCCAAGTATGTTAAGGGCGGCGCCAATGTCTCCTTGGTCATATTAAGTTATGGTGCAAGAGGTGAATCGAACGATTTATGGGATATGGAAGGTCAGACGATGGACAATGTAAAAGCGGTCCGGCGCAATGAAATTGAGGCTGCGGCTCAATGTCTCGGAGTAGAACAAATCGAAATATGGGATTTCATGGATTATCATATGGAACTCACTTCCGAACGCATGGATCGCATGGTTCAAAAGATCAGGGAGGTTAAGCCTCAGCTTATTTTGACGCATGGACCAAGGGATGCTTTTAACCCTGATCATGAGGCCGTTTCAAAGTTCGTCTTTGATGCCAGCGTCCTCTCCACCTCCAATGGGGTCAGAATGGATGGTTATCCGACCGCAAAGCAAGCAAAGCTATTCGGATTTGAACCTCATCAATCCGAAATCAGCGATTTTAAGCCGGAAGTTATTCTGGATATCACAGACACCTATGAACAAAAAGAGGCGGCAATGAATTGTTTTAAGGCACAGAAGCATTTGATTGATTATTATGGCTGGAAGGCTAAGCTGCGCGGAAACCATGCGCGAAGATGTTCAGGAAATAAAGAGTACAAGGTTGCCGAAGCTTTCAGCCGTTTCTTCCCTTATGTTGGGAGTGAATTTGTATAATGGAGAAATATGTTGTAAAAAACATCAATCGACCGGAACAGCAATGGATAGAGCAATTTAAAAAATTCGATGTTTCAACGGTGTATGAAGCCCAAGGAAGAATAGGCTTGATGAGTCACGATTTGAGGCCCGTTATCCAGGGCGCTTCGATTTGTGGACCCGCTGTTACGGCCGTATGTTATGCCGGGGATAATCTCATGATCCATGCAGCCATTGAAGTATGTCAGCCCGGGGATGTTCTGGTGATTACGACCATCGGTGAAAGCGTATCCGGGATGATCGGTGAACTCATTGTTACAGCTCTACAGAAACGCGGTGTGCAGGGTGTTGTGATCGACGCGGGAATACGGGATGCAGCCCAAATTAGAGCACTCGGCTTTCCTGTTTGGTCTAAAGCCATACACCCGGAAGGAACGACGAAAACACGGGGCGGATGGGTAAACGCTCCTGCCGTTTGCGGCGGGACGATAGTAAATCCAGGGGATCTCGTAATGGCGGATGATGATGGTGTTGTGGTTGTAAAAAATGAAGATGTACAATTCGCGTTAGAAGCCTCTACTCAAAGAATGAAAAAGGAAGAAGTCACCCGAGCTAAAATTGCTAATGGTGAGCTTAGTCTCGATTTTTACTCTTTAAGGGAAACACTGCAACGAGAAAAAGTAGTTTACTACGAGAATGCTGAAAAATTAGCGAAAGATGAATAATATTATATTTTGGGATCAGTAGCCGGCCTCGTTTAGAGGCCTTTTTAAATGCCATGAAAAGTCCCTCCATAAGCACTATTTAGCAGATGGAGCAACCGGCTTCTCTTTAAGGCGGCAGCCCACACGGTTCAAGTCTGGATTCATAACCTGTAAGAAAGCTTGAAGCTTTTTCGTTCCATTAACATATAAATGGGTGAATACTAGTTAAGTAACATACAAAGGTCAGTTTGCCTCAACGGACTGACATTTTCTTATATCGCTTGCTGTAAGCGTGAGGAGCTAACCTGGCGATGAGATGAAAAAGAGATGGCTTTGTGATATAGTTATATCTTACATTCCAGCATGATGATCAGAAATGAATTGAAAGGAGAATTTATATTTATGAAACGATATCATTTTGAATATGAAATTCCTTCAGCTAATAAAAAAGGCACATTCAGTTGGGTGGCAAATACAGAGGATGAGGCAAGAAAAGGTGTTCAAGCTAAAGTAGCTGATTTCGAGTTCATCGAAACGAATGATGTTGTCGTAGGAAAATTGATTGAAGTAAAGGACACCACCGGAAACCAGTATTATGAATGCGAAGGCTGCAGCGCGTGAGATTGAAATAGACGTACTCACGGGTTCAATTTGTTTAAGTAAGAAAAGCAAGGTTCAGTTGTGCTGAGAAAAACTGATCTTGCTTTTCTTTGCCTATGAAGATGAAAGAGGGTTGTGGATGCGAATTAAAGTACAATTGTCTATTGAAGGCGAAGCGGTAAAGGAAGACGAGCTTATTATCCAGGAAAGCAAGCTTGGAGAACTCACAGACGAAGAGATCGAACAAGCTATCGAGATCAATATCCGCAGTTGGGCAGACAAGATGATTAGCATTCATTGGGAAGTACTGGAGGAAGACACAGCCAAGTGACTCTTTACGATAACCCCGGAGACAGAGCTGTTGTCGGGTGAACGTTTCGCTCATCCTGATGCGGGTACGGCCTTACTCAACAACGGCTAAGCAAGAAAAAATGAAATGCCATTCGCTACAGCGCCGCCAGAGGATAATTTTGTAAACTTGAGTGGCTGCGTGCGGAAAGATGACGTTTTTATCTGGGGAGACCTGTGGAATATGCGAAGTAACTTCGTAACCGCAGCCGGAAGGCTGCGCTGAATCCGCAGGAGTCAGCAGACGCCATAGTACGGGAGTCCGGGACGCCGGAAACCGGAAGGGCTGAACTTAAAGGAGAGAAAGAAACCGTTGCGTTCGCACGAAGAGCAAGAATCGGTCATTGGCTTTGTAGATGGGAAGCTTAGACTGAGAGTAAATAGGGATAAGAGCGCGGTAGACTGCCCTTGGAAACGGAAATTTCTCGGCTTTAGTTTTGTAAGCAACAAAGAAGCAACCATTCGCATCGCTCTCAAGAAGATCGAACCGTTCAAGGATCGTATCAAAGAGATCACCTCTAGGACTAGAGGTGTCACGATGGTAAACCGAATTAAGGAACTCAATCGCTACCTGATGGGCTGGATTGGATACTATCGCCTAGCATCTGCTAAGACTCACTGCGTGAGACTCGATGAATGGATCCGCCGTGACTCCGTATGTGTACGTAAAAGCAGTGGAAACTGCCACGCACTAGATTGAGAAACCTGAGAGCCCTAGGCGTTCCGGATTGGGCAGCGAGAATGATGGCCAATTCACGCCGCGGTTACTAGGAGATGTCTCGAAACATTAATAACGCCTTCAACCTTTCCTACTGGAAAGATCAAGGGCTTCTTAGTCTAACATCTCGTTATCTAGAAATTCGTTAACCTTTAGGAACCGCCGTATGCGGACCCGCATGTACGGTGGTGTGAGAGGTCAGGGGCTAGCCGCCCCTATCTACTCGATTAGTATCGGTTATGAGGTTTACTGCCAATCAAGTAACGACAGTGGATTCTAAGCGCTGTCCTGAACTAATTGGTGGAGTTTGCCGCCGCGGGCAAAACGACGGGATCGGCACCGTCGGCGGAGTAGATATCTATAGTGTCCAGGATCACAGGGCAATGATCGCTGCCTGTTATATGGGCATCAATCTGTGCATCTACTAATGAGGAAGCAAGTCTTGATGAAGCGAGAAAGTAATCGATCCGCCACCCGATGTTCCGCTCTCTCACCTTAGGCATTTGAGACCACCAGGTATAGGCATCTATCCGGTCGGGATAGAAATGTCTGAAGGTATCGATAAACCCCGCCGCTAATAATTGGGTCATTTTGGATCGTTCCTCCGGAGTAAATCCGGAGTTGTTACGATTGGATTTGGCATTTTTGAGGTCAATCTCTTGATGCGCCACATTGAGATCTCCGCAGACAATAACAGGCTTATGGGCATCCAGCCGCTGAAGGTAGACTCGAAACCGGTCTTCCCATTCCAGTCTATAATCCAGCCTAGACAGATCACGTTTTGCATTTGGAGTGTATACATTGACAAGATAGAAAGCGTCGAACTCCAAAGTAATGATCCGCCCCTCAGGCTCTTGTTCTTCTTCTAAGCCGTACCGTACGGAAATTGGTTTGATTTTTGTAAATACGGCGGTTCCGGAATACCCTTTTTTAATGGCATAATTCCAATATTGAAAATATTCCGGCCCATAGTCCAGACGAATTTGTCCTTCTTGCAATTTCGTTTCCTGAATACAGAAAATATCTGCGTTTGTTTGTGCGAAATAGTCGTTAAATCCTTTATTTACACATGCTCTTAAACCGTTAACATTCCACGATACCAGCTTCAATGTCATACCTCTCCTTGGTGCATTCGATAGTTTCTTTTATTTCATAGTAGTATATCCTATTTATCCTTGTCATCTTTTTATGAGCAAATCCAATGATTTTCTTCATTTTGTCTATTTCTAAATGTTTTTGTAATATACTTAAGGAAATGGTTGATTAAGGAGTAGCAGAGGAACATGAGATATAACTACTGTCCTAAGTGTGGAGGAATGTTAGGTCTAAATAAAAAAAGGGAAGTATCCAAACCGTACTGTACTTCATGCGGCTTTATCTTTTATCAAAATCCGGCGGTAGGTGTTGCTGCCATTATCATCAGGGATAAAAAAGTATTGCTGGGTCAGCGAAAGGGAAGTTATGAGGGACAGTGGTGTATTCCTTGCGGTTACGTCGAGTGGGATGAGGATGTGTATGAGGCTGCTCAAAGGGAATTCTTAGAAGAAACGGGCTTAAAAATAGAAATTACATCGGTTTACACCGTTCTCTCCAACTTCCATAACCCCAATCAACAAAGCGTTGGTATTTGGTTTCGGGCCAATGAGGTGGAGGGTGAGCTTGCTGCGGGAGATGATCTGAAGGAAGTGGGATTTTTTTCTTACGATGAACGGCCGGCATCAGCCTTTCCTGCAGATCAAAAGGTATTGAAAAAATTAAAGAACGAGCAATTGATTTTTTAAGAAAAATCAATTATGTTTGTTTACAAACAATAAATATATAAAGTATTTATTATATAAATACATTGTTATATACTTATTATAAGAGGCCAAAAGAAGGAGGGGTGTTGACCATATGACGATGACAAAGAGTACGGCTTTGGAACAAATCCAGGCAATATCCGAGGTGTTGAAGCTGCTTGGCGATAAAACAAGGCTGATGATCTTAGCGCTTTTAAAGGAAAGGGAGCTTTGTGTTTGCGAGATCGTCGATGCCATAGGCATGTCACAGCCCGGGATCAGCCAGCATTTGCGAAAATTAAAAGATGGCGGACTGGTCAATGAAAGAAGAAAAGGTCAATGGATTTATTATTCTTTAAAAATGGAAGACAGGCCTTATATTAGAGAGTTATTAAGTTATACTCCCTCATTAAAAGAAATGCTCGAAAAGAAAAATAACTGCTGCGAATAGTCCGGAGGATAACCTATGGCAACGATTTCTCTTATTATTTTTGTACTGACATTAACGTTTGTGATATGGCAGCCGAGAGGCTTAAATATCGGATGGTCTGCAGCCGGCGGCGCCATTCTTGCCTTACTGTTTGGTGTCGTGAGCTTCACCGATGTCGGGACTGTAACGGGGATTGTGTGGAACGCTACCTTAGCCTTTGTCGCCATTATCCTGATTTCACTGGTGCTTGATGAAATTGGTTTTTTTGAATGGGCCGCATTGCATATGGCGCGGCTGGCCCGCGGGAATGGGCTGCTCATGTTTGTGCTTATCATTCTGCTTGGAGCGGCGGTCGCAGCCCTGTTTGCCAATGATGGAGCAGCCCTAATTATTACGCCGATTGTACTGTCAATGGTCCGGGCGCTTCAATTCGATGAAAAAAGGGTGCTGCCATTTATTATGGCAAGTGGTTTCATTGCCGATACGGCATCCCTTCCGCTAGTTGTAAGCAACCTGGTGAATATCGTATCTGCCGATTATTTCGGGATAGGCTTTGCTGAATATGCAAGCCGTATGATCATCCCTAATTTCTTTTCGATTCTCGCAAGTCTTATCGTTTTGTTTCTGTTTTTCCGAAGCAGCATTCCCAAGGCGTACAATCTTACTCAGTTAAAAAAACCTAATGAAGCCATTAAGGATATGAGGCTGTTTAAACTATCTTGGGTAATTTTGGCAGCGCTGCTTGTCGCGTATTTCATCAGTGAGTTTCTCTCCATCCCCGTATCCCTCATTGCCGGAGCTGCAGCCGTTGCGTTTCTTATCTCCGCGAGAAGAAGCCCGGTGATTCATACCTGGAAACTTGTGAAGGGTGCTCCGTGGGCGGTTGTTATTTTTTCCATCGGGATGTATGTGGTTGTTTACGGATTAAGGAACGCAGGGCTTACGGATACATTGGGCAGCGTGATTCAGGCGGTAGCCGACAGGGGGTTATTCGCGGCTGCGATTGGCATGGGATTTATTGCTGCAATATTGTCGTCTGTTATGAATAATATGCCGACAGTCATGATAGATGCGCTCGCAATCCAAGGAACACAAGCACAAGGGGTGATTCGTGAGGCGCTGATCTATGCCAATGTCATTGGTTCGGATTTAGGGCCCAAAATCACACCGATCGGTTCTCTGGCCACTCTGCTTTGGCTGCATGTGCTGGCCCGGAAAGATGTTAACATCTCATGGGGCTATTATTTTAAAATCGGCATCCTATTAACGGTACCGACCTTATTCATTACACTGACGGGTCTTTGTTTATGGCTCTATTTTATTGAGACGGTTCGTGTTAATGAATGGCTGGTTATTGCGGCCTTTACGTTGTTGACTGCTGTTACGGTTATGCTGATGGTCAAGGCGATGTTAAGAAATACACAAGAAAATAGAGGGAGTCAAGGCGCTTGATTGCTTCCTGCACTTGATATCCCAAAGGAGAATTGTACCGTGGAGAAAAAACCATTAGTCTATTTTTTATGTACAGGAAACTCTTGTAGAAGCCAAATGGCAGACGGTTTTTTAAAAGCATTGGGCAGCGATAAATTCGAAGTAAGGAGCGCCGGGCTGGAAGCTCACGGCTTGAATCCCCGCGCGGTTCAGGTGATGAAGGAAGCTGGTGTGGATATCGGCAAACATACCTCTGATGTTATTGATCAAGAGCTTCTAAACCGCGCGGACTACGTTATTACGCTCTGCGGTCATGCCGATGAGCACTGCCCTGTGATCTCAAACCAACATGTTGTCAAGTGGCACTGGGGTTTTGAGGATCCGGCGAAGGCGGCAGGACCTGAAGACGAAATCATGAGCAAGTTCCGCGAAGTCCGCGATTCTATTAAACAGCGCATCGAGCAGTTTGTAAACGAAGGAGAATAGGGAGGACCTTATGCAAAAAAACTACCATAACCTGATTGACGAACAAATCTTCTTTGGCGGTGCAGCGGATGTCAAAGACATGGTGAGCAACGAAGGCGTTGAAGTAATTGTTGATCTGCGCGGGGAGGCCACCGAATGCGCGGATCCTGAGGCCAATGTTGAATGGATTCAAGTACCTCTTGGAGATCAGGCCGAAGCTCCGCAGGAGGAGCTTTTCGATCAGGCGATAAATCACGTTGTCGAGGCTTATAAAAGCGGTAAAAAGGTTGGATTCCACTGCGGCGGGGGCGGCGGACGGGCGGGGGCTGTTGCTGCTGGAACATTAATTAAATTAGGTAAATGCCCAACCCTTGCTGAAGCGGAAGCGATGGCCAAGAGCATTCGTCCGAAAGTAAATATCAAGCCTCCTCAACGTGAGGCGCTTGAGAAAATCTTTAAGAAGTAAATTGGTAATAAAGCAATAAAGGGGGAAGCACTGTTTAAAATATCAGTTCTTCTTTGGTATTTTCACCTAGTAAAAAAATTTTGAACCCCGAGAAATCCTTTGGATAAGGAAGTCGTCAAAGGAATGATCCTTATGACCCCATTCTATATCGAACCGAATAAATCCGATGCCATGAGGCAGACGATGGACCGATACGGACAAGCCGTCAAAGTGCTCGCGGAAAACATGGAACGCTTTTTGCAGATACGAAGGCGGCGTTCGACGGTATTTTGAGCATATCTATCCCGCGGCACTGGCTTGGGACCGCGTACACCCCAACACATCATCGGCCATACGACAATTGCCAGAGCCTTCTTACATACCATAGGATTCGAATTGGAACAAATAAATGAAATCATGTTAATAGAAATGGACCGCCCCTTCCTTTTGAGGGGACGTTTTTTTGCTTTTGCCAAATGAGCAAAAATAGCAAAGTTTTATCGAGAATGACAAAATCCGTTCAAGATTTCATCTGCGATTTGATCTACAATGCAATGGAAACGAAAAACAAGACGAACGGGAGATGAGCCGGTTGAAAAGGTACGTCATTTGCGGAGTAAGCGGCAGGGCGATGAATATGTTTATCGGTCCGATGCTTCAAACGTTCTCAATGCATGTTGAAATCGTGGGACTCCTTGATATAGACCCAAGGCGGTTTGAAGTCTGCTTGGGGAAATATCCTCAGCTAACAGGCGTTAGCGTATACAGCCCGGAGCAATTCGATGATATGGTGAGTGAAACGAAGCCGGATGTGGTGATTGTAGCCGGTGCGGACCATACGCATGAAGCTTATATCGTCAAAGCGCTCGAGCATGATCTGGATGTGATTACGGAAAAGCCTATGGCAACGACCAGTGAAGAGTGCCGGAGAATTCTGGAGGCGGAAGCGAAGAGCAAGGGCAGGGTCAGCGTGACGTTTAATTACCGGTACATGCCGATTCACAGCAAGATCAAGGAGCTTATTCTGGAAGGTAAAATCGGGCGCGTGACCTCCGTTGATTTGAACTGGTACATCGATACTTACCATGGAGCGAGCTATTTCAAACGCTGGAACCGGAAAAGAAGCAACTCGGGAGGCTTGTCCATTCACAAAAGCACGCATCACTTTGATTTGGTGAACTGGTGGATCGACCAGACTCCAATAGAAGCCTTCGCTTACGGGGCCCTGAATTATTACGGTCCCGAAGGAGAGCTGAACCCGAGGAAGGAAGACGGCAGATATTGCGGGACCTGCGAGCTGAAGCGGGATTGCGCCTACTACATGAGATGGTCCAGCAGAAGCCGGGAGGTTGTCATCAAAGATGATCATATCGGCGCGGCTACGCTCGGCAAAGGTCTGAACAGCTACACGAATTATCGTCCGGATGCCTGTATTTTCGATTCGGAGATCGATATTGAGGATACCTACACGGCTGTCGTCAAATACGATAAAGGCACGCTGCTCAGCTACTCAGTCAATTTCTCCGTACCTTATGAAGGCTACCGCTTGGCCATTAACGGGACGAAGGGCCGATTGGAAACTCAGGAATTCCATGTGCCAAGCCGCGTTCCTTTTCCCGTAGCCTTGCAGACGATCGATTATCTCCCTTTATTCGGCTCGAAGGAAACCATCCATGTCGTCTTTACCGAGGGAGGCCACGGGGGAGGAGACCCGTTGATTCTGGAGGACTTGTTCCTGGGACCTGATCCCCGCAGGTCTTACGAAATCTTATCGGGAGCCCGGGCAGGAGCAAATTCGGTATTGGCCGGGGAGGCCGTTTGGAAATCGGTTCAATCCGGCGCGCCGGTTCGCATACAAGAGCTGTTAAGTCCAACATTGGTAAGCCGATAATCAAAGACTCATACGAGGGAGTGAACCTTGTGGAAGCACTGAAATGGGCAATAAACACGGCGGAAACGTTCATGTCAGCTTCTGATCGGGATGGCTATCATCCGGAATTGGCCAAACGATGGGCTTACGTGCCCGGGATGATGCTCTTGTCGATCGGGAGGGTTTGGGAACAAACCGGTGAAGCAAAGTATTTTGACTTTATGAAAAGACATTTGGATTTGTTCGTTGAGCCGGGCGGAACCATTAAAACCTATGTGCTGGAAGAGTATAATCTGGATCAGATCAATCAAGGGAAAGTCCTTTTTCCGTTGTGGTGTCAAACCGGGGAGCCGCAGTATGAGAAGGCGGCGCATCTGCTGGCGGCCCAGCTGAAAGGGCACCCGCGAACAAGTGAGGGCGGATTTTGGCACAAGAAGATTTATCCGTTCCAAATGTGGCTGGATGGACTATACATGTCCTCCCCCTTTCTTGCGCAGTATGCCAAAACGTTCGGACAGCCGGAATGGTTTGACGAAGTCGCCCGGCAGCTTCTGCTGGTGGAGAAACAAACACGTGATCCCAAAACCGGGCTTCTGTATCATGCTTGGGATGAAAGCAGAGAGCAGCGTTGGTGTAATCCGGAAACGGGAAGGTCCCTGCATTTCTGGAGCCGGGCGATGGGCTGGTATGCGATGGCGGTCGCAGATGCGCTGGAGCATTTTCCGGTGGATCACCCCCAGAGAGGCACGATTGCAGGCCTTTTTGAGCGTATGGCCGGTGCTTTGATACAGGTGCAGGAAGCGGAAAGCGGATTATGGTATCAGGTGCTGGATATGGGGGGAAGGGAAGGGAATTACCTGGAAGCCTCAGGTTCGGCCATGTTCACCTATGCCATCGCCAAAGGGGTTCGATTAGGCTATATATCCTCCAAATTTAAACCCGCTGCCGTCAAAGGCTATCAGGGAATACTTGAACGGCTCGTGGAGAAAGAGGATACCGGCGGCGTCCACTTAAATCAGATCTGCCATGGCGCCGGGCTCGGAGGAGCTCCTTATCGTGATGGCAGCTATTCATACTATATCAGTGAAATGGTTGTCCGTGATGCGATGATGGGCGTAGCGCCGTTCATATTAGCCGGAGTGGAGATTCACACGCTCCAGGAGCTGGAGTCCAGGACGCAGCTATCCTCGGTTGGATAGTGCTCAATCCATAAAAACCCGCGAGGCTGTACTTGCGGGTTTACTATTTTTTGTTACGGCTTTACGAGGATTTGATCATTTTTTTGTATTCCATCGGCGACATCATGGCGATTTGCTTAAATTTGCGGTTGAAGTGAGTAATATTGATATATCCAACCTGTTCGGCGATTTCAATGACTTTATGCTGAGTTTCCCGAAGCAGTCTCTGGGCCTCGCGTATGCGCAGCGTGTGAATGTATTCCGTAAAATTAAAGCCGGTATACCGCTTAAACAAACGGCTGAAATGAAAAGGACTGATAAAAAAACGAGCGGCAACCCCTTCCATCGTGAGGGAATGCATAAAATGGACGTTGCAAAATTCGATGATCTCTGACATTTTATGATGTATCGGAATAGGGGACGCCTCCGAGGCTTCCGAAACTTTACGGGAAGCGAACAGCAGCAATTGAACGAGCAGGGTTTCACAGTACAAGGAACGTCCCTGACGGCTGCGATCGGAGTATTCGTTATTCATTTGAAAGATCAGATTTTCGATATAGTTTTGCTCGAGGTTGTTTAACCCGATAACTCTGTTGGCGTTCGAGAACGGAGACAGCAGCATATCCATATGCCGTCCGTGATACTGATCGACAAAGTGGTCTGTAAAATAAACGACAGCCCTTTCATGCTGTTCCCCGCCGGCGATGGTTTTGTGGATGTCATTTTTCTTTATGAAAATCATCGAGCCCTTTTGGACATAGTAAGTCCGGTTCTCAATGTAATAATAACGTTCGCCCGCGAATAAGTAGTAAATTTCATAATGATCATGATAATGAGACTTTCGCATAGCAAAATTTTCGCCCTTGGCAAAACGAACTTGAAAATCTTCATCCATGGCCGTTTCACTCCCTAACCCAAGAATAGCAATCAAGGTAAACGAGTGCAACAAAAAAAGAAAGGGGATTCATAAGAAAGTATAATAAAAAGTTCTCGAGAAAACGCTATCTTTTCTGCTGAGGAGAGATAGCGTTTTGTTGTTTCTCAAAATAATTGAACTATGGTTAATATATATGCCGATTAGATCCAGTCGTCTTAGCTGTGCTTGAACATCTTTTTCTTATTTTTTTCTTTGTATTGCTTCGGTGTCTCCCCCGTTATTTTTTTGAAAAGCATGGTAAAGTAGTTCGAGTTTTCATAGCCGACCTGCTTGGCGACTTCATTGATTTTCAAATCGGTGGTCAATAGTAAAACCTTGGCTTGGCCGATCCGGCAATGGATTAAATAGTTAATGGGGGAGTAGCTTGTTTCATTTTTGAAGATATGAGACATATAATACTGGCTGATATAGAGGCTGTCCGCAATGTCATTTAGCGAGATATTTTTAGTGTAATTTTTATCGATGTATTCCTTGATTTGAAGTGCCAATGAATCGGGGGTACTGTTGGCTGCCGGTCTTTGTTCAGATCTGATGATCCGAATTAAGAGAGTAAGCAAGCAAAAAAGTAAATTCTGACAAATGACATCAAATCCCAGGACTTGGGAGGAAGATTCTTCAAAAATATCCGTAATGTAGCTTTCGATCTTATAGGAATAATCATGGGTGTGAACAATGGGTTCCCGGTCTACCGGAATAAGTTGACCTTCTTGCATTCCCTTGATAAAAAGATTGCCTACACCGCAAAAATACGTTTTGAGAGGATTGGAAGGATTGGAGAATTCCTCATGCACTACCCCTTGGTTATAGACAAGAATATCTCCTTGCTTTGCGTAGTAAGGCTTGTTGTTTACAATAAATGTTCCCTCTCCCTTGCTAATATAAATAATTTCACAAAAATCGTCGTGCTTGTGGCTAGGGAATTTCCATTCGGGTTCATTGGAGACTTGTCCGGCATAGATAAGAATGGGCAGCCTTCCCGGCTTGAATATTTCACTTTCATTAGATTGATAACGGATTAGCTTTTGATCCAAATTCATCCCCCCCTTAAAGTAATCATCTCAGCAAGATTGTAGAGAATTCAAATTAATTTCGCAAGATTGAATATTTTAACTGTGCTTTCCGTTTGTTAAAATGAAAGCGCAATCATCAAACAAAAGGGGTGAACACATAGTGGAGCCGTTTGCTCTAGAGATGAAAAATATGTATAAATCCTTTCCAGGCGTAGTCGCACTCAGCGATGTCACACTCCAGGTCAAAAAAGGTGAAGTGCATGCTTTGATGGGGGAGAACGGAGCGGGGAAGTCGACACTGATGAAAATATTAGCCGGGGTCTATAAGCCGGACCGGGGTGACATTTTTCTCAATGGGCAAAAAGTGGAGTTGAAAAATCCGCTATCTGCTAACCAGCACGGGATTAGCATGATTTATCAGGAGCTAAGCTTTATCCCGGAGTTGACTGTAGCCGAAAATATTTTTCTGGGCAGGGAGCCCAGATATCCTTACACCGATATTGTGAATCGACGCAAATTGATGAAGGATACGGTTCAATTGCTGAATCAGCTGGATATTCATTTGGATCCTGCTCGAAAAATATCTTCGTTAACCATTGCCGAAATGCAAATGGTCGAAATAGCAAAAGCGCTTTCCACAAATTCGGACATTATTGTTATGGATGAGCCTACATCGGCGATTACGGACCGAGAGGTTGAAAAGCTTTTTGAAATCATTAAGATGCTTACCGGACAAGGCAAATCGATTATTTATATTTCTCACAAAATGGATGAAATCTTCGAGATATGCGACTCCATTACGGTTTTAAGGGACGGCTGCTTCATTGACAGCAAGCCAGCAGAAGAATTAGATATTCAAAAGCTGATTAAGCTGATGGTCGGCCGAGATTTGCAGGATATTTATCCCAAAAAACATACCGTACATGAGAGTGTCTACTTTGAAATCAAAAATTTGTCCCGCAAAAATAAATTTCGAAATATTAGTTTTACCGTGAGAAAGGGAGAGATTATCGGTTTATCGGGTCTGGTAGGGGCAGGAAGGACCGAGCTCGCCGAATCGATCTTTGGGGTTCATCCTCCCGATCAGGGAGAAATGGTTTTGGAAGGCCGGCAAGTGTCCGTCCGTTCTCCCAAAGACGCTATAGCCCATCATATCGCATTGGTTACGGAAGACCGAAAGCTGTTCGGTTTAAATTTAAAGGGTTCCGTAAAGGACAACATGTCATTGGTCAGCCTGCGGAATTTCTCCAAGTTGAATCAGATCATTTCTGAGAAAAAAGAAATCAAAGCAGCCGATGAGCAAATTGACCTATTAAAAATTAAAACATCAAGCCGCAATACGATTGTGAATACATTAAGCGGAGGAAATCAGCAAAAAATCGTACTGGCGAAATGGCTTTTGAATGCTCCGAACCTGCTGATACTCGATGAACCGACCCGGGGAATCGATATTGGAGCTAAGTTTGAAATATACAAGATCATTAATGAGTTGGCCGAAAAAGGAAAATCGATCATTGTCATTTCGTCGGAAATGCCGGAATTGCTTGGGTTATGCGACAAAATCATTGTCATGTGTCAGGGCGAGATGACAGGGGAATTTGCAAGGGAGGAATTCAATCAAGAGCATATTATGGCCTGCAGTACCGGACATCTGAAAGGAGAATTAGCTGAATGAACAAAGAACTTGCTTCAACCTACGACTCGATGATCGAGAGTAAGGCCAAAGAAAGAAGCATCACGAAGGAAAATATCTCTCGCTATTTATTTAAATATGGCATTTATGTCGCGTTTATCATTCTTTTTATCGCTTTATCGGTGGTCTCGGACGTATTTTTAACGACGGCGAATCTGTTAAACATCCTTCGTCAAGTCTCGATCATAGGCATCATCGCCGTCGGAATGACCTTCGTTGTCATTACCGGAGGGATTGATCTTTCCGTCGGATCCATCATGGCACTATCGGCGGTCGTTGCCGCAAGCTTCGCTACCGCCCAAGGAGACTATCCTTTATTTGTTGCTTTGGTCATCGGTATGCTGGTCGGTTTGCTTTGCGGTTCTGTTAACGGCCTGATCATCTCGCGATTTCAAGTGGCGCCTTTCATTGTCACATTAGGGATGATGACGGCTGCAAGAGGAGTTTCGATGGTCTATACGAACGGGCGCCCTGTAATCAATCTGAGCGATTCGTACAACGCGATCGGAGGCGGATATTTTCTTGGATTGCCCATACCGGTCATCATCTTCGTCTGTATAGTGCTCATCGGGATCTTCTTCCTCCGGTATACCCGCTTCGGAAGATACGTTTATGCAACCGGCGGGAATGAGCAGTCTACCCAATTATCGGGTATCAGTACGGCTAAAATTAAGTTTGCTGTGTATGCCATTGCCGGTTTGGCCGCCGGAATTGCAGGTATCGTGCTCTCTTCCAGGGTCATGGCAGGCTCTCCCGTATTGGGTCAAGGCTACGAATTGGATGCCATCGCAGCAGTTGTTATTGGAGGAACGAGTCTTTTCGGAGGGATCGGCAGCGTGATGGGGACGGTTATCGGCGTACTCATTATCGGTTTCATGAATAACGGTCTCGATCTTCTCAATGTTTCTTCATATTATCAACAAATTGTCAAGGGCGTCATCATCATACTCGCTGTGCTTCTTGATAAAAAGAATCATTAAAAACATTTAATGGAGGGTTTGGACATGAAAAAATGGGTTGTTGCGATGATGGTATTTCTTATGATGTTTGTTACTGCGTGCGGAAGTGCAGGAAGTGATACACCGGCAAGCGGTGCAAGCTCGGGAGGGCAGGGAGGCTCGGAGAAGAAAATTAAAATCGGCGTTTCCTATCAAAATCTGCAAAACGAGTACATTGTGGCATTCCAGGAATCGCTCAAAGCCCAAGCGCAGGCTGCCGGCGTAGAGCTCATTGAAGCGGATGGTCAAGGAAAAGCCGAAAACCAAATTAATCAGGTCGAAAACTTTATTACTCAACAAGTGGATGTGATCATCCTAAATCCGATCGACAAAAATGCCTGTGCACCGGCGGTTGAGAGGGCTGTAGCTGCAAAAATTCCGCTCATTACCGCCGTAGCCGACGTAGCCAATCAAGATAAAGTAACCGCACACGTCGGATCCAATGATGTGGAAGCCGGTAAAATGGAAATGCAGTTCATGGCTGATGCCCTTCAGGGTAAAGGCAACATCGCCATCATTCACGGACCGAACGGACAGTCGGCCGAAATCAACCGCACCGAAGGAAATTACGAAATTCTGAAAAAGTATCCGGATATTAAGGTCGTCGTGGAGCAGACGGCAAACTGGTCCCGGTCCGAAGCATTGGCATTAACGGAAAACTGGCTCCAATCGCAAAAGCTGGATGCCATTGTTGCACAAAACGATGAGATGGCTCTAGGCGCATTGAAGGCGGTTGAAGCAGCAGGAAAATTAAACGAAATCAAAATTATCGGCATTGACGCGATTCCGGATGCGCTCAAGGCGGTCGAAGAAGGAAAGCTGCTGGCAACGGTATTCCAAGATGCAAAGGGCCAAGGAAAGCTGGCGGTTGAAGTGGCTATGAAAGCGGCTAGGAAAGAACAAGTGGATAAAGTGAATACGGTGGCTTTCCAAATGGTCACTAAAGAAAACCTATCCAAGTTCAAGTAAAGCGTCCTCGTTTAACAAATTCCTGCTTACGGATGCTGCCGAAGGGGATGGATCGATTTGATACGAAATGAAGGACAGTATGATCGGAAGAAAGCATGTCTTCGCTGTGCGGATTGCAGATTAGATACGAATAAGTCTTGTCGTGGAGAAAGGAAGGATCCCTTTGAAGCAAACCATGAAGGCGGCAGTATTGACCAAGCCCGGGGTTATCGAACTCATGGAGCGTCCGGTGCCCATGCCCCGAAGCAATGAGGTGTTGGTTCAAATCAAAGCGGTTGGGCTTTGCGGTTCCGACGTGCACTATTATGAGTATGGAAGAATTGGTCCATATGTCGTGACCCAACCGATGATTTTGGGGCACGAGGCTGCCGGTGTGATTGTAGCCGTAGGAGAGGAGGTGAAAAATACAACCTTAGGGCAGCGGGTCACCATTGAACCTGGGGTGACCTGCGGATTATGCGAGCAATGCAAGTCGGGAAAATACAATTTGTGTCCTGATGTAAAGTTTTTGGCAACGCCTCCTTATGACGGAGCCTTCTGTGAGTATATCGCCATTCGATCGGATATGGTATTCCCCATCCCGGACCACATGACATACGAGCAAGCCGCAATGGTGGAGCCTTTATCCGTCGGGCTGCATGCGACTCAACGGGGAAATCTGAAGCCCGGAGAAACCGTAGTGATTCTCGGACTTGGGCCTATTGGATTGGTGACAGCCATTGCAGCGAAGGCAGCCGGAGCCAAACGCATCATTGGCGTAGATTTGGAGCCTTTTCGCCTCTCGGCTGCTTTGAAATTAGGCGCCACGGAAGTGATCAACGCACGCGAAATGGATGCGGCAGTCACCATCAAGCAAATGACGGGTCAGCGCGGGGCTGATTTGGCGATAGAAACGGCGGGAAACGACAGGGCTTTACAAACAACGTTTGCTTCCGTTAAACGTGGCGGACGAGTGGTCATCGTGGGCTTGCCTCCAAAAGAGGAAGCGGCGCTCAACATTCCGCACATCGTTGATAATGAAATCGATATTTACGGAATTTTCCGCTACCGGAACACGTACAAGACCGGCGTCGATATTTTATCGAGACCCGATATCGATCTTAGCGCTATGATTACGGACCGTATGCCTCTGGAACAGACGCAGAAAGCTTTCGAGAAGGCCATCTCGGAAAAAAGCAGCACGTTGAAAATCATCATTGATCCGTCTTCAATGGATACGCAGAGGAGGAAATGAGACAATGAAAGCTGTTTTATATGAAAGAGCGTTGAATTTCTCTGTTTGCGAGGTGGAAAGTCGCGTTCTCCAGAATCACCAAGTCAAAATCAAGGTACACGCTTGCGGGGTATGCCGAACGGATATTCATCTTCATCACGGTGAATTTATGGCAGGCTTTCCCTTAATCCCCGGTCACGAGTTTGTCGGAGAAATTGTGGAGATCGGCAAGGAGGTCCGCGAACTGAAAATAGGGGATAGGGTATGCGCGGATAATACGGTATTATGCGGCTACTGTTATTATTGCAAGCGCAACGAACCTCTATATTGTGAGAACTTTTATTCTCTTGGCGTAAACGGTCCGGGAGGATTCTCCGAGTATGTGGTTGTCAATCACGATAAAGTGTTTCCGATTGGAGATATGCCTTACGATCAAGCGGTACTGGTAGAACCGACGGCCTGCGCCGTGCATGGTCTGGATGTCATCGATGTGAAAGCCGGAGATGACATTCTTCTGTTCGGCACAGGGCCTACGGGAATCATCCTTGCACAGTTGTTAAAGCATTCCGGAGCGGGTAACGTGGTTGTTGTGGCTTCCGACAGCAGGAAATTGGAAGTGGTCAAATCTTTGGGTGCGGATCATACCGTTCAGATGGATCGCTCGGATTACTCCAAACATCAAGATGAGCTATTTCTGCGTTTCCCCAAAGGGTTTGACATCGTCGTTGATGCTACGGGAGCGAAAGAGGTTATGCAGCAGCTTACTGATTTTGCAAAGTTTGGAGCTAAAATCGTCATTTATGGCGTTGCTTCGGAGCAAGACGAAATTACCGTTAATCCCTATGAAATCTTTCGTAAAGAATTGAAAATTATCGGCTCCTTTGCCCAGACGCATTGTTTTGACCGAGCTTTAAAATTTATTCAACAAGGCATTGTGAAAACAGACCATTTGATCACTCACCGTTATCCGCTTCATCAATTCGCTGAGGCCATTGAACAGGTTGAACACGGAAGAGGGCATATTAAAGTGGTTATTGAATGCCATAAGTGAAGTGCGAATGAACATACACCCTTATGAGGAGGAATTTCAATGAATATCTTGGAAGCCATGGCGAGTTTCGGAGTAGACGACAACACATTGACGGCTGAAGAAAAAAGAAGGCTGGATGAAGACGGATTTGTTGTTTTTCCAAATGTCATCGATCCGGTTTGGCTCGAGGAAATGAGACATTCGTTCGAATACATCGTTCAGAAGGAAGGAGCTTCCGCAGGTAAAGAGGTTCATCAAGAAACAGGTGCACGCCGGCTGGCCGATTTGGTTAATAAAGGATCCGTGTTCGACAGAGTTTATACTCATCCCAAGGTGCTGGCTGCCGTTTATCACGTCATCCAAAGAGAATTCAAGCTTTCTTCCCTCAATGGTCGCGATGCCAAGCCAGGAGAAGGACTTCAGGCGCTGCATGCCGATTGGATGGGGCGGCAGGAGAACGAACCATACCATGTCTGCAACAGTCTGTGGATTTTAGATGATTTTGAAGAGGATAACGGCGCTACTCGCGTGATTCCGGGCTCGCACAAGCACAGCGGACACATCAAGGATCATGTAAAAGACCCGTCTGCTGACCATCCGGGGCAGCAGCTGTTGATTGCTCCGGCCGGAACCGTAGCCGTGTTTAACAGTCATGTGTGGCATGGCGGAACCAAAAATCGAACGAACAAGTTAAGACGGGTTTACCATTGCTATTATACAGCGCGTGAGTATGAGCAGCAACAAGATCAATACGAGTATATCCGACAAACTACTTTTGATCGAATCAGTCCGGCTGCAAGATATATTTTGGATGTGCATTGATGTTGGCTTTGCGGTGGAAGGGTGTTTGGTGCGATGAAACGATACGACTTTATCTTAGACGGTCAGTTGGGAATCAAACTGCCTCAATTGAATTTGGAATGGGAGGAATATACGACAACAGAACGTGCGGATATTGCATTCCAATGGGAGCAAGCCCGCGAAATCATTGCCGGCAGAAGAAAAGAGCTGGAAAGGGTCATCTCCCTTAAACAGCAGCAGCTTATGCAGGAGGATGATTTTGCCGCAGCTTGTCAATTGAATCACGACATATCGGAAATGGCGTTGCTTATCAGCGAACTGAATCTATGGTATCGGGTTTCTTATCCCATGGATACCGGAAATCAACAGCCATCCGTATTTTGGAGCAGAAATCAAAATTTAATAAAGGAGTTGTTTGCATATGGAAACGATTAAAAAAATCGATCAACTCACAGAGGCGTTGCAGGAGCTTGGGGTAACGGATACGACTGTGAACCAGGCAGAAAAACATTCGCTGGATCAAAACGGATATATAGTAGTTCAAGGCTTAATGGAATCCTCTAGACTCGAGGAATTGAGAACGGCATTTGAAAAAATGATGTACAAAGAGGGGTTTGAGGAAGGAAGGGTCGCTCGAGACGATAAGTTTAATTTAGGCGATGAGATTGCCAAAGAGTTTTCTAAAGACAATGTACTGAGACACGGACAGGGAGAGCGGGTATCTTATAATGTGGTCAATAAGGATGCTGCCATGGATGGGGTGTACATTCATCCCAAAACGGTTGCGGCAGCGCATTATTTGTTGGGCCAAGAACTCAAGCTTTCTTCCTTGACGGCAAGGGAAGCCATCCAAGGCGAAGGAGGCGGGGCTCTTCAGTCAGTTGAAGGGGTAAAAGCGATATGGCTTCTGGACGATTTCCACGAAGATATTCAGGGGACGATCCGGATCATTCCTGGCAGCCATAAGAAAGATGGGGAACCGACAGATGAAGCCAAGGCGAAATCTATTGCTATCGCTGCTCCGGCCGGGTCCGTCTGTGTGCTTGCACCAGGGCTTTGGTTCAGCGAGACGGAAAATAAAACCGGAGGCAACCGAAGAGTGCTGCACTGCGACTATATCGAACGAAATCGGCAGCCTCGGTTGAATCAGTTGGAATATCTTAGAAGAACAACATATAAGCGTCTTTCGCCTGCAGCCAAATATATTCTCAATGTATAAAATGTCTAACTTATAAAATTCGGAGAAAGCCTAATGAATATTGGTATTTTTAAACAAGGGAAGTTGCCCATGCTCATGTATACCGGGCAGGTCATCAATGAACCAAACTGGAAATTCCCTAATCATAAGCATGACGATTTATGCGAAATTATTTACGTAAGGGATGGAGAAGGCACCTTCATTATTAATAACCAGACCTACACGGTAACCAAAGGCGATATTTTGATTTACAATGCGGGTGTGCATCATGAGGAATACTCTAATCCGCAGAATTCGCTGAAAACCTATTTTTGCGGCCTTACTCACCTTCTGATTGAGGGACTGGAAGAGAATCATCTTGTCCCGCCGGGGGTGAGTCCGGTCATTCATTCCCGCAAATATGTGATTAAAATTGAAAATATGATTTCGGAAATGTTTGAGGAATCTTCCTCGCAGGTTCTAGGATACGACACCTTATGCCAGAATCTGCTGGCTTCATTAGTGACATTGATTTATAGGATGATACAGACACAGGAACAAGAGAGTTCGCTCTCCGATCATCATTCCATGCCAATCAAGAAGTTCCTTGATAAGCACTATACGAAGAAGAGCTCGTTAAACGACATTTCAGATCAATTCTATATCAGCAGGGAGTATATATCGCGCATTTTCAAAAGCAATACCCAGTGTTTTCCAATCGGATATTTGCTTCAATGCCAGATTCAGGAGGCCAAAAGGCTTCTTAGCACGACAAATTTAGAGATTCATGAAATATCACAGAAAGTCGGATACGAGAATGCCCATTATTTTTCCATGTTGTTTGAGAAAGCGACGGGTGAAACACCCGATAGATTCAGAATGTCCTGTCATAAGGGCTAAAGGAGAGAAGGAATGCCGATGCAGCCTAGATTCAATCGTTTGTTTGGTTCAGATGGAAAATGCTTCGACGTAGCCATCGATCACGGTTTATTTAATGAAGCTTCTTTTTTATCGGGAATAGAACATATGCAAAAAGCGATCGAAACGATCGTTCATGCGAATCCTGATGCGATCCAGTTGAGTTCGGGGCAAGCGGCATGGCTGCAGAACGTTCCCGGTAAGGCCAAGCCGTCGCTGGTGCTGCGGACAGATATCGCCAATGTCTACGGGAAGACGCTGTCTTCTCACTTGTTCAGTCAGTTAATCTCGGACCCTGTAGGCCGGGCTGTCGCGTTAGACGCCGCATGTGTTGTCGTGAATTTGCTATTGCTGCCGAATCAACCGGAGCTGTATCACCAATGCGTGAAGAATGTCGCGTTATTAAAGCCCGAATGTGAAAAATATGGAATGCCTCTTATGGTGGAACCGCTCGTGATGCTTCCCAATGAGAAGCACGGCGGCTACATGGTAGATGGGGACCTGAATAAAATCGTTCCGCTCGTAAGGCAAGCCGTAGAGCTTGGAGCGGATATTGTTAAAGCGGATCCTTGCGACCATCTGGAGGATTATCACAAGGTCGTTGAAGCAGCGTCCGGCAAACCCGTGCTGCCCCGTGGAGGCGGAAGAGCGACGGATGAAGAGATCGTTACCCGTACCTATACCTTATTGCAGCAGGGAGCTTCGGGGATTGTCTATGGTCGCAACGTGATCCAGCATGTCCGTCCAGATCGAATGACGAAGGCATTAATGTCAATCGTACATGAGGCTGCCAAACCCGAAGAGGCCTTAGCGATATTGAGAGGGGATTAATTCATGGCCAAGCAAGTTATCCGCTTTGGGGTTATCGGTTGCGGTTTAATGGGCAAAGAATTCGCGAGTGCCGTTTCCCGCTGGTGTCACTTGCAAGATGTGAATTTTAAACCCATCATTACCGCAGTTTGCGATGCCAATGCAGAAGCTTTCGTATGGTTTGTGAATCATGTGTCTACGGTCAAGAAGGCGACGACGGATTATCGTGAATTACTGGATGATCCCGGGATTGATGCGATCTACTGCGCCGTACCTCATCATCTGCACGCTCAGATGTATGTCGATATTATCCGTGCCGGCAAGCATTTGCTCGGAGAGAAGCCTTTTGGCATCGATATGGAGGCCAATCGCTTCATTCTGGATGAGGTAGCTAAACACCCGGATGTGTTGGTTCGGTGTTCATCGGAATTTCCATTTTATCCGGGGGCCTATCGGATCGGACAATGGATTCAAGAGGAAAGGTTCGGGAGCATCATCGAAGTGGAAGCCGGATTTTGGCATAGCAGCGATCTCGATCCGAACAAACCGATCAACTGGAAGCGCCGAACGGCAACAAACGGCGAATATGGCTGCATGGGTGACTTAGGAATGCACGTCATGCATATGCCGCTCCGCTTCGGTTGGCAGCCTGCGAATGTCAGAGCGCTGCTGTCAAAGGTAGTTAAGGAGCGTCCCGACTCGAAGGGGCAAATGGTGCCTTGCGAAACGTGGGACAATGCCATTTTGTCCTGTGAGGTCAAGACGGAGAACCAGCACTTTCCGATGCAGCTCTCCACGAAAAGAATTGCGCCCGGCCACGCGAACACCTGGTTTATCCGGATCATCGGGACGGCCTGTTCTGCCGAGTATTCCACCCGGCAGCCTAAACGCTTGGCTTGGCTCCCGTATATACCGGGAGGCGAACAGGCCTGGCATGTCGTCGATACACCGTATCAATCCGCTTATGCAACCATTACGGGAGGTATTTTCGAATTCGGCTTTTCCGATTCGATTTTACAAATGTGGGCGGCCTTCTGCGATGAAATCGTTAACGGCTCTTCGATGCAGCAGCCTTTTCACTGTGCGACGCCGGCGGAAGCATTTCTCAGCCATGAGGTGTTTACTGCAGCTTTGAAATCCGAGCGTCAAGGTGAAACGATAAACCTGAGCTGGAGGGATTCCATTGCTTGCCGTTGATGGAGGCGTCATTGTAGCCGGGCATATCTGTCTTGATGTCATCCCGGATCTGGGACCGGGCGTGCTTTCCCAGGTGCTTGAACCCGGCTGTCTGGTCAATGTAGGAAAAGCTGTAACCACAACAGGGGGTTGTGTTTCCAATACGGGAATCGCGCTGCATAAGCTCGGAGTTCCCACGCGTCTGATGGGGAAAGTGGGCGACGATTTGTTCGGAAGAGGCATTTTGGATGCTCTTCGACAACACGGTGCTGGTCTGGCCGACAGCATGATCATCAGCGAAGGCGCCCAAACCTCCTACAGCATTGTCATCAGTCCTGAGGGATCGGACCGTATTTTTCTTCACCATTCGGGCGCCAACGATACGTTTGCGGCATCGGATATAGATCATGGCTTATTGGCTTCCGCCCGGTTGTTTCATTTTGGTTACCCCCCTCTGATGAAAAATATGTATAGGAGGGAGGGGAAGGAATTGGCGGCCATGCTGGCGGGCATCAAAGAGCATGGGCTGACCGTTTCAATGGATATGTCCAGACCCGATCCCCATTCTGAAGCAGGTAACGTACAGTGGGGGGAAGTTCTCGCTAAAACACTTCCATATGTTGATATATTTATGCCGAGTATGGAAGAAATCATGTGGATGCTGCGCCGGAAGCAGATGGAAGAGTGGAGCGTAACCGGATGTGGATGGGAAGCCCATATCCATGGGGATTTACTGCGTGAATTGTCAGGGGAGCTGCTGGACATGGGCGCGGCCGTGGTCGGAATGAAATTGGGAGATCAAGGTCTTTATGTGCGAACCACCGGTGATCTCGCAAGATTGACTAATATCGGCAAATGTAAACTAACCGATCCCGAACAATGGATAGACAGGGAGATTTTGGCCCCATGCTTTCAGGTTGCGGTGAAAGGCACGACGGGAGCGGGGGACTGCACGATTGCCGGCTTCCTGAGCGGATTGATTTGCATGCAATCCCTGGAAAAGGCGATGACTACGGCAGTGGGAGTAGGAGCCTGCAATGTAGAGGCTGTGGATGCGACAAGCGGTATTCCTGGGCTGTATGAGGTTCTTCTTCGCATATCCAAAGGTTGGGAGCGGCTTCCTGTCGCGATTTCTCTCCCTGCATGGTACTGGGACCAAACGGCTAGTTTATGGAGAAGTCCAAAGGATAAGAGAAGCAATATCCATGACGGCATACCTGAAGATCAGGTGAAAAGATGAATAAATGAAAAGAGGAGGCTTGTTCAATTGACGAAAAAAAACACGTTCATACGTGACACGTTTGATAAAGGCGAAGGAATCCTTCGATTGATTCCTAATTTCGTACCGCGCCGATTTGCTCAGGCGGGGCGCCGTTTGCGGCTTCATCCCGATGATTATTACGCTTTGGGAACCAAGCGAGGCTCGATCAAGGAACGGTGGTTCTCCTCTGTCATTGCTGCCATGAACGGACCGCTCGCGCCGCCGGATGAAGGAATGAGCTACGTAGCCGCATCGGAAGAGTCTAAACAAAAATTTTTGTTCAAGGAAGCAGTTGAAGTGCTAGGAGCGGACATTATCGGTCAAACGTTGTTTGACCAGTATGGGACTTGGCCGATGTACTCCAAGTTTTTCGATTTTGAGACGCCGTTGTTTCATCACCTGCACTTGACCGACCATGCAGCCAGTCAGGTAGGTAGAATGGGAAAGCCGGAGGCTTATTACTTCCCTCCTCAATTAAACAACCATCCCGGGCAATTTCCCGTTACCTATTTCGGTTATGACCCGGATGTTACAAAGGAGCAGGTAAGAGATCGATTGTTGAACTATGAATCCGGGGACAATCGAATTACCGAATTGTCGCGAGCATACCGTATTGAGCTTGGTACCGGCTGGTATACCCCACCGGGAGTTGTACACGCGCCTGGATCGTATTTGACCTATGAACCGCAGTGGAACAGCGACGTCAACTCCGTACATGAGAATATCGTGTCGGGCGAAGTGTACCCTTATGAATTTCTGGTGGAGAATTGCCCGGAAGACAAAAAAAAGGACATCGACTATATTTTCGGCCTACTGGATTGGGAGAAAAATGTGGATCCGCACTATAAGAAACATTATTTCCGTCCACCGATCATTTGTTCGGAGTCCGAAGCCCACATCGAAAAATGGATTACCTATGGAAACGAATATTTCGGAGCGAAGGAACTGACGATCATGCCGGGACAGAGCGTTGTGGTCAAAGACGGTGCGGCCTACGGATGCATTATGATCCAGGGGCACGGCAAATTCGGAGTTTATGATGCGGAAGCCGCCATCATGCTGCGGTTCGGCCAATGGAGTGCCGACGAATTTTTTGTCAGTGAGGCGGCGGCTCAAAAAGGGGTTACCATTACCAATCACAGCCGTCATGAACCGATCGTATTGCTCAAGCATTTTGGACCGAACCATCCGGAAATGCCCTAAATCGGAAAGGAGATCATATGAATGAAACTGCAAAACTATGAAATGAAAAATGAAAAAATCAAATCCGCCTTTCTGGAGTTGAAGAAGAACCATCCGGATAAAATGAAACGCCGGCTGAACCTGTCATGGAGCAACTGGGGTTTTGGCATGGAATCGCTGGAGGAGACGGCTGCGCGTTTACACGAGGCGGGGATTGAATATATTGAACTGCACGGGAATCACTACGGTCCTGATTTGGGTTATAAGACCAACGAAACGCTGGACATTTTAGGTACTTATAATATTAAAGTAGGCGGGGTTTGCGGGATGTTTTCTGCTGATTGCGACATGGCCAGCAACCGGTCCGTTCATCGGCAGGCGGCCATTGATTACATTAAACGTGAACTGGAATTTACGGCCGCGGTCGGCGGACAGTATTTGTTGGTCGTCCCGGGTGCCGTCGGACGGCCTCATGCTTATGACGACACTGAATTTGAACGCAGCGTAGAGACTTTATTGATTACGGCCGATTTGTTTACGAAGCATTCGATTAAAGGCGCGATTGAGCCGATCCGCTCGGCTGAAGTTTCTTTGGTACATACGATCGCCGATGCCAAAAAATATATTGAAGCCGTCAATCATCCGGGCATTCGCCATATCAATGCCGACGTCTATCACATGCAGTCTGAAGAACGTCATATCGGTGAGGCACTGTTGGATGCAGGCGAAATGCTGGTGAATTTACACATGGCGGACAGTAACCGGATGGCGCTGGGTGAAGGAGCGCTGGATTTGGATACCATCATTATGGCTCTTTATCTGTTGGAGTACAACCGCGAGGGCCGTTATGTATCTCCGGAACCTCTCGGCCCCGGCGGAGACCCGTATCCGGCGATGTACGGTAAACCGGACAAGGACATATTGGATCACTTGGTCACACAAACAGCAGCCTATTTTCGCGAAAGGGAAGAGGCACTGCTCGGATAATAGGGCAAGACTGAAACCGGAGGCACTTTTTATTCGGAAAGGTGGGATTTCGTATGCTGCAGGAGCTTAAAGAAATGGTGTTGGAAGCCAATTTGCAATTGCCGAAGGCCGGTCTGGTTACAATGACATGGGGCAATGCAAGCGGAATCGACCGCGATGAGGGTTTATTGGTAATCAAGCCCAGCGGTGTACCCTATGAGGAATTAAAGCTTAATGATTTAGTGGTGCTGGATCTCGAGGGGAATGTAGTGGAAGGCCGGTTGCAGCCTTCCTCGGATATGCCGACGCATTTGGCTCTTTATCAAGCGTTTTCGGACATAGGCGGTGTGGTGCATACCCATTCTCCGTGGGCTACGATCTGGGCTCAAGCTGGAAAAAATATCCCGGCGCTGGGCACGACACATGCCGATTATTTCTACGGGGACATCCCTTGCGCACGGCCTATGACGAAAGCGGAGATACAAGGCGATTATGAGCTCGAAACGGGAAATGTCATTATTGAAACCTTTCGGCATATGGACCCGATGCAGGTTCCCGGCGTACTGGTACATTGTCATGCGCCATTCAGTTGGGGAGCGGACCCGTTAAAAGCGGTTTACCATGCGGTTGTGATAGAAGAAGTGGCGAAGATGGCATATCATACCTTTAGTCTAAACCCTCGGAGCGCCTCAATGGATCAAGTACTGCTGGACAGGCATTTTTTAAGAAAACACGGGGCGAATGCATACTATGGACAGCATTGACGAAAACGCTACGGGAGGGTTAAAGCATGAGTGAAAAATATGCGATTGGTGTGGATTACGGTACCGAATCCGGACGTGCGGTGCTTGTGGATTTGTCTAATGGAACGGAAGTGTCGGAACATGTGACGATTTACCCGCACGGTGTGATTGACGAGCGTCTTCCCTATTCCGGACTTCCATTGGAGAACGACTGGGCGCTCCAGCACCCTGGAGATTATATCGAAGTATTGAAGCGATCGATACCCGCTGTCATGAGGGAATCTGGAGTTCATCCGGCTGATGTCGTCGGAATTGGCATTGATTTTACCGCATGTACAATGCTTCCGGTGGACGTGGACGGCGAGCCGTTGTGCTTTCATCCGGAGCTTCGGAACGATCCGCACAGCTGGGTAAAGCTATGGAAGCATCATGCCGCTCAGGATGAAGCAAACCGGATCAACGACATCGCGGCGAAGCGGGGGGAGGCGTTTCTTACACGCTATGGGGGAAAGATTTCGTCTGAATGGATGATCGCAAAAATTTGGCAAATCTTGAATGAATCCCCCGACATGTTTGAACGAACGGACCGGTTTCTTGAGGCGACGGACTGGGTGGTTTCTCAAATGACTGGGAATATCGTTAGAAACAGCTGTACGGCGGGATATAAATCGATCTGGCATAAACAGGATGGTTATCCGAGCTCCGAATTTTTCAAAGCGCTTGATCCAAGGCTGGAGAGCTTGACCGAGACGAAGCTGCGAGGGGAAATTGCTCCTCTAGGAACGAAGGCCGGAGAATTAACCGTGCAAATGGCAAAGCTGATGGGACTAATGCCGGGCACGGCCGTTGCCGTAGGAAATGTCGATGCCCACGCGGCCGTACCGGGTGTTGGTGTTGTTACACCCGGTACATTGGTCATGGCTATGGGGACATCCATCTGCCATATGCTGCTTGGTTCGGAGGAGAAACAAGTGGAAGGGATGTGCGGAGTCGTCGAGGACGGCATTATTCCCGGATATTTTGGGTATGAAGCGGGTCAATCGGCTGTTGGAGATATTTTTGCGTGGTATGTGGACGAAGCGGTTCCAGCCTATGTAAAAGAGGCGGCAGAAAAAGAGGGGGTCAGCGTTCATGTTTGGTTGGAGCAGCGCGCTTCCGCTTACAAACCGGGACAAACTGGCCTGTTGGCGCTTGATTGGTGGAACGGAAATCGTTCTACTCTGGTAGACGCTGATCTAACAGGCCTGCTGATGGGATGCACATTGTTAACGAAGCCGGAGGAGATTTACCGTACTCTGCTGGAGGCGACGGCATTTGGAACCCGAAAGATTGTGGACGCCTTTCATGAACACGGCGTGAAGGTAAAAGAATTGTATGCATGCGGAGGACTGCCGCAAAAAAATCGGCTTTTGATGCAAATTTATGCGGATGTCACGAACCGGGTGATTAAAATCGCGGATTCCAAGCAGACACCTGCTTTAGGGGCCGCCATGTTCGGTGCGGTTGCAGCCGGTTCGGTAAAGGGCGGGTACGACTCGATTGTGGAAGCGGCACAAAAGATGGCGCGGGTCAAAGAAGAAGTGTTTCGGCCGATTGCCGACCATGCAGCCGTCTATGATCAGCTGTATAAGGAATACTCCAGGCTCTACGATTATTTCGGTCGTGGAGAGAACAACGTGATGAAACGATTAAAATCGATCAAGGATGGAGCTTAAATGAGAAGGGCGGGTAACTTAATACCTGCTCTTTTTTAGATACATTGCTTTATTTTCTTATCATGATGTAACCGGGTCTCATTTAGGAAGTATTTGATGGATTCACAATAAAATAAATCTATTGCCATGAATGCGGTTGCATGATAGACTAGGAAGCGTAATATTTGTCGAATTTGTTAACGCGATGATTAACGAGAATATGAATGATGTACAACATTTTCCGGAATAGCTTGATTGGTTAACAGCGACCCCTGTTCAACGTTAAGCCGTCCACGGAAACATATCTAATCATAAGCTGGTTTTAACGTAGCGCTCCTGCGGTTATACTAGCGTCACAATTCCTGTCTAATGCTCATGCCATTCAAGGACAGGTGTTTGTGATGCTTTTTATTTTTACATCTCAGAGAAATTAAAAGAAAAGGGTGTAGTGTATGGGGAAAATTAAAAATCGTTGGTTAATTGCGGCATCGGCCGTAGGGATCCACATTTCCATCGGATCCGTCTATGCGTGGAGCAACTTTACCAATCCGCTGATCCAACAGTTCGGCTGGACAGCAAGTCAAGTACAGTTTACATTTAGCTTGGCCATATTGTTTTTAGGATTATCAGCCGCTTTCATGGGTCATTTTGTGGAGAAACACGGACCCCGTAAGGCCGGTTTGGTTGCCGCCACCTTTTTTGGTATAGGCACCTTCGGTTCCGGTTTTGCGGTGAATATGGAATCGCTCAACCTGTTGTACCTGTTTTATGGCGTTCTCGGCGGTATTGGCTTGGGCGTTGGCTATATTGCGCCTGTATCCACGTTGGTTAAGTGGTTCCCGGATCGCCGGGGCTTGGCTACCGGTCTGGCCATTATGGGATTCGGATTTGCGGCTGCGATCAGCAGTCCGATTATGAACTCCTTAATTCAATCGTTGGGAACAGCCATGACGTTTTATATCCTGGGTGCCGCCTATTTTATCGTCATGCTGGTGTCCTCCTTGTACCTTGAGAAGCCGCCTGCCAACTGGATGCCGGCAGGATTTCAGCAGAAAATGGAAGCTTCGAAGTCTCGTTATACCGATCTCTCGCAGCTTACCGCCAATGAATCGATTAAGACCTCCCGTTTTTATTATTTGTGGCTTATGCTGTTCATTAACGTGACATGCGGAATCGCCATTCTGTCCGCGGCTAAGCCGCTTGCCCAGGAGAGCATCGGGCTGACAGCGGGGGAAGCGGCAGCTCTGGTTGGAATTCTGGGTCTTTTTAATGGTTTTGGACGTATCGGTTGGGCATCGATCTCAGACTACATCGGCCGTCCTAACACGTACACGACGTTTTTCGTTTTGCAGATCATCCTGTTTGCACTGCTGCCTCATACCACAGGAGCTCTATTATTCCAAATCATGCTGGCTGTCATCTATACCTGCTATGGCGGAGGCTTTGCCTCAATTCCTGCGTATATCGGCGATTTGTTCGGAACCAAGCAGTTCGGAGCGATCCATGGGTATATTTTAACGGCTTGGGCAGCAGCCGGTTTGGCGGGTCCAATGTTTGCCGCATGGATGAAGGATACGACAGGAAGCTATGCGAACAGCTTGACCTTTTTTGCCGGCTTGTTCGTTGTCGCACTCATTGTTTCTCTCTTGATTCGCAGAGACATCCGTAAATTGAGGGAGCAAGCGGCTTTGAATCAAGCGCGTCAAGCTTCTTAAGGAAGAGCAGAACGAACTGATTTTTAATTATCATATTTTTAAAAAAAGAGACAAGCCGTCCGGTGGTTGATTGCCGGACGGCTTTTTTGTTATGTAATAATCATGATGACACCTGTATTATTGATACAGCTTTCTTATTGTTATATAAAAAATATAATAAATACTTTTCTGTTGCATATATATAGATACTGTTATATAATAAATAAAAAATTATCGATACTGTAATATTATAAAAACCATTTGAAGGGAGCGGTAGCAATGAATAGTACAGCCTTGTCCATGGAGTTTAAAACACGAGAGATTCGGAAATTGCGTGTATTTCAATCCGAAAAAAAAGAAACAAGAACAACAGCGGGCACTGAACACAATGAGCTTGGAGAAACCGTTTTTTATGAGTTATCCCCGGTACACATGGCTTTGTATTATGCAGCATTCGATCCGGATACGGATGGTCAATAAAAGAACTTATACTACAGATTAAAGTCCGCCAATCCACAGGCGGACTTTTTTATGTCTTCATTTAAATATTATATAACAGAAAAAAATAACAAAAACAGTATTGAACAATTTTAATTTATGTGTTATAAAATATATATAAATTAAACAACTGTACTATAACAAATCAAAAGGAGCTGAATTACAATGGATTGTCCGACGTGTTGCGGAACAGGAGAACTGGAAGGGATAAGCTTCAGTGATGAGAAACAGCATACGCAAGAAGAGCCGCATTTAGGGGAGAGGGCGTCCTGGCCGTACGCTTGTCCGATGTGCGGAGGCAGCGGATATCTAGAGGAAGCCTTGTAACGCCGATTTTTGCAAGATTCGAAACCGTTTACTTTATTCCAAATAAGGGAGAGTTGATTCAGATGAGTAACAGACAACTTCAACAGGAGCAATTACAGTCGAGCTGGAATTCAAAGCGATTTGAAGGAGTTACGCGGCCGTATACCGCAGAGGATGTGATTCGTCTTCGGGGTTCCGTACGAATTGAGCATACGTTGGCCGCTCGTGGAGCCAAGAAGCTGTGGGAGCTGGTCAATACGGAAGATTTCGTTCCGGCACTTGGAGCATTAACCGGAAATCAAGCCGTTCAACAAGCGAAGGCTGGACTTAAGGCCGTTTATCTAAGCGGTTGGCAGGTAGCAGCCGATGCGAATTTATCAGGTCATATGTATCCCGATCAAAGTCTGTACCCGGCCAACAGTGTTCCTCAGGTCGTGAAACGGATTAATCAAGCGCTGCAGCGGGCAGATCAAATCCAGCACTCCGAGGGCAATGGAAATATCGATTTCTTCTTGCCGATCGTGGCCGATGCGGAAGCCGGCTTCGGAGGACCACTGAACGTTTTCGAATTAATGAAAGGGATGATCGAAGCGGGAGCGGCGGCTGTACATTTTGAAGACCAGCTTTCCTCCGAAAAGAAATGCGGCCACTTAGGCGGGAAGGTACTGCTGCCGACACAGCAAGCGGTTCGCAACTTAATCGCTGCCAGGCTTGCTGCCGATGTCATGGGAGTGGAGACGCTCCTGATTGCAAGAACGGATGCGAATGCCGCCCGATTGATCACAAGCGACATTGATGAGAACGACCGACCCTTCCTTACAGGTGAGCGTTCTCCCGAGGGCTTCTTCTATGTCAATGACGGGCTGGATCAAGCGATTTCCCGCGGTCTTGCTTATGCTCCATACGCGGATATGATCTGGTGTGAGACATCCGAACCGAATCTTGAGGAGGCACGGCGGTTCGCAGAAGCTATCCATGCCAAATTTCCGGGGAAATTGCTTGCTTATAACTGCTCCCCATCCTTCAACTGGAAGAAAAAATTGGATGAGGAAACCACGGCTAAATTCCAGCAGGAGCTTGGGAAAATGGGCTATAAGTTCCAATTCGTTACCTTGGCAGGGTTCCATGCGCTGAATCACAGTATGTTTGAGCTGGCTTACGACTACAAAGACCGCGGCATGGCTGCGTACTCCGAGTTCCAGCAGCTTGAATTTGCCAGCGAGTCCAAAGGCTATGAAGCGACACGTCATCAGCGCGAGGTAGGTACGGGATACTTCGACGAAGTATCGCAGGTGATTGCGGGCGGAACCTCCTCCACTACGGCCCTGACAGGCTCGACCGAGGAAGAGCAATTCACTCATTAAGTGTAAAGCTAAAGCACCCTTCCTGCAGCGAATTCATTTGTCTCGGTGTGCTTACCGGAAATAAAAGATGATTCATTTATTGGCATAAGGGTAAATAAGACATGCACCACTAAAACCCAATAAGGAGTGATTCAGAATGGCACAAAACAACCGTGATGGGAAAATGAGCCGCGAAGAAGCACGTAAGGGTGGAGAAGAGACTTCCAGAACCCATGACCGCGAGTTCTATCAGGAAATCGGGCAAAAGGGAGGGGAGTCTCGGGGTGATCAAGGCAGAAACCGGGATTCTAACCGGGGAGATGACGGGGATGACGAGAAAATGAGCCGGGAGGAAGCGGGACGTAAGGGCGGCGAATCCCGTTCGCGAAACCGCGATCGCTCCTAAAGATAGCATGATGAGGGAGAACTTGACCGCAAAGGCGGCCTGTCATCCCTAAGACGATCGTATGGGGCCTTGGCTTGCAAGGAGCCGATACTCTCCAAACGAACGAATGAAAAAAGTTGAACAGCGAACATAAGAATAAGGTCAGGCCGTTCCTCACGGAACGCCTGACCTTATGGCATGGATAAGAAACTTCAAGCAATATCGTCCCTAAGCTCCTCCCTATACGCCGCCAGCGATTCGTCAATGATCGTCTGCATGAAGACGGGGTCAAAGTCAGGCAGCGCCGCCTCCGCATAACGCCATGCATTCACTTCGATCCTCAAGGCGATCTGCGCTTGCTCCCGCCGGGTCGGAGCTTCATCAAGCCGCAGAGACAGGGAGGCCAGCTCCCTATCTTCCGCATGACCCAGCTCATGAGCGCAGACCACCACCGCATACTCCTCCAGCCGATCCAGTGAGCCGAAGAGCCGTAAACACTGCCGGGCGATCGGATCTTTATATATCGTAACCTCGTGCGCCGCCATCCGGTATTTCCCGCCTACCATCCGGCCGCCGGGAAAATCGTTCTCGATAACCACCTCGGCCTGGCTGTCCGTCCGCTGCTTCAGGAGGCGTACCACCCGCTCAAAAAGTTCGTCTTCTATTGCCGTTCACCTGTCCTTTGAGAAGGTTCTCGTTGCTTACTACATTAATATACGAACGATATTGCTTGGATGTTGCGTTTTTTTTGTGATTTTTGAATAATGCAGGGAGAGGCAACCCTATTTTCATCGAACCAGGTCTTGATAAATTTGGAGGTGCTGTTTTTTTTCATTGAGCTATTATATAATTGGTTAAATATTATATAACGGTTCAGCGAGGTGCGGATAATGAGCTTGGACAACTCGGAACTCAATACGAAGCATGAACAAATAACCAAATACATTGAGTCTTTAAGCGTAGGCACGAAGCTGTCCGTTCGTAAAATCGCTCAAGAGCTGGAAGTCAGCGAAGGAACCGCATACCGGGCTATCAAGGAAGCGGAAAATACCGGCCTGGTCAGCACCAAACGGCGAATCGGTACGATCCGGGTAGAAAAAAAAGAAGAGCAGCAAATCGATAAGCTTACCTTTTCGGAAATCGTCAAGGTGGTGGAAGGCGTAGTGCTTGGCGGGTCCGCGGGAATCCATAAGACATTGAACAAATTTGTCATCGGCGCCATGCAGCTTGAAGCGATGCTGAAATACATTGAACCGGGAAATCTTCTTATCGTCGGAAATCGTGTACAGGCTCATATGTGTGCGCTTAGCCAAGGCTCCGGCGTTTTGATTACGGGAGGCTTTGATACAACCCCTGAGGTGAAGAAGCTTGCAGACGAGCTGGAGCTGCCGATCATCGGAAGCAGCTATGATACGTTTACCGTTGCGGCCATGATTAACCGGGCCATTGAGGATCGATTAATCAAGAAGCAGATCTTGATCGTAGAAGACATTATTCGAAAGGATACACCGGTATACTCCTTAATGGCGACCAATACGGTTAAGGATATGGAAAAGCTGGTTGAGCAAACGTCACATACCCGCTATCCCGTGGTGGATGAAGAACGGAAGCCGATCGGCATCATTACAACCAAAGACATCATCGGCGCCAAACCTGACCAGCCGATCGTAGAATTGATGACGTTGAATCCGCTGGTGATCAGTACCAAGACGTCTGTAGCGTCTGCAGGTCATACGATGGTGTGGGAGGGCATCGAGCTGCTTCCGGTCATTGATCAGGATCGGAAGATGATTGGGGTCATCAGCCGCAAGGATGTCATGAAAGCGATGCAATATATGCAAAAGCAGCCTCAAAATGCGGAAACCTTTGAAGTTCAAATCAGTGCCGGATTTGAAGAGCTGCGGAATGCGGAAGGAAAGCTTTATTTTAGAGGCGCGGTGACGCCCCAAATGACCAATTACGAGGGAATGGTGTCGGAAGGGGTTCTGACGACCCTGATGATTCGGGCCGCCTACCGTACGGTTCAGGAGCGTAAAAAGGGAGACTTGATCATAGACAGCTCCTCCAGTTATTTTCTCGTGGCATTACAAATCGACGATGTGATCGAAATCGTTCCTACGATTATCGAATTAAGCCGAAGATTTTGCAAGCTCGATTTGGAAGTCATGTGTAACGGCGTTCGGGTGGCGAGATCTATGGTAACGGCACGAATATTGCAATAACAGCTGATATGGAGGACCGTTCCCGTGATAAACATTGGCTTTGGCGCCGCGGCGCACATTAGCCAATGTTTTTTAGATGGATTGGGGACCAGGCTAAGAGTGCCGGGGCTGCTATATTAAACTTAAGAGATGAAGTTGTTCGAAGGTGCGTGAACCTATGCTGCAGTTATCCGTCGATATGCTGGAACGCGTTGGATTCTTGATCGCGTTGGCCTTTGTTTTCTCACGCAGCCGCTGGATGAGAAGCTATATGAATTATCAGGGGGACAAGTCCTACCAGTGGCGGTTCCTTCTTTTTTTTAGCGTCTACGCGATTCTTGGCACGTATTCCGGTGTAAGCGTTTCAAATTATACATATCAGCCTGCTCCGTGGATCGGCGAGGTGAGCCCGACGGCAGCCATAGCGAATTCCCGGACCGTTGGAGTGGTCATTGCCGGTTTGCTTGGCGGGGTGAAAAGCGGCCTGGTCGTCGGAGCGGTCGCCGGATTGCACAGGTACAGTCTGGGCGGGTTTGTAGCGGTAGCCTGTATGATTGCCCCGATTCTTCAAGGGATTTTGGCCGGTCTTTGCCGGAATGCGCTCAAAAGACGCTTCCGCAAGTTTTCATCGATGCAGCTTGCGTTCACCGTCGGTTTTTTTGCCGAAGCTCTGCAAATGGCGCTGATTCTCATACTGGCCAAGCCATGGAATGAAGCTGTAGGCTTGGTATCGCTGATCGGCTTTCCTCAAGTATTCGCTAACAGCGTAGGCGTCGCTCTATATTTTGCATTGTATAACACTTTGGTTCGCGAAGAAGAACGAGTCGGCATGGAGCATGCCCATAAAGCTTTGCAAATCGCCGACATGACGATGCCGCTGTGGCGGTTGGAATTCGATAAAGCGGTTCGCGAAATCGCCAAGGTGCTCAACGAGGAGACCAAAGCTGTCGGTGTGTTTTTCAGCAAAAACGGCTTGGATTGGGTAGCGGAGGGAAGAAAAACCGGATTTTGGATCGATTTGTATATTGAAATCCAAAATAAAAAGCCGATCGGCCAATTTCGTTTGTTTTTCGAGCGTTTAGATCAGGAAGACCACCCTTCCCGGAGGCGAATGCTGGCCTCTCTGGCCGGGCTGCTATCCCAGCAGTATGCCTTTGTTGAAACCCAGAGGCAGGCACAGCTGCTTGCAGACGCGGAAATCCGTTCTCTGCAGGCCCAGATGAATCCGCATTTTCTTTTTAACGTGCTCAATACGGTAAAATCGTTTATCCGAACGAAGCCGGAGGAGGCCCGTCAGATGGTCATGCACTTGTCCCGGTTTTTGCGCAAAAACATGAGCAACGGCAATCAAAGACTGGTTCCGATCCGCGATGAGCTTGAGCTGGTCATGTCCTACCTGAACTTGATCAAAGCGAGACTAGGGGATCAAATGGAATTTTTCACCGATATCGATGAACGTGCTTTGGATCGTCAGATTCCTCCTTTTACGATTCAGCCTCTTGTCGAGAATGCGATCGTGCATGGAATAGCGGGCGCCGGCAGACCCGGGGTGATTCGGGTTTTTGTCAAGGAGGAGCAGGACGGAGAGGAGCTTCATACGAGGATTTCCATTGAAGATAACGGGGTAGGCATGAAAGTAGCGGAATTACATCATCATGAGGAGCACGCGGGCATGGCATTGCGCAATATCGAGCAGCGTCTTAGTTATCATTATGGACAGGAACGACCTCTTGAAATTGACAGCAAGCCGGGAGAAGGCACAAAGATCAGCTTTTGGGTGAGGTGAAGAATGATGGGTTGGCATATTGTGATTGCTGACGACGAGGCTCCGGCAAGGGAGGAGCTTGTCTATTTATTGGAACAGATCGATAGTGTGGAAAAGGTGACGCAGGCCAACTGCGGAATGGATGCGATCAAAAAGGTAAAAGAGCATGCTCCGGATGTCCTTTTTCTGGATATGAACATGCCGGATCTCAACGGGCTTCAAGTGGCCGAAATTGTCGGCGAGATGAATCCGCAGATGAAGATCGTCTTTTCCACCGCTTATGATCAATATGCGGTCGATGCATTCAAGCTGAGGGCTTTTCACTATATACTCAAGCCATATGATGAAGAAGATTTGAACATGGTTTTCCGGGAGCTTGGAAAAAAACGCATGGAGAACGTTTCGTCGGGCCCGGCAGCCCCTGCGCCCTTGAAACTGGCCCTTGAAGTGGAGGAAGGCATCAAGTATGTATCTCCTAAAGATATTGTATTTATCAGCAAAGAAGGAAAATATGTACAGGTTCACATTCAGGATAGGGCCTATGGGGTCTCCTATACGTTGTCGGAGCTGGAGCAAAAGCTGGAGCCGTTCGGCTTCTTCCGCTGCCACAAAAGCTTTCTTGTGAATCTGGGGTTCATTGTCGAGCTGAAAACGTGGGTTAACGGCGCTTATGATTTGCTGATGGATGATGCGAACCGGAGCAGTATACCAGTCAGCAGAAACTATGTGAAAGCCTTACGTTTGAAGCTGGAAATCTGACATCATGCATCGGTAATTTCACATGTTGCGTTCCAGGCGTTTCGCACAAATTCCAAACGGTTTATACTGATTGCAAGCGCTGTCAGATATAAATCATTTGGGGTATCTCATGGGGACAAAAGGCCGATACAGCATGGCTCCTTTGCATCTCCTATGATGATTGTGCGCAAAAAGAAAACGCTTACCGGGAGTGTGACATGATGAAAAACAAATTCGTTTCGTATGTGGTATGGGCGGTTATTGCGCTCTTAGGGGCGGCAGGCTTTGCCATGATTGCGCTTGCGAACGGCGAGAGCATCTCGGCGGCTTGGTTGATCATAGCCGCGATCTGTACCTATGCGTTTGGCTACCGGTTTTACAGCCGGTTTATCGCAAGGAAAATTTATGAATTAAACGACGATCGGGCGACCCCTGCTCACGTCCACAATGATGGCAAAGACTTCGTTCCAACGAATAAATACGTTCTCTTTGGCCACCATTTTGCGGCCATTGCCGGGGCGGGACCGCTGGTTGGGCCGATCTTGGCCGCCCAAATGGGATATTTGCCAAGTATTTTGTGGATTATCATCGGGGCGGTTCTTGCCGGATGTGTGCAAGATTTTGTAACGCTTGTCGGTTCCATGCGCAGAGACGGGAAATCGCTCGGTCAAATGGCCAAAGACGAGGTGGGCAAATTCGCCGGAACGTTGGCCTCCATCGCAACGCTGGCGATCCTGATCATTATCGTCGCGGTGCTTGGGCTTGTTGTCGTCAAGGCGCTGGCAGAGTCCCCATGGGGAATGTTTACGATTGTGATGACGATGCCGATCGCCATATTTATGGGCTTTTACATGCGCTTTATCCGGCCGGGTAAAGTGATTGAAGGATCGATTATCGGGTTTGTTTTATTGATGGTCGCATTGTGGGCGGGGCAGTATGTAGCGCAAAGCGCAACGCTGGCCAAAATGTTTACCTTCACGGCTCCGCAAATCGCCATCATGATGGTGGTGTACGGATTGATTGCATCGATTTTACCGGTTTGGGTGCTCCTTGCACCGCGTGATTATTTGAGCTCCTTCTTGAAAATCGGCGTCATTATTTTGCTTGCCGGGGGGATCCTGATTACGCTGCCGGAGCTGCAGATGCCTGCGGTAACCAAGTTTATCGACGGATCCGGTCCTGTTTTTTCCGGTAATTTATTCCCGTTCTTATTTATTACCATTGCTTGCGGAGCCGTATCAGGATTCCATTCCCTGATTTCGTCGGGTACAACCCCGAAGCTGATCGAAAGAGAAAGCCACGCGCCTTTTATCGGGTATGCCGGCATGGCTGCCGAGTCGTTCGTTGCCGTAATGGCATTAATCGCAGCTTGCGCCTTAGAGCCGGGCATTTATTTCGCAATGAACTCTTCACCGGCTGTCATCGGTACGGATGCGGCGGCAGCGGCGGCCAAAATCTCGTCATGGGGCTTCACGGTTACACCGGAGCAAATTACGAATACCGCAAAAGAAATCGGTGAGCATACCATTCTTTCGCGAACGGGTGGAGCGCCGACGCTTGCCGTAGGAATGGCCGAGATCTTTTCCACGTTCCTGGCCGGCGCCAAAGCGTTCTGGTATCATTTTGCGATTTTGTTTGAAGCCGTGTTTATTTTGACGGCCGTTGATGCCGGGACCCGGGTAGGCCGGTTTATGCTGCAGGATTTGGTCGGCAACTTCTATAAGCCCTTCGCGCAAACTCAAGTATTCAAATACAATGTTGTCGCTTCTGTTATTGTCTGCGCGGCTTGGGGATATTTCTTGTATCAAGGAGCCATCGATCCTTTCGGGGGCATCAACTCCTTATGGGCTTTATTCGGTATCGCGAATCAGATGCTGGCGGCCATCGCTTTGGCTGTAGCGGCAACGATTATGATTAAAATGGGCAAGGCCCGTTACGCTTGGGTCGGGATCGTTCCGTTTGTTTTCCTGTCCGTGACGACATTGACCGCGGGATTCCAAAAAGTGTTCTCCGAAAAGGCGAACATCGGATTTTTGGCGGCTGCCAAAAAATATCAAGAGGGAATTGACAGCGGCCAAGTGATTGCTCCGGCCAAAAATATGGATGTCATGCAGCAAATTGTGACGAACAACTATGTAGATGCCATTCTCACCATCTTCTTCGGTATCGTGGTCATTCTGATGATTATCGAGTCTTTGCGGGTATGGTACAAAATTTTGGTTCAAAAGCAAGAGATCAAGCTGCAGGAAGCGCCGTTTGTCAAATCTACATTCGGAGCGTGATAACGATGGTGAAAATTACAAGGTTTGCGAACAAAGCCAAAGCAACGATTAAGGTTATTTTCAACATTCCCGATTATGAAAAGTATGTAAAGCATCAGCAGTCCTGCCATCCGGATCAAACGCTCTTGACGGAGAAGGAGTTCTACATGCTGTCCTTAAAAGAACGCTACGAAAGCGGTAAAGTCAATCGCTGTTGTTAAATTAAACAGTAAGAAGCGGAAGCAGTACGGTGTATTAAGCCGTGCTGCTTTTTTGTTTTTTCTATGTAGGGCTTGCTGAACGAATCAAAAGTCCGACAGCCACAAGGGTTTAGGACCTCTTTTGTCGAATTCAAGTGCAAGGAAAACAGGGACTTACCCGCGAAAAACCTTGCACATGGAGGCGTCCGAATTG
>NZ_JBVASZ010000003.1:0-231061 GCF_057814255.1 Paenibacillus sp. F024
ATTACTCTGCAAAATGTATGGACTAAAGACGCTTTTGTAAATCGCATGCGCATGAATGACGAACATCGGAAAGCCGTATGAGGGAAAACTTCACGTACGGTTTGATGAGGAGGGGCTGAAAAAAAAAAAAAAAAATTCAGTCCTTTACTCTAGAGATAAAATTTTAAGAGCGGCCTATAACTATGTATGCTTATGAATCGTTTTATGGTTCAAGAAAGCGGCCTTTCAAGAAAGCGTAGGTTTGCTCTAGCTCAGATATTGCTTGCTTCTGGTTCCTTTAGCTTCTCTTATAGCCGCTCTAAAGCATGGCCCAGATTTATTAAACTTTGATTAATTTTGGCTTCGCTCATAAAGTACCTTGCCCTCCTTTTCAATTTTAATTTTAAGCTCTGAAGAGGCTTCTTCCAACCGAATGACATCAATCGGAAGCAATGTATCCAAATCCTCTAAAGACTGTAATATATTCATCCACGCCTTCAAATCTGCGTCCGGTGCCTGGACAGCCAGATCGATATCCGATCGTTCTTCCGCATCCCCCCTAGCGCGTGAGCCGAAAAGGAGAACCCTTTCGATTTCTTTAAAAGGGGACAAGGTATCAATAATGTGAAGATACAGAGGTTCCTGGAGAATCATCATAGCACGTCCTTCATCCAAGACAACAAAATGGAAAAGAAAAAGACTCGATCCAAGGGTCGAGTCTTTAATGCAAAATCTGAGTTACTTTGTATAAGGCAAGTAGCGCTTCACCACGACTGCCGCTTGAGCGCGTGTAGCTGTCCCACTAGGGCTAAATGTATCTTCAGTCATGCCATTCATAATTTTGGCATTCAGTGCCGCTGCAATTTCCTTGTGGGCCCAAACGATTTGATCGGCATCTTTAAACTGGGAAAGAAGTTCCTCCTGTTTTGAAGCTGATACTGTGGTAGCCACGTCGGCATATGTAAGTGCACGAATGACGATGGCAGCCATCTCTTCACGAGTCACCGGAGCTGCAGGGCGGAAGCTGTTATCCTCATAGCCATTGATCAAGCCCGCATAGGTCGCAGTGGATACGGTGTCCGCATACCAAGCCGAAGCGTCCACATCGTTAAAATAAGTGCTAGAGGTAACCGAGGTCAGACCCAACGAACGAACAACAAGAGCGGCAAATTCAGCGCGTGTAATGCTGCGGTCCGGCTCAAACTGCGTAGGGGTAACACCATCTACAATCTTTTGTTCAACCAAGACTTCGATATCCTTCTTAGCCCAGTGGGAAGACAAATCATCAAATGCGGCAAATGCCAAGACGGGCGTTAACATCGATACAATCATCAAGACCGCGAGGACTTGAGCGACTTTTTTCAAAACCATATTCTTCATTACTATAGTAATCCTCCTGTAATATCTGTGATTTTCAACAAATTCTACTATACCATCTTATACCTCCGTTTGAATACCCTAAATAATGGGTGAAAACTTGTTATATTTTTTTAATCAGGTTATACTTGTAAGCAGTTAAATGCAAATTATAGAGAATTGTGTCATTTTTTGAAGTACTACATAGATGTCAGGAGCGAACCGGAAAATGCAGGAAGAAATTAGTTTGCGAGAGGTTATTGATATCGTATGGAAAGGTAAAAAATTAATTGCAGCCGTTACTCTTATTTGTATGCTGATTTCTGGTTTGTATAGTTTTCTTATGTTATCTCCCATCTATGAGGCGGAATCCATCGTGCGCTTTAGTAATAGTCTCAAGGATAGCGGAGAAAGAAATGTTGCGGTAGATGCGCCCACCTTGAATTCATATATGGAGAGTTTAAAGAGCGATGTGTCTCTTAATAGAGTGATAGAAAAATTAGAATTGGACAAAAGCGGATTTAGCATTAATAGCTTGCGTAATAATATAGAGACTTCACTTGTAAAAGATGCGAATGTTATCAAGATCAGGCTAAAAGGCGGGGATCCTGTAACGATAACGCGGATAACCAATTTATTGGCATTCGAATTGGGAGTCCGTGCAGAAATAACAGACCGTACTGATATTGTGGTTAAGGCCAAGAACCGGTTGCTTCAGCTTGACGACGAAGTCAAAATTGCACAGAGCGAATTGAATGAAACAAACAAGCGATTGCAAGAAACTCCGGAAAAACTAGTTACGAAAAAGTCACTGGCGGAAGATGCTTTCCTGAACTCTTTAGCCACTGAATCTAACAGAATAAACAGTAGAGATGCGGCGGCATTGCAAATGATGAACGAGGAAGTCAACCCTGTATATACTGAGTTGCAAACTAAAATTGCACAAGTATCGATCAATCTAGCTAAGCTTCTTGAAGAGAAGATCACGTTGGAGAACAAAATCAATACCAATGAAAAAGCGATTACTGATGTGTTGGGGCAGCTGGATAATGAGAAATTAACGGCTAGAAATACAGAACGTTTTCTCAATGGTTTAAATGCCGTATTTATTTCCCCTGCAATAGAACCGAATGAGCCAAGCGGACCAAATAAGCTAATGAACATCATGTTAGCGGCGGTTGTAGGGGTGATACTTAGTGTATTGATGGTCTTTTTCAGGCATTACTGGAAGAACAGCCCTGGAGCGACCGATAAGAATTCTATGTTGTCGGCTTAAGAATCAAACAACTCATTACATACCAATCAAGACATTTGATGATGATGTAATGGGTTTATTTCTTTTCATATGCTTTACAGGGGGGCGAACATGAGCAAGCATGGAAGAACGGCAATTCTTGTCATCATTGACGTCATCATTATTGCCTTAGCCGTTTATTTAGCCTATTTGCTGCGGTTTGATTTTAAAATTAGACAAGAATTCATCTCCACATTGCCCTATGCAATAACGGCTGAAGTACTAATCACCATCGGTTTCTTCAGCTATTTCAAAATCTATAAACGGGCGTGGAAATATGCCAGTATAGGCGATTTAATATCAATAGTCAAGGGTGTAACCGCCGCTACGATGTTGTTCTTTTTGATACATAAACTTGCGATCCATCCCTTTTTTCCCAAGGTCATTGTTCCTCGCAGTATTTATATACTTGCTTGGATCATTGCGATTACAGGGATCGGCGGTTCACGCTTTCTCTGGAGAATGATGAGGGATAACTATTCCAAAATAAAGCCTCATCATCGCCGGGCTTTAATTGTTGGAGCAGGGGATGCAGGTACGATGGTCGTCAAAGAATTAAAGCATACACTTTCGGAACTTTATCCAGTCGCTTTTATCGATGACGATCCGAGAAAAAGGAATCTCGAAGTACTAGGTGTTCCAGTGGTTGGAGACCGAACAATGATCATGGATGCCGTCGCACGACACGAGATCCAAGATATCATTATTGCAATTCCCTCCGCCTCTAGAAGTGAAATTGCTGAAATCGTTGTGATTTGTAAAAATACGGGCTGTAAAATTAAAATGATTCCCCGTATGAACGATATAATAAACGGCAAGATCTCAATTAACATGATTCGAAATGTCAATGTCGAAGATTTGTTGGGCAGAGAACCAGTGAAAGTCAATTTGGAGGAAATTGCAGGGTATCTTTCAGGTCACATTGTTATGGTTACAGGCGCCGGAGGCTCTATAGGTTCTGAGTTATGTAGGCAAATCGCTTGTTTTTCGCCAAAACAATTAATTTTACTGGGACATGGAGAAAACAGCATATACGAAATTGAACTGGAGCTTAGAAAAAAACATACTGATTTACTCGTTCAGCCGGTCATTGCAGATATCCAGGACAAATACCGTATCAAACAGGTGTTTGAAGAGTTTGGTCCCAAGGTGGTTTTTCATGCTGCAGCCCACAAGCATGTCCCGCTGATGGAGCGCAATCCTATGGAAGCGATAAAAAATAATGTTTTTGGAACAAAAAATCTTGCGGAATGTGCTCATGAATATGGCGTGGCACGCTTTGTGATGATTTCCACCGATAAGGCGGTAAACCCGACTAATGTGATGGGGGCAACGAAGCGAATTGCCGAAATGATGGTACAAAGTCTGGATAAAATCAGCCCTACGCAGTTTGTAGCAGTCCGATTCGGGAACGTATTGGGAAGTCGTGGCAGTGTTATTCCTGTGTTTAAAAAACAGATCGAAGAAGGCGGCCCTGTGACGGTAACGCATCCGGATATGATTCGTTACTTCATGACGATTCCGGAAGCGGTGCAGCTGGTGATTCAAACCGGTGCCCTTGCAAAAGGCGGGGAAATCTTCATCCTGGATATGGGCAACCCCGTGAAAATAGCTGACTTGGCAGCGGATTTAATCCGCTTATCAGGGTTAGAACCGAATAAAGATATACAAATTGTTTATACCGGCATTCGACCGGGAGAAAAGTTATTTGAAGAAATTTTAACCAACGAAGAAGGCGCGATTGCCACCAAGCACGATCGTATCTTTGTAGGCCGGCCATTGGATCTGTCTTTCGAGGAACTGCAATTAAAGCTGAAGCAGCTTGAATATTTGACTTTAAGAACAGAAGCGTTAAATGCTGAAGAAATCAAAGCGGTATTGAAAGAGATGGTTCCAACTTACCAGTGGCTTGATGTGCATGGTGAACAAACTAACGCAGCTATTCAAGAGGCCATTCGCACATCCCTTGAGTTGGTTGCCGGGTTGGAAAAGAAATGATATAGGGGAGTATGTCCATGTATAAGCAATACGTTAACAAAGTCAAAAGCCATGATGAACGGAAATCGATCCTGTTTTGGTTACTTATGGCCTTTGTTGTACTATTTTTGTTTATCGCCCCATTTTATAAAGGTTTATTTAATGGTGGTCAGGCAACCTTTGAAGGACCGATCTATTCAGCTGTTGTATGGAGTTCTATCGCCCTTTTCTTACTGTCTATTTATTTGTTTTCTAACAAACAGATGATAGGCCGTAGAGATTTTTTAGGAGTCTTGGTATGGCTTTTTCCTTTAAGCTATCTGATTTCATCGATTAATGCCGCTTCTTATCATTCTGCAATCAACAGTATTTATTTTAATGTGATTTATGCGGTGTTCTTCATGATAGGTTTGATTTTTGCACAAAAGAAGACAGGTTTAGTTGTCATACTGTATAGTATTGTTCTCTCAGGGTACTTCCTTGTAATTTACGGTCTGATGAACTGGTTTGGGAATGCCAATTATCAGGATGCGATTTTGCCAGGAAACCGATTGTCCAATGTATTTCAATACCCTAACACCTATGCGGCATATTTAATTGGGATATTTTTGAGTGCATTGCATTTGGTTCATGCATCTAAGAGAAAATTTACAGTTTTAATACATACTATCATGCTTGTCCCAATCTTCGTTTCACTGCTATTGACTGTATCTCGTGGCGGGTTATTAATTTTCCCGGTGCTTTTGTTGGTCTACTTGTTATTTCTATCATGGACAAGGCAGTTGATTACTCTGTTCTTAGTGGGAATTTCGGGTGCCGCATCGCTTTTCATCTTTAATTCAATGGTCGGTATAAGAAGCCAGCTTGCCAAGGAATTTGTCAGTACCGTTTCTTTGCAGGGTTGGAGTTGGCTTATCGTTTCTTCGGTAATAGTGTCTGTTGTGGTTTTATTGATCCTAAGATACGCGGCTGCGCCGTTGTACAGTAAATTCCCTCAGACTAAAGTTTTCCGGCTTGTCGATTTTATTATCCCGTTCGCTGTAACTATCATTGCTGCTGTGGGGTTATATCTTTTACTTGGAACCTCAATCATTACTGATAGACTGCCGTCCGGTATTAAACAAAGAATCGAAAATTTGAATTTGGACAGCAACAGTGTGCTATCAAGAGGGAGTTTTTATCAAGATGCTATTCAAATTGTGAAGGATTACCCTATTTTGGGAGCAGGCGGGGGTGCATGGAGCAACCTGTATGATACCTATAAAAGCTACCCCTACACCAGCCGCCAGGCACATAATTTTTTTCTGCAGTATCTGGTCGAAACGGGAGGTATAGGGTTCATTATACTACTAGGTTTTATAGGATATATATATTATATTTTCATAAAAAAATACTATAGGCAGGGAAATAAGTCGGATGGGGACGTACAACTGATTTTTTTGGTAATATCGGTTTCCATATTGGGGCACAGTATCATAGATTTTGATATGAGTTTTATTTACGTTGCTGTATTAGTATTCTTATGTCTGGGTGCAATGGCTTACCTGCCGGAACCAGTCAAGACCTCAACAATAACTGAACCGTCCCCCCAAAATCAGTGGTATAAATGGTTCCCTTTAGTATTCGGGTGTCTTAGCATTTTTGCATTTATATTTTCGATATTGTCTTTAAACGCAAATTCATCATTCGCTGACGCCTTGAAAACAGCAGCCGAATCGAAGGATTATAACCTGATAACTGAAAAATTGGATAAAGCTTTAGATCTGCAGCCCAATCATCCGGATTATCAATTGTTTAAAATCAATTTATTGAGACAAATTTATCAGCAGACCAAAGATGAGAAGTTTTACTTGGAAGCTCAGGAACGGATTCAGCAATTGAAGCGAACAGAGTCGTTTAACCGTCGTATAGTAGAAGAAGAGTATACATTATATCTGATTAAAGAAGATATTCAGCAGGCGTTGTCTCTGATTTCATCAGAAGTTAACAGATTTGCGTGGGATATCAGTCTGTACGAAAGAATCATAGGATTGAATTTTGATTTAGGAAATCGTGCTCGTTTAACAAACGCTCCATCAAAAATGGATGAACATTGGGGAAAAGCACTTGAGGTTTATCAAGTGGTGGAAGAGAAAAGGGGGAATTTTGATCAGCTTTCTCCTGCCCAGAGAGGTGAGGCCAAGGATTTTAAAGTGACTCCCAAAATGGCTTTGGCGGTAGGTCAAATCTATTACATGCGGGGAGACTATGCTACAGCCTCTTCAGTTTTTGGAATAGGCCGAGTTTCAAACGATTTTAATGATCCGGTAAATCGAATGGTAGCTAGGTGGTATTTGGCTTCATTACAAAAGCAAAATAAAAATAATAACTCACTTTTGGCTTTATTATTGAAAGCTGATCCACAGGAGAAAAATCTAATTCAGTCCATCGTGGATCAAAATTTTTAAATGAGATTAGGAGAACTATTATGATCAATTTCGCGATCATCGGATGCGGGCACATTGCTAAAAAACATGCCGAAGCCATTCACAATATAGAAGGGGCATCATTAATAGCGGTGTGTGACAAAATATCCGCTAATATGGAATATTATGTTAACCATTACGGTGCCGAAGCTTTTGAGAATTTATCCGAATTATTAGCCGATCCATCAATTGATGTCATCAATATTTGTACTCCAAGCGGTTATCATGCATCTATTGCTATTCAAGCTGCCAAGGCAAAAAAACATGTAATCATTGAGAAACCCATTTCTTTGACCATTGAAGATGCCGATGCCATAATTTCAGCATGCAAAGAAAATAACGTTAAATTATCAATTGTACATCCGAACCGTTTCCGGCCTATTATCATGGAAGTTAGAAAAGCAATAGATGAAGGAAGGTTTGGCAAGCTAAGCCATGTAAATGCAACTGTACGCTGGAACCGGAATCAGGCTTATTATGAACAAGCTCCTTGGCGGGGGACCAGATCATTGGATGGCGGTGTGCTAATGAATCAGGCGATTCATAATTTGGACTTGCTGATCTGGTTAATCGGGGACATAGAAGAAGTTTATAGCATGAATGCCACGCGTCTAAGAAATATTGAGACGGATGATGTCGCGGCAGGAGTGGTTCGTTTTGCGAACGGAGCTTTGGGTGTAATTGAAGCAGCAACAACGATTTACCCGCGTAATTTAGAAGAAACGTTCAGTATTTTTGGTGAGGAAGGTACTGTGAAAATCGGCGGTACTACTGCCAATCTGATTGAGCATTGGAACATGGCTTCGATGGATGAGCAGAAAACTGCAGAATTAATGAAAAAAATCAAGGCAGATCCTTTGGGGAAACCAGGACATCAATGTATTATTGAAGATATGATGGCTGCCATCTATGATAACCGCGATCCAGTAGTAACAGGTGAAGACGGCAGAAAAGCTTTGCAGTTGGTATTGGGGCTTTATGAATCTGCTGAAAATAATCAGCCCGTAAAGTTTGCTCGTGAAGTGAGTTATACCTGATTTAGTTGGGTTAGGAGGAGAAAAAATGGAAATTACTATTGATTTGAATGAAAATCCCTTGGCAAAACACTTACTGAACAAATTGGAAACAAAGCAGGCTGTCATCGGTGTTATCGGTTTAGGATACGTTGGGTTACCGTTGGCTGTTGAAAAAGTAAAGGCAGGTTATCAAGTCATTGGGTTTGATATTCAGGAAAAACGAACGGAAATGGTTAACCAGGGGATTAATTATATCGGGGATGTAGTTGACGAGGAGTTATTGCAAATCACAAGAGATCAGCGTCTAATAGCAACTACGGACTATTCGAAAATCAAAGAAGTGGATGCTGTAGCTATATGTGTGCCTACACCTTTGGACGTTTATCAGCAGCCAGATACTTCTTATGTAGAGAATTCAGCTAAGGAGATTGCAAAATATCTCCACAAGGGAATGCTTATTGTACTAGAAAGTACAACCTATCCGGGAACAACAGAAGAAGTCCTGAAACCTATTCTTGAATCAACTGGCCTTGTTTGTGGACAAGACTTCTTTTTGGCGTATTCGCCCGAACGGGTTGATCCAGGAAATAAAACGTTTAAGACTAAAAATACACCAAAAGTTGTAGGTGGTGTTACGTCTATATGTACGGTTATTGCTGCCGCGATGTATCGTAATGTTTTAGAAGGAGAAGTACACGAGGTATCCAGTCCAGCAGCCGCAGAAATGGAAAAAATTTTAGAAAATACATTCCGTAATATTAATATTGCCTTAGCTAATGAAATGGCCATATTATGTAACAAAATGGGAATTGATGTATGGGAAGTGATTGATGCTGCGGCGACTAAACCATACGGTTTTATGCCGTTCTATCCCGGACCTGGTTTGGGAGGCCACTGCATCCCGATAGACCCGTTTTATTTAACATGGAAAGCTCGAGAGTATAACTATCATACACGGCTTATCGAAACTGCGGGTGAGATTAATAACAGCATGCCGGACTTTGTTATAGATCGTTGTATGAAAATATTAAATAAAGAAAAGAAATCTTTAAATGGTTCTAAGATTCTTGTTCTTGGTATCGCTTATAAGAAAGATATCGATGATTATCGTGAGTCCCCTGTTATACCAATACTAAAGCAATTGAAGGAAGCTGGAGCAGATTGGGTTGTAACTGATCCCTATGTCAAGGAATTTAAGTTGGATGGGGAAATTATTGATACGTTTCAGTTAACGGAAGAACTAGTCAAAGAGGCTGATCTTGTGTTGATCACTACGGATCACACTAAATTTGATTATGTAATGATAGAAAAAAATGCTAAGTTAATTTTTGATACTAGGAATAGTATGAAACAGATCGGGAAAGCAGAAAATTATTATAAATTATAATAGACAGTTTGTTCCCAAATTAAGAAGGTGACCTATCTATTGTTTTTGTTTAATAGGATAATAAATAAACGAATATTTAAGAGCGATTTTATAAGAAATGTTTTAACTTTAATGACAGGTACAACGATTGCTCAAGTTATTCCTATCGCCATTTTACCTATACTCACAAGAATATATAGTCCAGAAGATTTTGGTATATTTGCATTATATATGTCAATCACATCGATTTTATCAGTTATTGCTACTGCAAGATATGAACTAGCAATAATGCTACCAGAAAATGATAACGATGCAAAAAATGTAGCTGTACTGTCTCTTTTAGTGTCCGCAAGTTTAAGTTTCATATTTTTCTTATTATTTTTTATATTTAATGGTGTGATTACAAATTTTTTTGGAAACCCTGAACTCTCTAATTGGCTTTATTTAGTTCCATTATCCGTTCTGTTTACCGGAATATATCAGACCTTGAATTACTGGAGTAATAGAAAAAAGGATTATAAATTGCTGGCAATAAATAGAGTTTTGAAGACGACAAGCACATCTGTTACCAATATTATTCTGGGGTATAGCAAGAGCGGGATTATAGGTCTTATTGGTGGTGCTATTTTAGGTCAAATTATTGCAACAGTATTATTAGGGTGGTCTGCTTGGAAAAAAACTAATTTAAAGAAGTCTTCGATATCAGGGAGGCTTATAAGGCAGAATGCGAAAAAATATATAGAATATCCGATGTATAGTACACCTACAGCATTGCTAGATACGGCTTCATTGCAAGCGCCGGTTTTTTTTCTGGGGAAATTTTTTGAAAGTTATACCGTTGGTTTTTTTAACCTAACATTAAGGGTAATCAGCGGTCCTGCAAGTATTGTTTCATCTGCATTGTCGCAAGTATTTTACCAAAAGATTTCTAGTTTGAAAAATAATAATCAACCAATAAAACCATTCCTATTAAAAACAATATTAGGGTTATTAATGATTTCTTTATTTCCTTTAGTAATATTCGTTTTCTTTGCACCTAACATGTTTTCGATTATTTTTGGTGAAGAGTGGAGAATTGCTGGCGAATATGCACAAGTTCTTTCAATTGCATTTGCTGTTAGATTTGTGGTTTCGCCTCTAAGTACTATCTTCTTAGTATTGGAACAAGTAAAAAAAATTGCGACCTGGCAAACTTTATATTTTATAACTACAATGATTGTACTAGTTATTAGTATGAATTATAATATTGAAACTTTTATTCTTGTATATACGGTACATGAAGTGTTACTATACTTATTTTATTTATTCTTGATGTTCAAAGAAGTGAATAAATACAGTGTAAATGTAATGATTAATTCAACAGAATAAGTCTTACTTATTCTTACTTACTGATATTAAGGAGTAAGAAATTCCGTGAATAAAAATCTCAGAAATATTGGGCTAATCGTATTACTAAAATTATTGTTAGAAACAACATATATATTTTTTGTAAGTACAAAATTTGAATATATGGGTTTTTATAATGACATTAATTTTATTAAGCTTATTGAATCTTACTTAATTACAATATCAATATATTTGGTTCTAAATAAACAAGAAAACAAAATTTCTTCTATAGTAATCATTCTTCTTTACTTTTTGATGATAATACCAACTCTTTCATTATATGCTATGAAGAATGAGTCACGTTTATTTATGTATTTTTTTATCGCAAGTTATTTAATAACTCTATTGGTGACAAGATTACCTCGACTTAAATTGGTTAAGATTAGAGTGAGTAATTATATATTATTTTTAGTATTAGCTTTTGTTTCATTATTCACATATAGTTATTTGTTAGTGTATAATGGGCTGCCTAAAATAACAGCTCTTAATCTTCTTAATGTCTATGAAGTTCGGGATGAATTTAATTATGGACCTTTGAAAATTATGAATTACTTAATAGTATGGCAAGCAAAAGTAATAAATCCATTTATTATTGGAGTTTCACTATATAAAAGAAAATATCCATTAGCGGCAATTGGGGTTTTTTTGCAAATAAGTTTATTTTTATTTACTGGTCACAAAAGTTATTTATTAAGTATTATTTTGATTCTTGCAATAATTTACGGTGCTCAGAAAAAAAAGATTTTTATTTATAGTGTTCTAGGATTAAGCGCAGTGGCATTTTTTAGTTTTGTTCTTTATTTGTTCAGTATAAGTGATCTATATGCTTCAATATTTATCCGGAGGTTACTCTTTATTCCTGCCCAGAATTATTTTTATTATTATGATTTTTTCTCAAAAAACGAATACATGTTTTTGGCGCATTCTGTTTTAAGTTGGCTTTTTAAAAACCGGTATGATACTCCTATTCCGAATTTAATAGGAGAGATTTATTATCATAACCCAAATTCATGGGTTAATACAGGTTACTTAGGTGATGCATTTATGAATTTTGGTTTTATTGGATTGATAGTATTTTCCGCAATTTTAGGTTTTGTACTTTTAATTTATGATTCAATTTCTAAAAATATTAATATTGTAGTGGTTATTTCTACGAGTATTATAAGTTTTCAGAATTTGGTTGACGGTGGTTTGCTAACAACTCTTTTAACAGGAGGGCTTATCGTTTCCATGCTTATATTATATTTATATTCGAATACAGACAAACAAAATATTGAATATATAAGGGTTAGTTTAGATTATAAAAACGATTTATAGCTTAAATATGCTTGATCAAGGAGTTGAAAATAGTGTGTGGAATTGCAGGAATAATTTCAAAAAAAGAATATAAAAAGAATCAGTACGAAAACATAAGCAAGATGTTAAATGCCATTGCTCATCGTGGACCGGATGACGAAGGGATTATTGAAGAAGAGAATATTATTTTGGGTCATAGACGTTTATCCATAATCGATCTTAGTGATGCAGGGCATCAGCCCATGAAATATAAGCATTATACAATAGTCTTTAATGGTGAAATTTATAACTTTTTAGAGATAAAAGATATTTTAATTCAAAAAGGTCATACCTTTAAAACTCAAACTGATACTGAAGTGTTACTTCATTCTTATGAAGAATGGGGAGCAGATTGCCTTAATTATTTAAATGGCATGTGGGCATTCGTTATTTTTGATAAAAAAAATAATATTTTATTTTGTGCTAGAGATCGTTACGGTATTAAACCCTTTTATTATTTCAATAACCAATATGCATTTTTATTTGCATCTGAAATCAAGGGTATTTTGGCTGCAGGCATTAAAGCTCAACCTAATATTGATACTTTAATGGCCTATTTGGTAGTAGGTTTTTCTGACCATACAGAGAACACTTTTTTTCAGGATATTTACCAACTATCACCAGGTTATTATGGGATTTTAGATATAAAAAATGGTGATTTTTGTACTGAGCAATATTATAATTTAAAAGATCATATAAATAAAAGTACTGATTTTAACGATAGCATTGAAAAATTGAAGTCATCGATAAAGCTTCATCTTAGAAGTGATGTGCCAGTAGGAACATGTTTATCAGGAGGAATAGATTCTTCGATCGTTGCGGCAACGGCATCAGAATTGATTAAGAATGATTTAAATACTAAATTTATTGCAGTGACTGCACAATCTGAAATATCAGAGAAAGATGAGAGTGGTTTTGCTAAAGAAGTTGTTGATCACTGCGACTTGGAATGGCATTTGGTAAAACCAACATATCTTGATTTTTCGGAACATATTGAAGAATGTTTACGTATTCAAGAAGAGCCTGTGGGTGGGCCATCTGTTTTTATGCAGTACTGGGTAATGAAAAGAGCAAGAGAAGCTGGTGTCAAGGTAATGCTTGACGGACAGGGTGGAGATGAAATATTTCTTGGGTACGAGAGGTATTACCCTTTTTATTTTAAGGATTTATTAATAAATTTTAAATGGTTTTTGTTTATTAAGGAGTACTTTTTAGCAAGTAAACATTCTAAACTATCAATGAAAGAATTAACTGCATATACATTATACTTTACAGTAATGTCACTTCGAAAGAAAAGACTATCAAGTCGGTTGTCCTTTTTAAGGAAACATTATCTTGAATTAGGGTTGAATGCACTTAAAAAAAATAAATCAGAAATAACTAATGTATATGATCTTCAAGCGTTGGAATTGACAAAGACTAATTTACCTCACTTACTTCATTATGAAGATCGTAATTCTATGGCGCATTCCATTGAAGCGAGGGTACCATTTGTTGAACATCAAACCATTGAAGCAGGACTTACTTTGAAAACTAAAGATAAGATTCGGAATGGATATACTAAATATTCATTAAGAAAATATGCTGAAGAAATATTACCTAAGAGCATTGCATGGAGACGAACTAAAATTGGTTTTGAAGCACCGGATAAGTTGTGGATCAGCAAACATATGCTTATTATGCAAGAAAAAGTAGATAATTCAAAAGTATTGAATTTAATATGTGAAAAAGTTCCTCAATTAAATCAACTTCCACTAAATATTAGTTGGAGACTCTATAATATCGCTGTTTGGGAGGAACAATATCTTGTCAGTTAAAATATGTCATATGACTTCTGTACATCCACATACAGACACAAGGATATTTTTGAAAGAATGTAAATCACTTAGTGATTCCGGTTACGAGACGCATTTAATAGCACCTGATGCTCCAGAAGGGATTATTAATGGAGTGTATACACATGCTGTAAAAAAAACTTTGGGAAGTCGTTTAAAGCGAATGACTAAAACTGTTTGGAGAGTATACAGTATATCGAAGCAAGTTAATGCGGATGTATATCATTTCCATGATCCAGAGTTAATTCCAATTGGATTGTTGTTAAGATTTAAAGGGAAAAAAGTGATATATGACGTACATGAAGATGTTCCAAGACAAATTTTGTCAAAGTTTTGGATTCCCAAATATCTCAGAAAGTTTATAGCTGCTATTTATGAGGTATTTGAAAACTATGCTGTAAAATATTTCGATGGTATTATTACTGCAACACCACATATTAATAAACGTTTTTTATTATTGGGTTGCCAGGCAATTAATGTTAACAATTACCCACTTTTGAAAGAACTGCAGGTATCTGAAACCGACTGGTCGAAAAAAGAACAGGCGGTTTGCTATGTTGGTGGTATTGGGAAAATCCGTGGTATTTTTGAAATGATTGAGTCAGTTAATCTAACTGATGTAAAGTTGTTACTGGGTGGCAAGTTTTCTAATAATAAAGAACGAGATTTAGCAATACAAATGGATGGTTGGGGAAATGTAATAGAGTTAGGATATTTAAACCGAGAAAAAATTGTGGAAACTTATTCGAAATCTTTAGCAGGATTAGTAGTTTTACATCCAGTCTTAAATTATCTAGATGCACTACCTGTGAAGATGTTTGAATATATGTCAAGCGGTATTCCCGTAATAGCTTCAAATTTTCCTTTATGGAAGGAAATTATTGAAACCAATAATGCAGGGTTATGCGTTGATCCGTTGAACCCTGAAGAAATTGCAAAAGCAATTCAATGGATAGTAGACCACCCTGATGAAGCAAAGAATATGGGTGAAAACGGACGTAAAGCGATTGAGGAACATTATAACTGGGAAGCTGAAAGTAAAAAATTGATAAATTTATATAAGCATTTGGAAAATCAATAAATAACTTAAGGTGGTATCGCTATGAAAATACCAATGCTCGATCTATCTGAACAATATCAAAATTTAAAGGAGGAAATTGGACAAGCACTGGAGCGAGTGATGTCCTCTTCTCATTTTATTTTGGGCAGTAATGTAAAAAAGCTGGAGCAAGATATAGCACAATACAGCAATGTATCCTTTGGAATCGGCGTTGCTAACGGGAGTGATGCGTTGCATCTATCTTTACTTGGATGTGGAGTTCAACCGGGGGATGAAGTCATTACAACGGCCTTCACCTTTTTTGCAACAGCAGGGGCTATCGCCCGTATAGGTGCCAAGCCTGTGTTTGTAGACATTAATCCAAGGACATTTAATATAGATCCTGCAAAAATTGAAGCTGCAATTACAGATAAAACCAAAGCCATTATTCCAGTACATTTGTATGGTCAGACTGCGGATATGGATCCTATTACTGATATTGCTAAAAAATACAACTTATTTGTTATTGAAGACGCTGCACAAGCCATCGGCGCTAAATATAAAGGGAAACACGTTGGCGAATTAGGAGCAACGGCCTGCTATAGTTTCTTTCCTACGAAGAACTTAGGTGCTTATGGGGACGGCGGTATGGTTGTTACTGCTAACGAAGAAATCGCGGAAAGAATACGTGTGCTAAGGGTACATGGAAGTAAACCGAAATATTATCATCATGTACTAGGATACAATAGCCGATTGGATGAACTGCAAGCTGCGATTCTAAATGTGAAATTCCCCCATCTGGATGAATGGAGCTTGCTGCGAAGAGAAAAAGCATTTTTCTATACCCAATTGTTAGAAGAACAAGTATCCCAATTTGTAACGACACCTTATATAAAAGAACACAATTATCATATTTTCCATCAATATACTATACGGGTGAAAAACAGGGATCAATTGCAAGTCTATCTTAAAGAACAAGGCATTGAAACGATGATCTATTACCCCAAACCGCTGCATCTACAGCCTGTATTTGTTGAGCTAGGTTATCAAAATGGTGATCTTCCCGAGACGGAAAAAGCCTGTCAGGAAGCAATATCTTTGCCGATGTTCCCTGAGTTGAAGGAAGAACAACAACTCTATGTTGTAAATAAAATTGTAGAGTTTTATCAGGAGGCGCAATGAAAAAGATACTTACTATCGTTGGAGCCAAGCCGCAAATTATAAAAAGTGGAAGTCCTTTCATGATATATTAGTTCATACTGGTCAGCATTATGACATAAAATGTCGGATATTTTTTTGGGAATTAAATATTCCTAACCCGCATTATGCTCTGGGAGTGGGTTCAGGTAATCACGGTAAGCAAATTAGAGATATGATGACCAAAATTGCGAAAAACCGGGCGTGGTTCTCGTCTATGGCGATACGATTTCAATCCTTTTCACGGCTTGTTTGTTGCAAGTAAATCGTATTTTCTCTTATTCTAAATTGAAGCAGGGGTAAGAAGTTTCAACAAGACAATACCGGATGAAGTTACATAGTGTTTACGGATCATGGATCCAATATTCTTATTGAAACTGATGGAATTCCCGTCCAAAGAAGAAACTGAAAGACTTTGGATTATACAATATCATTGAAGAAAGCAAAGACTATCAAAACGGTTAGTCCAGTTTCATATTTGGAAATGTTGATTTTGAAAAAAAATGCTGGTAGCATCGTTATGGATTCAGGTGGTGCATTAAAAGGAAGCCTATTATGCAAAAGTCTCTTGCTTTATATTACGTGACCAAACTGGAGTTGTTAGAAACACTTGAAGCCGGTTGAAATAAGCTTCTTGATCCTCTCCATCAAAGCTTGAAAGACTGAATTTCTATAAAGGGATGCTGATACTATGAAGCCTTTGTCCATAGGGGAGAATGTTGTTATTAAAGAAAATGTTACATTCGGAGAAAATGTAACTATTGGTAATAATGTTGTAATCTATGAAGATGTTATTATTGGAGATCATGTGCTGATTCAGGATAATGCAGTTATTGGAAAACAGCCTACGCGGGCCAAAAATTCCATTTTACCGGATGTGAAAAAGCTGCCCGCGGCGATTATTGGTTCTGGGTGTACGATTGGAACCTCAGCCATTATTTATGCAAATGCAGCACTGGCCGATGATGTTTTTGTTGCTGATTTAGCTACGGTACGTGAACGAGTAACCATCGGCGAAAAAACGATTGTCGGCCGCGGAGTAGCGGTCGAAAATGATTGTAAAATAGGGAAGAAATGCAAGCTGGAAACAAATTGTTATATTACCGCTTACTCGGAGCTCGGAGATTATGTGTTCGTTGCACCATGTGTGGTAACAACAAATGATAATTACATGGCTAGAACCCAAGAACGTTTCTCCAAGTTTAAAGGGGTAACGATCAAGGATGGTGGAAGGATTGGAGCTAATTCTACTATTTTGCCCGGAAAAGTGATAGAAGAAGACGGAACAGTAGCGGCAGGAAGTGTTGTGACGAAAGATGTTAAGAAAGAAGAATTGGTTGTAGGTGCTCCTGCCAAAAAATTAAGGAATGTGCCTCAAGAACAGTTATTGGGAGAGCAGGAAATTTAAAAACTCAAGAGGTTAAGATGAATTGATTGAAGCAGGAGTAAACATTCATGGAAAAAATTTGGATTATAAAGACAGGAGAACCTTTGCATACAGACGGGCAGGATGTTCGTTTATACCGTATGGGAATTTTAGCATCAATGCTGAGTGAAAATGGGTATGAAGTTACATGGTGGACATCAACAGTTGATCATGTGAGAAAAAAACAAAGGTTCGATCATAATAAATTAGTTAAGATAAATAATAATCTTGAAATTTATCATTTACATTCTATTCTGTATAAAAAAAATGTCAGTTTTTCCAGAATTGTTAGTCATAGACAAATGGCAAAAGCTTTCAAAATATTATCTAGAGAAAGTACTCCACCAGATATAATATTATGTAGTTTTCCTACATTGGAGTTTTGCGTTGAAGCAGTAAGGTATGGTGAAGAGTTTGGTATTCCTGTGATTATTGATATTAGGGATTTATGGCCGGATATTTTTGTGGATCTCTTTCCCAAAAGATTTAATTTTTTATCCAGGTTTCTTTTATCTCCGATGTTTTCAATGGCCACTGAAGCCTGTAGAAAAGCGACTGCGATTATTGGCATTACTCCTGAATTTGTACAGTGGGGACTTAACTATGCTGGTAGAAACTCAACTGAGCTTGACAAGAGTTTTCCATTAGGATATATGGAATCTATTCCTGATAAAGATAAGATTGCCGAGGCAAAAAAGAAGTGGGAACAAGTAGGTATTGGTAACTCAAAAAAAGAATTTATAGTATGTTTTTTTGGTAATTTTGGAAGACAATTTGATTTTGAAACTGTAATAAATGCGGCAAAGATGATCGAAAAAAGAAACAAAAATATTAAATTTGTATTGTGTGGAAGTGGGGATCAGTTTGATCACTATCGTTCTCTAGCTAATGGTGTTTCCAATATTCTGTTTCCTGGATGGGTTAATACTAATGATATATGGACATTAATGAAAATGAGCTCAGTAGGGCTAGCGCCTTATAAAAGTAAAAAAGATTTTATGTTAAGTCTACCCAATAAGATTATTGAATATATGTCCTCCGCTCTTCCTATTATAACCAGTTTGGATGGGCGATTAAGAAAGATGGTTACTGAAGGAAATTTTGGTATTTATTACAAAAATGGTGATGCAGAAGCTTTAACTGAACTCTTAATAAATTTATATGATAATCGTGAATTGCGAGTGGAACTATCGGACAAGTCTTTTGAATCATTTCAAAGTTCATATTCAGCAGAAATAGTTTATAATGATTTGATTAATCACATGAATAAAGTTTATTGCAATTATCAAGCAAAAAAATAAGTTGAAGCTTGAGAGGATATAGTTATGAAACGTTTATTTGATATTATTGTCTCTTTAATAGTATTAACTTTACTATTGCCACTTTTAATAATCATTGCATTATTAATTAAAATAAGTTCAATAGGACCAGTAATATATAAAGGTAAGAGAATTGGTAAATACGGCAAACCATTTCTAATGTATAAATTTCGCACAATGGTAGCTAATGCAGAAAAAATTGGAGGCACCTCAACGGCAGAAACTGATCCTAGAATAACCAGAGTTGGTGGAATTTTGAGAAAGTATAAGCTGGATGAGATTCCACAATTATTTAATGTTCTTAAAGGTGAAATGAGCCTTGTTGGTCCTAGACCTGAAGTTGAAGAATATACAATAATGTATAATGAAGAGGAGAAAGAAATACTCAATGTGAGTCCGGGAATAACAGACTATTCTTCTATCAAATTCAGAAATCTAAACGCAATCTTAGCTAATAGTGAAGACCCTGATCAATATTATAAAGATATTATAAGACCGGAAAAAAATAAATTAAGACTGTATTATGTTAGAAATTCCAGTTTTTGGGTAGATGTCAAAATTTTATTTCAAACCATCAAGGTAATTATTAGAAAATAATATTAAGTAAGGATGATTTTTATTGGAATACATGCAACTCGGTAATACCGAATTACAAGTATCTAGAATTGGATTCGGTTGTTGGGCAATTGGTGGACACGGTTGGGGAGGAAATATAGATGATCAAGTGTCTATTTCTGCAATAAAACAAGCAGTTGACTTAGGAATTAATTTTTTTGATACGGCTGATGTCTATGGTTTTGGACATTCCGAAGAAATCTTAAGCAAGGCTTTGGGAAGTAATAGACATGATGTAGTTATCGCCACTAAATTCGGTGTTTCTTGGGATAAAGATGCGAATATTGGTAGGAATAGCAGTCCGAAATACGTCTTGCAAGCATTAGAAAATAGTCTCAGAAGACTAAGAATAGATTGTATTCCACTTTATCAGATACATTGGCCAGACTACAATACCCCCATCAACGAAACACTGGAAACTTTAAAGAAGTGTCAAGAGCAAGGGAAAATACGACATATTGGAGTTTCTAATTTTAATTTGGAGCAGGTAAAAGATGCTTGCGAATTCGGACAACTGGAGTCAATACAAGCTCCATACAGCTTAATAAATCGTGAAATGGAAAAGAATATTTTAGACTTTACATCAAAAAACAAATTAAGTGTTATAGTATATGATGCTTTAGCTAAAGGTCTACTTACTGGAAAATTTAATTTAGATTACAAATTTAGCAAAGATGATGTTCGTAGCAAAGACAGTAATTTTATAGGAGAGAAATTTAAACGAAATTTGGAATTGGTGAACTTTCTAAAAGAAATTGGTTTAAGATATAATAAAAGTCCAGGACAAGTTGCTTTGCGGTGGATTCTTGACAACCAATCGGTTACTACGGCATTAACTGGAATAAAAAAACCTGAACAAATCAAAGAAAATATTGGTGCACTAAATTGGAGTCTTGCAGACAAAGATAGGGAAGTGCTTTCCAATTTAATATCTTTTAATCAAATTACAGGAGGAAACACGAATGAATGATCTATTTTGGAGTCTATATATAAAAATGTTACGAATTCGAGTTTTTGAGGACCGTCTCGCAGAATTAGTTGAAAATAAGGAAGTAGGGACTCCTAGTCATTTGTATGTAGGTCAAGAAGCTGTTGCAGCAGGGGTTTGTGAAAATTTAACAGTCGGGGATTTAATTTGGGGGAATCATAGGTCTCATGGGCATTATATAGCAAAGGGCGGGAATTTGATTTCCTTAATGAGTGAAATTTTTGGTAAGGAGACGGGGTGTTCTAAAGGCAGAGGTGGGTCAATGCATGTGATAGATAATAATGTTGGTATAGTGGGTACTGTGCCAATTGTGGCAGCCACTATTCCATTAGCTGTAGGTGGAGGATTCACTATAAAGATGCGAAATGAAAACAAAATATCGGTGGCATTTTTTGGTGATGGTGCGATAGAGGAAGGGCATTTTCATGAATCGGTTAATATCGCAGCTATAAATAAATTACCGGTTCTCTTTGTATGTGAAAATAACCTTTACTCTAGCCACTTGCATTTATTGGAAAGACGTATGAAGGACAATATCGTATCCCTAGGGGATTATCATGGGATAGATAGTTATGTTGTAGACGGTAATAATGTAGAGGAAGTGTATAATATAACGAAAGAAGCTATCTATAAAATTAAAAACAACGGAGGGCCAATTTTTATTGAATGCAGAACTTTCCGTTGGCGTGGGCATGTTGGTGGATCCTATGACATTGATGTTGGACTTACACGTAAAGGAGAATTGAAGGAATGGATGCAAAAAGATCCTATTAAATTTGTAGAAAATAAACTAATAAATTTAGGTTATAAGCAAAAAGATTTGGATATGGCTCGATCCCAAGTACATGAGGAAGTTGAAACATCAGTTAATGAGGCTCGTAAAGCGTCTTACCCTGATGAAGAGCGTGTATTAAAGTATGTGTATAGCTAAGGCAGTTGAACTTATTAAACTTTATGAAGGGCTTGGTAGTAATGAAGAAAATCACTTATAGTCATGCTATACGAGAAGCTCATGCAAATTTACTTCGTGAAGATTCTCGTGTATTTTTAATTGGACAAGGTGTACGCAGCCCATGGTATGCGGGTAGTAGTCTTAAGGACCTGGATAAAGAATTTGGAATAGAACGTGTTATTGATACACCTGTAAGTGAAAATGCTACAACAGGTGCAGCGATTGGAGCAGCGATTACAGGCATGCGACCCATTGTTTTCCATCCCAGAATGGATTTTATGTTATTAGCTATGGACCCTATTATCAATCAAGCTGCAAATTGGTCATATATATTTGCGGGTCAATCTCAGGCGCCTGTTGTGATCCGATCAGTAATTAATAGGGGGGGAGAACAAGGGGCACAACATTCGCAGGCATTGCATGCCTTGCTGATGCATATCCCAGGATTAAAAGTAGTAATGCCTAGTACTCCGTATGATGCAAAAGGGCTTCTTATTGCCTCAGTAAATGATAATAATCCTGTCATATATATTGATGATAGATGGTTGTACGATGAAGTTGGAGACGTACCTGAAAACACATATGAAGTTGAAATCGGAAAAGCAGCTATAAGAGTAGAGGGTACAGACGTTACTATTATTGGAATTTCCTTTATGGCAGGACAAGCATGTAAAGCGGCTAAAGAACTTGCCCAGAAGGGGATTTCTGCTGAAGTAATAGATTTAAGAAGTCTAAAACCCTGGGATCAAGAAACGGTGATCAAATCAGTTCGTAAAACAGGAAGATGTGTTGTTGCTGATTCAGGTTGGATTACTGGGGGAGTTTCAGCCGAGATTGCCGCTGTAATCGGTTATCATGCATTTAATGATTTAAAAGCACCCGTAAAGCGTGTTGCTTTACCTGATGCCCCAGCTCCCGTTTCTAAGACTGAAGAAAAGGCTTATTATAAAAATTACAAAAATATTATTTCTGCTGTTCAAGAAATCATGTTATATGAGAAGAGATGATTTTAACAGTATAAATTTAATGTGTTAGTTATCGCGATTCATAATGTCATAGACATTCAACCCCTATAACTACCCCGTTATAGGAGTTTTTATTTTCTCTCCAACCCTTGTCTGCATAATTGTCCAAGTCCCCACATAGACATGTTATCAAGTTCAGTTTGATTATGTCGTGGAGGGGATGAAGCTATGCGGCGGTTCACGTGGGTGGTTGCCCTTGTGATGGTTTGCTTGAGCTTGGTGGTCGGCGGATGCGGCCTGGTGGGAAAGAAGGATGCGGGATCGGTGGTAAAGGATTTGGATGGGGTAAGGAGCAAGCTGCAGAGTTATCACGGCAAAGGCAAGATGACGCTGAATACGGGGCAGGAGCCGCAGGAGTACGACGTTGAGGTGTGTTACATGGAGCCTTCATACTATCGGATTGTGTTGACGAATGCAAAGAAGGACATTACGCAGATTGTGCTTCGCAACGATGATGGGGTGTTCGTGCTGACGCCGCATTTGAATAAGAGCTTCCGCTTTCAGAGCGATTGGCCGGAAAATCAGGGACAAGTTTACTTGTACCAGTCGCTTGTGGACAGTATTCTGATGGATAATCAACGTCAATTTACGACGGATGAGAAGTCGTATGTGTTTGATGTGGTGGCGAACTACCAGAACGGATCGCTCGCGCGGCAGAAGGTGTGGCTCGATAAGAAAAATTATGCGCCGCAGCATGTGGAAGTGTCGGATGCGAATGCGAATGTGATGGTGATCGTGCGGTTTGATACGTTTGAATTCGGTACGAAGTTTGAAAAGGATCATTTTGACATGCAGCGCAATATGACCGGCTGGAACCTGATGACACAGCCGACGATGACGCATAACCATGACGGGGCGCAGGCTGGGTCGGCCGGCGCGGGAACAGCAGATAAGGGCCAAGGCGCCGCAGCGAATGGAACCGAAGCAAAAGGTATGGCCGCGGGTGCAAAGACGAATGCAGCCAAGCAGCAATCGTTTGGCATCATCGAGCCGAACTATATGCCCAGCGGAGTGAAGAAGCAGGATGTGACGGAGCTGACCCTGGGGGAAGATAAGGCTGTGATGCTTCGGTACTCGGGAACATATAACTACACGCTGGTGGAATCGCGTCCGGTGACGAAGATGGTGACCAATTTGCCGGGAGACATACTGGATTTGGGCTTTACGCTCGGCGTTGTGACGGGGGATGCGAAAAAAACGCTGACCTGGACCTATGACGGCGTAGAGTTCCGCTTGTCGACCGCAGATCTGCCGGAAGCGGAAATGATTAAGGTCGCACAGGCGGTCCAAGGAGAAATGGGAAAATAAACGATAATGAAACATCAACATGCCCTGTAGGAGATCCTGCGGGGCTCTTATTTGGCTATTGCCGACGGAAAATAGCTGAATATGTGGAGGAAAAGAGCTTGTCACAGCATACTTATTACTTATGGGGCTGATAAAGAGGGGGGAGAAAACATCCTCCGTTGGTTTACATACAGGCATCATTCCAGTCAAGCAAACCATTCTCTGGGATGTTGTTGATTCGGCTACTTATTTTTAAGCATTTGGATTTCGGTCTCCAAACGGAGCCGGTTGTTATTCAGGACCTCGAATGTAAAATCGTGACGGCTGAGCTCTTGTTTGATTTCGGTAAAGCGATCGTTGATTTCGGCGCGAATTCCCTTTTGACCGTCTGCTAACATTTGAAGCTCCGCCCGTGTTTCTTGTCGGAACTCTTTCAGCTCCTTGTCCAAGGAATCGACTTTCGTTTCCAGCGAACCCATTCGGTTTTCCAACGAATCCATGCGGACGGTATTTTGTTTAACCTCGCCTTTGACCTCGCGCAGCTCCTCTATGATTTGATGGAGCAAATGTTCGCTCATAAGCTTTGGCCTCCTTTCTCTCTTATTTTGGTTACATCATTAATTATAGATTAAGACTTTGTGCGAGTAAACAGAAACTTTACTATTGTAATCTTTCCCAATCTGTTAAAAATCCGTGATATCGTTGACAGGACGAGGGTATACGGATTAACATAGTTCTAGTCATTAAGGGAAGCTCTTCCCCAAATGGGGTGGCTTCCCTTGCTTTTGTGAGACTTAAGAAGAAGGTGGACCTCGTGGATTCGTTTTACCGGCCGACGCGGGTAGAAATTTCGCTTGATGCACTGCGTCACAACCTGGAGGAGTTTCGAAGAGTACTTCCTGAACACGTAAGCATGATGGCTGTGGTCAAAGCAGACGCGTATGGCCATGGCGCTGTAGAGGTTTGCAGAGAGGCGCTTAGCAGCGGTGTGGAGTATATTGCTGTCGCTTTTTTGGACGAGGGCTTGGAGCTGCGGCAAGCGGGGATTACGGCGCCGATTCTGGTGCTCGGGTACACGCCGCCTGAGGGACTGGAAACGGCCTGGGAAAACGAGATTACATTAAATATTTACACGCATGAGCTGTTGGATGCATGGGAGAATTTGGGGCCCAAAGAGCGTCCGCTGAACATTCATATTAAGATTGATTCCGGTATGAACCGGCTCGGATTGACGGAAGAGCATGAAGCGATTGGACTGATCGAACGGGCCATGCGTATTCCGGGGCTGCGGGTGGAAGGGCTCTTCACCCATTATGCTTGCGCGGATGAGACGGACAAAAGCTATACGCTGGAGCAGTACGGACGTTTTGAACGGGTGGTGGAGCATTTTCACCGGCAGGGGATCCGGTTCCCTTGGGTGCATGCAGGCAACAGCGCTGCGGCAATCGATACGCCGAATTTGACGTTTAATATGGTACGGCTTGGGATCAGCATGTACGGCTTGTATCCTTCGGAGGAAGTCAATCAGCAAAAAGTCCGGCTCCAGCCGGTGCTAAGCATCAAGTCGGGCGTCGTTATGGTCAAGAAGGTGCCTCCCGGTTCGGGTGTCAGCTATGGTGCGATTTATCGGACGGAGGGCGAGGAGACGATTGCGACGCTGCCGATCGGATATGCGGACGGATTCTCAAGAATGCTGACGGGCAAAGCGCAGGTGCTGATCAGAGGACAGCGAGTGCCGATTGTAGGCCGAATTTGTATGGATCAATGTATGATGAATGTAACGGGGCTTTCCGATATATCTATAGAGGAAGAAGTCGTCATTCTGGGAAGCCAAGGGGAAGAACGAATCACAGCCGAAGAGCATGCCGGCTGGCTTGGAACCATCAATTACGAAATTATTTGCATGATCTCGCACCGTGTTCCCCGAGTCTATATCAAAGAAGGGCGCGCAGCGCATGCGGTCAATCCGCTGCTCCGCCACAGATGGGAACGTACAGTGTAACGGGTTGATTTTCCAATTGGATTTTTTCTTCGGGCTGAGAGGATTTTCGTGGTTTTCCGCGAATATGTATAGTCATATATTCTGTGGGCGCCGAGCGGTATAGCATATTTGCTATATCTTGTGCATATATTGATTTTGTATATTTTAACTGGGATTTTGCCATAATGGAAATAGGTGTTTGCATGTTTTTGGGGGTGCATGTTGGTGGCGGGTGCTCATAACACGAAGCGAATCATGATCAGCTTGCCGGATTATTTGCTGCAGGAAGTGGATCATCTGGTCGAGAAGGAAAATTCCAACCGCAGCGAATTTATCCGTCAGGCAATGAAGCTGTATTTGATCGAGCGGAAGAAAAGGCATTTGCGCGATTCGATGCAGCGCGGCTATATGGAGATGGCTAAGATCAACCTACACATGGCCTCGGAAGCATTTCAGGCGGAGGAAGAAGCGGATGACACGCTTGACCGTCTTGTAAGCGGGGTGTGACGAGTGATTGTCAAACGTGGCGATGTTTTTTTCGCGGATCTATCACCGGTCGTGGGTTCAGAGCAGGGCGGCATTCGGCCTGTTCTGATCATTCAGAATGATATCGGCAATCGCTTCAGTCCCACGGTCATCGTGGCAGCGATTACAGCACAGATACAGAAGGCCAAGCTGCCGACGCACGTGGAGATTGACGCGGAAGCGCACGGTTTTGACAGGGATTCGGTCATTCTGCTCGAACAAATCCGAACCATCGATAAGCAGCGGTTAACGGATAAAATCACGCACTTGGATGAAGAAACCATGCGCAAGGTCGATGAAGCTTTGCAAATCAGCGTAGGACTAATCGAGTTTTAAAAAATGCTGACGAGGCGGGGGGTGCGTGTGCCCTCGTTTTTTCGTTTTTGGACAGATAGAGAGGAGTAACTGTGGATGGCAAAAGAGCAAATGGTACAAGCGGGGGATGAACAAAATCAGGCGGAGTTGACCGCAGAGATGAAGGCGGCGATTCAGGAGCGGATTTTGAAGCAGATCTCCTCCGAGCTTCAGATTGCGGCAAGCCGGGTAAAGACGACCGTAGGGCTTTTGGATGAGGGGAATACGATTCCTTTTATTGCGCGGTATCGTAAGGAAATGACGGGTGAGCTTGATGAAAATCAGCTGCGCGACATTGAGGAGAGACTGACGTATCTGCGCAATCTCGAGGACCGGAAGCTGGAGGTTGTTCGTTTGATCGGCGAGCAGGGAAAGCTGACAGACGAGCTGCGCAGCGCCATTGAACAGTCGGCGAAGCTGCAGGAGGTTGAAGATCTGTACCGGCCTTACCGTCAAAAACGCAAGACGCGGGCAAGCGTGGCCAAGGAGAAGGGGCTGGAGCCGCTGGCGGAGTGGATTTTGGCACAGCCGAAGCAGGGAGAGCTGCTGTCCGAAGCCGCAGGCTATATCAGCGGGGAGAAGGGCGTGCAGACGGCTGAGGAGGCCGTACAGGGCGCAATGGATATCATCGCCGAGCAAATCGCCGATGATGCGAAAATCCGGGCCTGGGTGCGCCGCTATACCTTCGAGCAGGGTGTGCTTCGCACGGAAGCCAAGGATGCGCAGCAGGAATCCGTTTATGAGATGTACTATAGCTATCAGGAGCCGGTTCGCAAGCTGCCGCCTCACCGCATTCTGGCGGTGAACCGCGGGGAGCGGGAGGATGTGCTCAAGGTAACGCTGGACGTGCCCGTAGAACGTATTCACGACTACATAGCCAAGCAAATGATCAAAGGGCCGTCCGTAGTCTCGGATACACTGCAGGCTGTCATTGAGGATGCCTATAAAAGACTGCTGTCCTCATCGATCGAGCGGGAAGTGCGCAATGAGATGACGGAGAAAGCGGAGGAAAAAGCGATCGAGGTATTCGCGGAAAACCTGCGCAACCTGCTTTTGCAGCCTCCGGTCAAAGGCAAGGTGGTCCTCGGCGTAGACCCTGCATACCGGACGGGCTGTAAGCTCGCAGTCGTGGACGATACGGGCAAGATGCTCGAAATCGCCGTCACGTATCCGACGCCCCCGAACAACAAGGTTGCGGAGGCAAAGGTCGTCTTCGGCCGTCTGATCGACAAGTACGGCGTGGAATTGATCGTCATCGGCAACGGGACGGCCTCCCGTGAAACGGAGCAGTTCGTAGCCGATCTGATCGGCGAAGTGAAAGCGCGGAAGCTGCAGTATCTGATCGTGAGCGAGGCTGGAGCGAGCGTATACTCGGCGTCGAAGCTGGCGGCGGTAGAGTTCCCTGACCTGGACGTAGCGGAGCGAAGCGCGATCTCGATTGCCCGGCGGGTGCAGGATCCGTTGGCGGAGCTGGTCAAAATCGAGCCGAAAGCGATCGGTGTGGGACAGTACCAGCACGACGTCACGCAAAAAAGACTCGATGAAAGCCTGACCTTTGTTGTCGAGTCGGTGGTGAACCATGTTGGCGTTGATGTGAACACGGCCTCTCCGTCGCTGCTGTCCTATGTGTCGGGTGTGAACAGTACACTGGCCAAAAACATTGTGAAATATCGGGATGAGAACGGGAAGTTTGAAAGCCGTAAACAGCTGCAGAAGGTACCGCGGCTTGGGGCGAAGGCGTTTGAGCAGTGCGTGGGCTTCCTGCGAATCCCAGAGGGTGCGAATCCGCTCGATAATACGCCGATTCATCCCGAGTCTTACGGCGTAGTGGGACAAGCTGTTCCGTGAGCTGAAGGTAGAGCTCTCGCGGCTTGGAACTGCGGAGCTGAAAGAGATGCTCGGCAGGCTGGAGCCGGAAGAGCTGGCTTCAAAGCTGGACGTTGGCGTACCGACGCTGCGCGACATTCTCGATTCGCTGCAGCGGCCGGGCCGTGACCCGAGGGAGGAGCTTCCTGCGCCGATTTTCCGCACCGATGTGCTGCAGATCGAGGATTTGGCGCCGGGCATGGAGCTGAAGGGGACGGTTCGCAACGTGATCGACTTCGGCGCGTTCGTCGATATCGGGATTAAGAACGACGGACTTGTCCACATTTCGCAGATGAGCGACGCCTTCGTAAAGCATCCGATGGATGTGGTATCCGTAGGCGATGTAGTAACGGTATGGGTACTTAACGTCGATGTGAAAAAAGGCCGCGTCGGTTTGACGATGAAAAAGCCTTCTTAAGCAAAGAATAGAGCATAGGCCGGAGGCAAGGGGGTTCGCTTGGTTGATGTCGAAGCGAGTCCCTTTCGACTGGCATATGCTCTATTTATATTTGTCCGGATACGTTCAATGAAATTGGGATTCCGTAAAATGCGCATCTTGCTTACGTGTTCGATAAAAGAACCAGCAATCGTTAAGCAAACGGATTTGCCGGTGGTTCTTGTTATAAAAAGCGCGCATCAATTGGTTGCATAGCCACTGTGGCAAGCCGATCAGCCCCTTCCCGTCATGCTGCTGTACATCTTAGCATATGGCGAAAGGGACTGCGGGGTGCAGGTCCTTATGAATTACGCGAGCTCTTCTTCCTCTTCGTACCACTGCTCAAGCTGTGCTTGAAGGGCGCGGATTTCCGTAAGAAGGGAAATGAGCGGATATTCTTTTTCCTGCTCTTGAAGAGCGGAGAAGGTGCTCTCGAGCGCGTTGATGTATTCCAGGCCGTGCTGCAGCTTGTATGCCGGGTGAATAATCTCAAGCTGTTCGAACTCCGCGATAAACACCGGCAGGACAGGCTTGGACGGGATGGTTAGCTTATCGAGCTCTTTGTGTAATCTTTGATTCAGTGCGGCCAATTGGTACATATGTGTTGACGGCATCTCTACGAATTCCACCTGGTCGTTATGTTGAAGTAAAGCGTGTTTCATTTTGGACATGGGAAAACGGGCTCCTCTCACAAGATAAGACGTTAGTTCGTGCGTTAAAATGATTTTTCATGATTCCTACTTGACAGTGTAGCCTAACCTACGGTTACAATTCAAGTGAGAAACTTAAAGAGAGAAAGAGAATAAAGGATGGGAAAAATCGATGGATGACCGGCAGCTCCAGCAGTGGGTGGAGCAAATATCGTTGTCGTCGTTTGGGCTTCCTTTTGAGCATCAGGCTCGATTTAACCGGCGTTTGCGTTCTACCGGCGGACGGTATTTTACACGTACGCACGACATTGAAATCAGTTGGCTTCAGTATGAGCAATTCGGTACCTCCGACGTGGAGAAAATCATCAAGCATGAGCTGTGCCACTACCATCTGCATCTGCGGGGCAGGGGTTATCAGCATCGGGACAATGATTTTAAGCAGCTGCTGGCCAAAGTAGGCGGAACCCGCTATTGCAGATCGCTGCCCCAATCGCTCAAGCGCAAGGAACCGTATCGGTACAAGCTCGTGTGCGTGAGCTGCAAGGCGGAGTATTTGCGTAAAAGGAAGGTCGATCCGCGCAAATATGTATGCGGATATTGCAAGGGGAAATTGAGATTACACAGTATAATTCATTAGAATGGATTAATGGTTTGTTTCCGTAGAAAATAACACATTTGCGATAAGATAAATTTGCAATTCCCGTTCATATAGGTAAAACTAAAGGTAGGAAGTTGGAGTCTAACTACATTAGCGTTCGGATTCACTTGGCCTACATATCGTATTGCTGTATATGAAATAAGCTGATTCTGGTGGAGGAAAAAACGTGGACTTACAAGAAATAAAACCTCGGAAAATTTACGAACAAGTAGCAGAACAGCTGAAAAAAGCAATTGTATCAGGGCAATATCAGCCTGGGGAGAAGCTGCCTTCCGTTCGGGAACTAGGCGAATTGCTGAATGTCGGTCAGCCTTCTGTTCGGGAGGCGCTTAGCGCGCTAAGGGCCATGGGACTGGTGGAAATTCTGCAGGGGCACGGAACGTTTGTGGCCAAATATGATGCCGGAGAGTTAACCTCGAAAATTAATGAATTCGTTTTGGTCGGCAAAGAAGATATTTTGCATTTGATTGAAGTGCGAAAAATGCTGGAAGTTGGCGCGGCCCGCTCCGCTGCTGAGAAAAGGACGGGGAAAGACCTGCTGGAAATGGAGAAGTCGATTGAAATTATGAAGCGGAAGCTGACCTCTCCGGATGAGTGGGATAAGGCGGATTGGAGATTCCATTATGCGATTTCCCAAGCCACCCAAAATCCGATCCTCACATCACTTATGCAGTCTATTTCCGGCCGAACGCAGCAGGCACTAAAAGAAAACCGCCAAAAGCTTTTCACCACACAAGCGAAGCTGGAGCATTTACTCCATCATCATATCGCCATCTACGGTGCGATCAAAAACGGACTTGTTGATCAAGCGGAGAGCGCCATGCTGGAGCATCTTCTCTATGTTGAGACCCAATTAAAAGAATCGGTGCCTAATGAAAAAAGGGTAGACGAAATGAAATAGATAAAATATTATTATATTGAGGTGAAGACAAGGGATTTTTTTCCTTAAGGTCATAAGATGACCTTAATACCTTTTGACCTTATTTCTAAATTGTACCTTTATGCCGGTGCATCAGTAACTTCCACCTGGTAAACACCATTTGGGGAAGAGGAGAAATGGAGGAGAAGAATGATCGAGCTGGGGCGTAAAGAGAGTATTGAACCAATGGTGAAGGCATTGGCTTCCATTGTTGGGGAGTCTAACGTTGAAGCGGCCGACTTGGCCGGCGGGAATGCGGGAGAATATAGAATTCACGCTTATGTAACCGCTTACCCTGGAAACGAGACGGAAATTGCCGAGATTATGAAATTTGCCCATGCCGCGGAGTTGTCAGTCGTTCCGCAAGGAGGGGGCACGAAAGACGCCTTTGGCCTGCTGAAGCAGCAGCCGGATATTCTTTTGTCACTGCGCAGATTGACCGGTATCGTAGATCATCCTGCCGGGGATATGACGGTTACTGTTTTGCCGGGCACAACGGTTTTCCAAATACAGCAGCAATTGGCGCAATATCAACAGTTTTTGCCGGTTGATCCGGCGTGGCCGCAGGATGCGACGATCGGAGGTATTGTATCAGCCAATACGACCGGACCGAAGAGAGCGCTTTACGGTTCGCCGCGGGATTTAGTGCTTGGGGCGAGAGTGGTTTATCCTGACGGCACGATCATTAGAACCGGGGCGAAAACCGTGAAGAATGTGGCCGGCTATGATATGAATAAGCTTTTTATCGGTGCGATGGGGACGTTAGGAATTATTACGGAGCTGACGTTTAAAGTGAGGCCAATGGCGAAATATACGGCTAATGTGATCGTTTCGCATCAACGGGCGGAAGACTTGATGAAGCTTCAATTGGAAGTGCTTGACTCCTACCTGGAACCGACGGCCATGGAATTCGTCAATCCTACGCTAATCCATCAGTTAGGTTTGGACGTGCCGCAAAGTCATGCCCTAATCTTCGCCTTTGAGGATGTGGAAAAATCGGTTAGGTACCAGGTGGATTGGTTGACCAGGCAAGCCTCTGTACTGGGATTGGAGGTTACTGCCGTTCAGGAGCAAGAGAAGGCCCAAGATTTCTGGAAAAGCTACGTGAATTTGCTTCCCAATTCATTGTATGCGGATGCACGGAAGTGCGTCGTTTCCTTGAAAATATCCTGTTTGCTTACGCAAATGAAAGGTCTGCTTGATGCGCTTGAGAGCGCTGCCATCGAAACCGGCCTTTCCGTGCTGGCCATGGGCGGAGGAGCGACAGGAATTGGCCGAATGGTTTTGGAAGCCGGAAATGAACATGAACAGGGGATTGTACAATGGATTGAGCGATCCATGGAAATCGTCGGCGAGCAAAAGGGCCATTTGATTATTGAATTTGCTCCGCAAACGATTCGTTCAAAGCTTCCCGTTTGGGGAAAAGAACGGGCTGATTTTACGCTGATGAGAGGGATTAAAGCTAAAATTGATCCGCTTTGGATTTTGAATCCGGGCCGATTCGCAGGGGGGATATAGGAATGTCCGAAAATGCGTTAAAAACGATGACTTCACCGGCGTGCGACACGATTTCTCTAAAATCGAACTATCCGTTTGAAGATGCGCCTGACCCGAATAAGTTCTCGGAATGCGTTCACTGCGGAATGTGTCTTGAGGCTTGTCCGACTTACCAGGAGGAGCAGCTAGAGGCCCATTCGCCCCGGGGCAGAGTATATTTAATTAAATCGGTTGCCGAAGGGAAAATGGAACTGAATGACGTGTTTAAAGAGCCGGTTTTCACTTGTTTGGACTGCAGAGCGTGTGAGACGGCTTGTCCTACAGGAGTTCAAGTGGGCGGTCTGATCGAAGAGGCCCGCGGCCAATTGTATAAAGCCGACCCGCCGAAGGGATGGAAGGGGGCCGCCAGCCGTTTCTTTCTGAAAGGGATTTTTCCGCACAACAAGCGTCTGCGCCTATTGGGCAAATTAACGCGGGTATATCAAAAATCGGGATTGCAAACAACCGCGCGTAAATTAAAGCTGCTGCAAATTTTGCCCAAGCATCTGCAAGAGATGGAAGCGGCAATGCCGGAAATTCCAAAGTCTTCTGTCCTTGCTTCCTATCCTGAAGTTGTTCCCGCCGTCGGGGAAAAACGGGCTCGCGTAGCTGTTCTGACCGGGTGCATTATGGATGTGATGTTTAGCGATATTAACGAAGCGACGATTCGGGTGCTGCAGCGAAACGGCTGCGAGGTGGTCATTCCCAAAAGTCAGAACTGCTGCGGGGCGCTTCAAGTCCATGCGGGTGACCGCGATACGGCCAAAATGCTGGCTCGCCAAAATATCGATACCTTTCTTTCGAACGACATCGATGCGATTATTGTCAACGCCGCGGGATGCGGGGCAGCGCTTAAGGAATACGAAGAATTGCTGAAGAATGATCCGGCCTACCACGGCAAAGCGGAAATGTTTTCGGAGAAAATCAAAGATGTTTCGCAGTTTATCCATGACCTTGGGCTCGTTCCTCCGAAGGGGGCGCTTGATGTGACCGTTACTTACCATGATGCTTGCCATCTGGCCCACGCGCAAGGTGTCAGGGCGGAGCCTAGACAGCTGCTGGCCAGCATACCTGGAGTGAACATGGTTAACCTGCCTGATGCCGATCGCTGCTGCGGCAGCGCCGGAATTTACAATATTACGAATCCCGATATGGCCGGTGCGCTGCTCGATCGAAAGATGAATGATATTCCGTCCGGCTGTGACATGGTTGCGATGGGGAATCCGGGCTGTATGATGCAGTTTAACATAGGTATCGTACGTCACGGCCGTCAGGAGAAAATCGTTCATACGATTCAACTGCTGGATTGGGCCTACCAAAAAGAAGAGGAGTGACGGGATGGAACAGATGCACCGCGATTTTATCGACATGCTGGGCACCAAAAGTGTGCTGTATCGATATGAAGATCTGGTGGCATATGAATGTGACGGCTATACGATTCATAAAGCGAAGCCAAGCGCCGTCGTATTTCCGAAAAATACGGAAGAAGTCGCCCAAATCGTGAAATATTGCTATGACCGGAAAATTCCGTTTCTCCCGCGAGGGGCCGGCACCGGACTAAGCGGAGGTGCGATTCCGTTGAACAACGAAGTCATCATCAGTCTTGTCAGAATGAATAAGCTGCTGGAGGTGGATCTTCCCAACCGGCGCGCCGTTGTGCAGCCGGGATATGTGAATCTGAAATTAACGAATTCCATTGCCTCGAAAGGTTATTACTACGCGCCTGATCCTTCCAGCCAATACGCTTGTACGATCGGAGGAAACGTTGGGGAGAATGCGGGCGGGGCCCACTGCCTTAAATACGGTGTAACGACCAACCACGTGATTGGACTCGAAATGGTTCTTCCGAATGGGGAGATCGTGGAATTGGGCGGCTTGCCCGACACCCCGGGATACGATTTGCCAGGCATTGTCGTCGGTTCTGAAGGGACGATGGGGATTGTCACCAAAATCACGGTTCGTGTATTGAAAAAACCGGAAGCGTTTAAAACCGTATTGGCCTTGTTTGATGATGTGGGCGATGCCAGCCGTGCGGTTTCGGGAATTATCGCCAAAGGGATCGTCCCGGCCGCGCTTGAAATGATGGACCGCATTGCCATCGAAGGGGTTGAGAAAGGAAACTACCCGGTTGGCTATCCGAAGGATTTAGCCGCAGTTCTCATCGCCGAAGTAGATGGAATTGCCGCCGGGCTTCAAGATCAGATTGACGATATTATGGAGGTTTGCCGCACTCACAATATCCGGGAGCTTAAAGCAGCGGAGACTCCCGAGGAAAGAGCCCGTTGGTGGGCGAACCGCAAGCAAGCTTTCGGCGCGATGGGGACGATTTCACCCGGATACCTTGTACAAGACGGATGCATTCCCAGGAGCCGTCTCCAGGAAGTGCTTGAGGAAATCGAACGCATCAGTGAAAAATACGGGCTGCGGATTGCCAACGTTTTTCATGCGGGAGACGGGAATTTGCATCCGCTCATTCTGTTTGACGCAAGAATCCCGGGGGAAACCGACCGCGCGATGAATGCCGGGTCTGAAATTCTCAAGAAATGTGCCGATGTCGGGGGCTCCATTACCGGAGAGCACGGTGTGGGGATCGAGAAAATGGAAGAGATGCGATTTATCTTAAACGATGATGAATTGCAGGCTCAGATGGATATCAGGTCTGTATTCAATAGCGAAGATTTGTGCAATCCCGGCAAGCTGCTGCCCAAACCGGCCCGCTGCGCTGAAGTGAAACTATACGACAAAGAAAAGAGTGCCGTTTAGCGATTGTCGATGAAGTAACGAAAAATATACCCCGGGGAATCTCCCCGGTAAAGAAATTTGTATACGCTTACATTGTAAATTGTGCTCAATCTTCAGCTTGATTTTCACACTCCATTGTGAATGTATTGAGCAATTCAATAATAGCTATATGGTGAAGGAAAGGAGGCAGGTGGAATAAAGGATCGGCTTCGGCTCTGATCGAAGGCTCAACTCGACGGTTTTCAAAGAATACGATTTACATTTCGAAGGAGGTTATGTTTTATGATGGCTCTGTTAGCTCTCTTGCCTATTGCTGCCGTATTTTTGTTTCTTGTCGTTCTTCGTTGGCCCGCTAGTAAAGCCATGCCCCTTGCCTACGCGGTGGTTGTCATTTTGGCATTGTGGATATGGGGAATCCCGTTCAACATGGTTGCCGCTTCAACGGTCGATGGTTTTATAACCGCTATTACTTTGCTGTACATTATTTTCGGCGCCATTCTGCTTCTGAATACATTGCAGGAAAGCGGCGGGATTTCCGCCATTCGCGCCGGTTTATCCAGTATTTCACCGGACCGGCGGATTCAGGCGATCATTATTGCTTGGCTGTTCGGCTCCTTCATTGAAGGCGCCGCCGGATTTGGAACTCCGTCCGCCGTCGCGGCGCCGCTTCTTGTTGGGCTGGGCTTCCCGGCGATGGCTGCGGTTATGTCTTCCTTGATTATCCAAAGTACCCCCGTCTCCTTCGGTGCATTGGGTACCCCGATTCTTGTCGGCGTAAGTACGGGTCTTGGGAACGGACAGCTGGCAGATGTAACCTCAACATTGGGGGTGACAAGCGCTCAATGGGGCAGCTATTTAGCTTCAATCGGTGCTAAAGTTGCCTTTTTGCATGCGGTTGCCGGTACGCTTGTACCGCTGTTCCTGGTTTGTTTATTGACCAAATATTTCGGCAAAAACAAGTCGTTTAAGGAAGGGCTGGGTGCTTGGAAGTTTGCCATATTCGGCGCTTTCGCTATGACGGTTCCTTATTTCATTGTGGCTAACACGCTTGGACCGGAATTTCCGTCAATGTTCGGCGGCTTGATCGGCTTGGCGATTGTTGTTTTCGGCGCCAAAAAAGGCTGGTTTTTACCCAAAGACGGTGTCTGGCAATTCGAAAAGAAGGATAACTGGGACCCGATTTGGAACGGAACGATAGAAATTAAGGACATCGTTCACAGATCAGGTGGCATGACCGGCTTAAAAGCATGGGCACCGTATGTACTTGTGGGATTGTTCCTTGTGGCTACCCGCCTTACCTTTTTGCCGATTAAAGGATGGCTTACCGGGATAAGTGTAAAGCTGGAAAATATTTTTGGGGCCGGCGTTAATGTCGCTGTGCAGCCGCTTTATTTGCCCGGGACGATTTTTATCGTTGTTGTATTGCTGACTTATTTCATTCATAACATGGATGGCAGTTCGTTTAAGCGGGCATGGGGAAATTCATTTAAGTCAACGCTTCTCGCTTCAACTGCGCTCATCTTTGCCGTGCCTATGGTGAAGGTATTTATAGGCAGTGCCAAAGGGACTGCAGGCTTTGAGAGCATGCCGATCGTGTTGGCTGAAGGGGTTGCCTCAATTGCAGGCTCGTTCTGGCCGATCTTTGCCCCGTTTATCGGTTCGCTGGGTGCCTTTATCGCCGGAAGCAACACGGTAAGCAACATGATGTTCTCTTACTTTCAATTCGGTGTCGGGACGCGAATCGGTGTTGATCCGAGCTGGATTGTCGCGCTGCAAGCGATTGGGGGAGCGGCAGGTAATATGATTTGCGTACATAACGTCGTTGCCGCATCCGCGACAGTAGGCATGGCTGGAAAAGAAGGTCTGCTGATCCGTAAAACATTGCTTCCGATGTCCTACTATGCTTTGTTTGGCGGTTCTATCGGCTATGTCACCCTCTATGGTTGGGGACTCAACGCCGGAACTTTAATTATTGCGGCTGTAGTCATCGGAACGATTTATATCATAACCAAGTATGGAAGCGGCCAATTTCCGACAGGATTAAACTCCGGTGGTAAAAGCATCGACAGAAACATCAGGTAGAGCTTATTGAAAGAAATGAATTTAATTCAGGATTAAAGCCGAAATCAGAGTCGCTATATAGCGGATATTTTACGATTGACAGGGCTTCTTGACCAAAAGGCAGAATACGTTTTGCAGGCAGGGATTCGATGTCAGGTTATATATTAGGCGAAGTACCTGATAGATTCGACGCGCAGTGTGAGCATCACGGGTGATCGTAAACGCTTACCTGCGTAAGCGCTGGCGCAGCGTGGGGCTGGACAGTACCCCTTATTCACTTGCACGCCAATCGGAAAGACAGCATCGTCGCTCAAAGGCTCGATATCATCCAAATCGCTTCTGTCTTGGCAGTGTATGCCTGCGAGCTTTTATTTACATCGCGTGCAAGTGAAAGGGGGTTCGCAAATGAATAAATGGATTGATTCGAAAAGCTTGAAAATTAAACAGTGGGATGAGGTCAAACATGTTATTTTCGGAAAGAAGCCTTCGTAATCCCTGTTATATGATGCACGATGGATGTGCGCTTGAGATGACTCACGCTTGACTTGAAGCGTAATTCATGATAAATTTTTAGTGTCGTTCCCTGATAGCTCAGTTGGTAGAGCACTCGACTGTTAATCGAGTTGTCACAGGTTCGAGTCCTGTTCGGGGAGCCATCTTTTCTTGGAGAGATACCCAAGTGGCTCAAGGGGACCCTCTGCTAAGGGGTTAGACTGCGTAAGTGGTGCGAGGGTTCGAATCCCTCTCTCTCCGTATACATAATGAAAAAACTACCCATAGTTCTGGGTAGTTTTTTTCGTAAGGAGAGAACGGGAGGGATAAGAACCGGAGAAGAGGGGGTGTGGAGCAGCGTAGGGAACGCCGCGAGACTCCGTAGGACGGCACATCATGCGCTGTCTCTTTTTCGTTGTACACACCTGAAAATGATATCGGCATCTTTTCTGTGGATATGTAAAAGCGCGGTATCGTCAAGAAAGATCACCTTAAGGATTATAGAATGAGCTGCTGGCGTTGTTTTGGAATTTCTATTGCGATAGGCAACAGGAGAAAGCAGGCAGCTTTTTTCTCAATGTAATTCCTTAATTACTCATGGTACGGGGAGCGGGCCCCGGGTGTTCTCTTTTCGGCTCCTATGATGTTGAGGTGAACTTCCCAATCTAACGCCCGCATTTCAAATCCATTTTTTCCATTTAAAGATGCGCCACATTCCAACGGATACGCCAATCATTAAAATCCATACGTACAAATAACCGAAATCCCAATTCAGTTCAGGGATATTTTTGAAGTTCATGCCGTACAATCCGACAATAAAGGTCAGCGGGAGAAAGATAGAGCTAATGATCGTAAGAGTCTTCATAATCTCGTTCATGCGATCGGATTTCATGCTCATTTGCAGTTCCAGGAGGCCTGTCAATGATTCTCGGTAAATGTCGAGCGAGTCGATTACCCGGGAAATATGATCATAGATGTCGATGAAATAAACGTCCGCTTCCTTACGTAAATAAGGGAAGTTCTGATGGCTCATGGCACCGAGCAGCGATTTTTCCTCAACGATAATTCGGCGCAGCAAATGCATCGTACGTTTGAGATGGAACACCTCTTTGGATATGCGAACGTAAGGGCTGCGGTAAATGTTCCGTTCCATACGATCCACGCGATCCTCGATTTGATTGATAATGTCGGTATAATCATCGACACAGCGGTCCAAAATCCGATACAAGATACGTCCGGGATGCTCCATACTATCGTCCGTGTGTAAAAACTGCTTCTGCAGCTCTTCCATTATCGGGATCGGTTTTTTACATACGGTGATTACGAAGTTCGATCCGATGACGAGGCCGAATTCGACAGTCGAGAGATTCTTATCGACAATGGCAAAAAACGTCAGAAAAATATGATTCTGATGGCGGTCCATTTTGGGGCGTTGTTTAAGCTTGATGCAGTCCTCCACCACTAGAGGGTGACAATGAAAGAGTTCTCCGAGAACATGCTCAACCTGCTCCGGAGCCGGGTCGGTCATATGTATCCAAGCAATTTCATCTTGATCCGGAACGCGAATATCTTGTTCGGTGATGTGGCCTGTCGATAATCGGTAGATCAGCATGGCTGGCACCTCGTTATTATGCTGTAATTTTCTTCTATTTTAGCATACCGGAATTTTTGATCAAAAACCTTCTTGTATTCCCGGAAATTTTCAAAAAAATATCTTGTCAACCTTGGAGTATTCCGCTATAATAACACTTGTCGCTCAAAAGGCGGCCGATATCTTCATAGCATGGCCCGTTGGTCAAGGGGTTAAGACACCTCCCTTTCACGGAGGTAACAGGGGTTCGAATCCCCTACGGGTCATACCGAGGGTTCGTCGGAGGATAAGCTTTGTTAGCTTCGGCTTCGCAGCTAGAAGCGCGCGGAGAGTATCCTCTGCGGGTCCGTATAATAACATGCGGTTGTGGTGGAATGGCAGACACGCTATCTTGAGGGGGTAGTGGGCGTACGCCCGTGGAGGTTCGAGTCCTCTCAACCGCATAATCACCAATAAGCCTGGTGATCCTAAAGGATCATCAGGCTTATTTTTTTGATTGACGTTAGGGGGAGGCTTCTGGAGATAAACGCCTGGATGCTTTCTCCTCTCTCCCGACTCTGGGGCGATGCCCAAAAAATAAACGCTAGCCTGTTCGCTGAAATGCCAGGAAGCGGGTGCCTTGGTATGAAAGTGTCCCCTGATCTCCTTCGGCCATTAGACCGAATTCGCCGGGACGCACATGAAATTCGCGGCGTTCTCTCTGATCAAATTCAAATGTGACATAATAGGTAAAGTTATCGATATAGTCTAAACGCAATTCCGTGTCGGGATGTTTCAAGAATTGGAATTCGTTAAGCCGTAAAGAGAGGCTATTAGTGAAAGCGTTCCGAAGCGCGTGAGGGTGGAATGTGCTCGTAAGGGCGGACTTTACTCATGCCGGAGAAAAAGATATAATTATTTTATTCGCGGTTGTGGTGGAATGGCAGACACGCTATCTTGAGGGGGTAGTGGGCGTACGCCCGTGGAGGTTCGAGTCCTCTCAACCGCATTCTGACGTAAGCCGTAAACCCTTGATATCCAAGGGTTTTTTCTTTTGTATTTGCAGGGCCCATAGTTAGATGCACATTTTTTACGTGTTCAGCATATAAATCAGACATGCCTTGATGGGAGCTGGTTTGGTTGCTGTACCATAAAATCGTTGCAATCCTGACGGGAAGCTTGCTGATCGCCATAGGTGTGAATTGTTTTTTGATGCCATTTAAGGTTTTGGACGGCGGAATTATTGGAATAGCTCTCATCCTTAATTATTTATTCAAAATCAAAGTGGGGCTTGTGGTGATCCTGTGCAGTATCCCCATCTTTGTGTTTGCGTGGCTTTATTGCCGTGAATTGGTCTACAACAGCTTGCATGGAATGCTGCTCTCCTCCTATCTGATCGATATATTGGAGCCGTTCCACTTTTATTTTCTTTATTATGTGAATTTGCCGCCGGTTAACAGCAGCATCATCGGCGGCATCGTTGTCGGCGCGGGTATCGGAATTATGCTGAGATATGATACCAGCACCGGAGGAACGGATTTAATGGCTCAATTTCTATCGAGGCATGTTCGGTTTAATGTGGGAATTCTTATTTTTTTCATCGATGCGATCATCGTAAGTCTCGGGGGGGTGTTGATCTCCGCAGAGACATTTGTGTTATCTGTCATTACGATAACGGTTGGTGGCGCGGCGACGACGCTGTGTACGCTCAAATATACCGAACGTTTCAATTGAAAAAAAACAAAAAGCCTCCCTTTCTGGGAGGTCTTTATGTATAAGCTATAGGCGCAGCAGGGCTTGACGTTCGGCCTGTGGACGACACGCTTTGCATACACCGACCACTTTATCGCGGCCTGAATAAAAGGTTAGTTCCTTCGGAGGAACCTTCTTCTTGCAGTAAGAACAGCTCTGTTTGGACATGGGTAGTTTGCTTCGGCGGGGACCGAGGCGCCGCGGGCCCTTTGGTTTCATCCTTAAGGCAAACCAGATGGCGGTCGCAGCGATGAAAAGGATGAGTCCGTACAGGAATATCTTTTCTTGATCACCGAACATGTTGTCATCCCCCTCATGTTGTCCGGATGATAGACAGGGTCTCGCTACACCAATATTTCGTCAGCCGGGCTTTGATTCCTTTTTTTTCAGCAGTAATGTCTGATTTTTCGGTTCTCTAAAACGGATCCCATCTTATCTTATGTAATGATGGGGGTGCAAATATGCAGATGAACGGGGCGCTGAATGCGGCGGCAAGCGGAGATGCTTTGAAGCAAGCCGTCGGTGCTTGCTATCCAAAGTGAAGGATACCCAAGTGTTTCGGACGGCGGTAATGCTTCAGGATCTCGCTGCTGGGCGGCATCCGAAATTAGGTATGAGCTGGATATCCGAGTGCAGCATAGGGATCCGCTAAACTTTAGGAAAGTACAGAACGAGCACATAAAGTGAAAAATGAAACGAAACCCGCGTGCCTAATTTTTCCCGTCATATTTCATGAGACAATGGACCGCCAGAAGGTTCGGCAGTGCGGAAGCTTGCTTGCGACGTGGCGGTGGAAATCCTTAATGGCAGGCGGTTTTTGTGATGCCATAGGGAAGGTTTAGAGCGGTTGCTGTAACAAAATTGGCCTCATGTACCGATAAAAAAGGAAAGTGATGGGAGGTTTCGCGATTCATGAGAAAAGCTAGCGGCCAGATGTGGCGCAAACTCGTGCTTTTGGTGTCATTCGCTCTTTTGTCGTCGTTATTGCCGGTTCGGGTGTTCGGCGCAGAGAGCGGCTTTCGGGATGTCGATCCGCAGCGTTATGCCTGGGCGATCAACTCCATAAAGCTGATGACGGATAAACAAGTGCTAACCGGTTATCCCGACGGCCTGTTCCGGCCGGATCAAACGATCAGCAAAGCGGAGTGGACAATCATGGTCCACCGTCTATTTAATAAGTACCGTCCCAATCAGTATGCGGTAGGGATGAAGAAGATCAGCTATTTTACGGATGTGCCTCCGCTTCACTGGGCGCATGGGCCCATTTCGGATATTTATGACGCGTCCTTTCGCATTGGCGGATACGGGATCAGCCGAACGGGTGATTTGGCCTTCCGGCCGGATCAAGCGATGAACCGGCTTCAGTTGGCGCAGATGCTTTACGCCTTCTTTGATCATCGGCTCATGGATCGCAGACTGAGTGAAAACGATGTGTGCGCTGTCATGATGGAGTTTAGGGATGTACCTTTCAAGTTGTTTCTTGACCCTGAGGAATATGCTGCCGCCAAAGCGGACGGAAGGTACGGAGCGGGGGGATTGATGGATGTTGAAAGCAGCAATGTATATCCGTCGCTCTTTATGGGAAATCATTCAAGCAACTGCAAGTTCGGAGACGATCCGCTCTCGAATGTGCAATCTACGGCGCTCGTCAGTCTGAAAGCAAACGGCATCATGACGCCTAACGATAACGGGTACTTCCGGCCGAAGGATAGAGTGACACGGGCGGAGGCTGTGACGATTCTCAATCGGATTTATAATTACCTTAATAATAACAGCTTTCTCTCGGACTATACTTCAATTGAGCTTGATGCCTCCGGTTCCGGCGGCGTTTCTGCCGGGACAGGCGGGGGGGCACCCTCATCCGGAGGGGGCTCCTTCAATAACAATCCAGGCAGCAGTATCATCGTTCCACCGAATTCGGGCGGAAATACCGGAGGAGGGGGCGGATCCGGCGGCGGGAATAACGAGAACCCGGAATGGTCGGATAAATCGGTCATTCGCGTTACGGATTATTTTAACGACCAGGGCGTCATTGTGAAAAATGTGAAGTTGTCCGGAGAGATCGAGACAGCGGTGCAGCCTAACGGGAAAAAGTTTTTGACCATCGATATGAAATCGAAGGAGAAGGTTGATCTGTACATTATTTTGGACGGGCGCGTAGGCTTCGTCAGGCAGGAAGAGCTGCCGCTGACCTTGCCTTTGAGCGGTATTGGCACCGTGGGTCTCCGATCGCAGAAGCGGGATACGAAATCGACACGGACGACGGAATATCATACCACGCTCAGCGTGGCATTATATGACGAGGATCCGGGAAACGGCAAAAAGCGGAGATAGACAGTTGGAAGGCCCTTATCCCTTCCCTATGGGAGGATAGAGGCCTTTTTGCCGAGCTTGAAATAGAGGCAGGCCTAACAACAAAAAATCCCGCCCGACGGATCGAGAGGGATTCCTGGTTCACTGCAGCAGATGCTTAAAGGAGCTATAGTCGATTTGCTTTTTGTCGAGATAGGAGGTCAGGCTCTTGTAATCGCGTTTGGGCGTGGCCAGAATGTAACCCTTGATGCAGTGATCCTGCGTGACTTCTTTCGCTTTATCCTCCAGAGCGACTTGTCCGATCTGCGCGGCGATGGAGTGTCTGGCGATGTCGCGAAACGGCGTGGGAACCGGTTCAACAAGGATTTCGAGGAAGGCTTTGGATTCTTCTGTCCATAAATGGCGGGATGCTTCAACATAATGGTTCTGCCAGTCGAGCTTGGACTTGCCGTCATTGCCCATTGGCAGCACCTTCAAAAATTTACGGAACATAAAATAGCCGCCGACCGACATGAAGAAAAGCAGCACGAACACCCAAAACAGAATAAACCACATAAACCCCGAGGGCGGGGCGGAACTGGATAAAAACATCGTACATTTCACCTCGACACCATTATACCGTAAATTCAGGCTTCTGGAAAACGGCAGAATGAAGCGGTCGTGAGGCTTTTTAAATGATAAAGGCAGTATACATTTCTTCATCGAAAAGGCTTCGGTCAGAAGCTTTTCTTTGAAGAGAAACATTTCCTATCCTAGATTTCCGGACGCAATCCTAGTAAAATAAAGAGATGTGATATGAAAAGGAGTGAGTCCCGATCATGATTAAAATCGGATCGCACGTATCGTTTTCAGATAAAGGTTTGCTAAACGCCGCGAAAGAAGCTGTTTCGTACGGGTCCGGCACATTTATGATTTATACGGGTGCGCCGCAAAACACGCGCCGCAAGCCGATCGAATCGCAGTATATTGAAGAAGGCAAAGAGATGATGGACAAGCATGGCATTGGTGAAATTATTGTACATGCTCCCTATATCATTAACTTGGGTTCGTATAAAGAGGACACGTTCGAGCTGGCGGTACGTTTTCTTCAAGAAGAAATTCGCCGTACGCATTATTTGGGCGTGAAGCAGATTGTGCTGCATCCCGGCGCTTACACGGACAAGGATGCGGAGTTCGGCATAGCGCGCATCGCTCAAGGCTTGAATGAGGTGCTTGCAGGCGTGAAGGATACGGATGTCCATATCGCGCTGGAGACGATGGCCGGCAAAGGGACGGAAATCGGCCGCAGCTTTGAGGAGCTGGCGCAGATTATCGAGAAGGTGGAGGATAACGGCCGTCTGACCGTGTGTTTGGATACGTGCCACGTGAATGATGCGGGCTACGATATCGTGAACGACCTGGACGGTGTGCTGGAGAAGTTTGATCGCGTGATCGGTCTGGACCGCATTGCGGTGGTTCATCTAAACGACAGCAAAAACCCGATCGGAGCCGGAAAAGACCGCCATGCTCCTGTAGGCGCCGGCTGGATCGGCTTCCAAGCGATGAACGGCGTGGTTCATCACGAGAAGCTTAAGCATCTGCCATTTATACTGGAGACGCCGTGGATCGGCAAGCAGGACAGCTCCCAGCGACCCATGTATGAGGCGGAGATTGCTCTTCTTGGAGGTACCGTGAAAGAACGGTTCGGCGAAGAGTTCCTCTCCGATGTCGAGCGGTTGGGGCACTTTTTTACGAAACAGGAGCTGGATCCGAGATCCTTTGTGCTCCAGACATGGGAAGTCCTCAAGACGGATGCGAAGGCCAAGAAAGCGGATGGCCGCGAGCCGATGGAGCGCCTTTATGATATGGTCGTGGCAGAAGGGTTATTCTCCGAATTAACCGAAGAACAGATTAATCACCGTTTGACCGCATGGTTTGCCGGCGAGCATGTATTTACCGCTGTGTAATGAAGGTCAGCATAATGAAGGAGTAGAAAAGAGCAATGGTTCCAAAAATCACCCCTAAGAGAACAAACAACGATTTGCAAAATCGCGCCCGCATGCTGGTATCCTGCCCGGACAGGCCGGGTATTGTGGCTGCCGTATCCCGTTTTTTATACGAGTATGGCGCGAATATCGTGCAGTCCGACCAATATACGATGGATCCGGAGGGAGGCCTGTTCTTTATCCGGATTGAATTCGATCTCGATCGTTTGGATGAGCGGATCGAACAGCTCAAAGTGGATTTCGGCACAGTGGCCGGAGAATTTGAGATGGATTGGAGTATTACGCGCGCAAGCCGCAAGAAGCGCCTGGCCATCTTCGTATCAAAGGAGGATCATTGTTTGCTGGAGCTGCTGTGGCACTGGCAGTCGGGAGACCTCGATGCGGAAATAGCGATGGTCATCAGCAATCATAACGATATGCGGGAGCTCGTTGAGCCGCTCGGCATACCTTATTATCATATACCTGTTACTCCGGATACGAAAGCCGAAGCGGAGAAGCGTCAGCTTGAGCTGGTGACAGGGCAGGCGGACGCCGTCATCTTGGCCCGCTATATGCAGATTATCTCGCCGAAGTTCATCGAGCACTTTCCGAACCGGATCATCAACATTCACCATTCGTTCCTTCCGGCCTTTATCGGCGGCAAACCGTACGCGCAAGCCTATAACCGCGGCGTAAAAATCATTGGCGCTACAGCCCATTACGTGACGGAGGAACTCGATGGCGGACCGATTATCGAGCAGGATGTGCAGCGGGTTAGTCACCGTGACAATGTGGATGATCTGAAGCGCATCGGGCGTCATATCGAAAGAACGGTGTTGGCCCGTGCCGTCAATTGGCATGTAGAGGATCGTGTCATTGTGCACCAAAATAAAACGGTAGTTTTCAGTTAAATCCATCGCAGAAGGGCCGGGGCCCGGATGCTCATCGAAAAGTAAAGATCGATTCGTTTTCTTTGAAATAAAGAAACGGGTCGATCTTTTTTTGTTGGGCCGAATTTTACAGATCAAGGCGATGAACCAAACCGGAGCTCCGAATAACGCGTAATAAAACATAACATTAAATTTGAACTTAAGGTTTAATTTTGAGTTAAAGGAAAGGACTGCATTCAAATAATCACGAACTATATAACGTAATTAATGATTTATCATGCGTGTTTTAAAAAATATAAACGTAAAAAATCACTGAAATTCAGAAGAAACTATTGTATAATACGGATTTATCATGTATATTGGTTTTACACAAACAAAATGTAAATAAACATTACACAAAATTGCGTATATCACAAAATTGAATGGATAACCCGCTAAAAAGTTACATTTTGTGTTATGTATATCGGAATGAGGAGTGGAGAGGCATGAAACGGAAGCTGGTGCTGGTTGGCAACGGGATGGCGGGCGTATGGTGTGTGGAGCATATATTGAAGCTGGCCCCTCAGAAGTTCGATATTACGATTTTCGGAGCGGAGCCGCATCCGAATTACAATCGGATTTTACTTTCGTCGGTGCTTGCCGGGGATTCCAGTATGAAGGACATTGTCCTCAATGACTGGGACTGGTATCGGGATAACAACATCACGTTCCATGCAGGGCATGCCGTGACGAAGCTCGATACGGTGAACAAGCAGGTCGTTTCCGATAAAGGCGTGACTTCAGCTTATGATGAGCTTATCCTTGCAACAGGCTCGCTTCCGTTCATGCTTCCGATTCCGGGGGCGGATAAGGAAGGGGTTATCGCGTTCCGGGATATCAAGGACTGCGAAACGATGATGGAGACGGCCAAGCAGTATAAGAAAGCGGTCGTCATCGGCGGGGGGCTGCTTGGGCTGGAGGCGGCGCGCGGACTGCTGAATTTGAATATGGAAGTATCGGTTGTCCATATTAACCCTTATTTGATGGAGCGCCAGCTGGATGAAACGGCGGCGAGAATGCTGCAGGCCGAACTGGAGCGTCAAGGGATGAAGTTTCTGCTGGAGAAGCAGACCGAGCAAATCGTGGGCAAGAAAAGAGTCACCGGGGTCAAGTTTAAAGACGGCAGCCTGGCGGAGGCCGACCTCGTCGTCATGGCGGTCGGAATTCGGCCGAACGCTGCGCTTGCCAAGGAAAGCGGGATCGAGCTGAATCGCGGCATCGTGGTGAACGATTACCTGCAGACCAATGTGCCGAACATCTATGCGATCGGGGAGTGCGCTGAGCACCGCGGTGTGGCTTATGGACTTGTGGCTCCGCTGTACGAGCAAGGCGACGTGCTGGCCAAGAAGCTGTGCGGTCTCGAGGTTGACGGGTATCAAGGGTCGGTTACGTCCACCAAGCTCAAGGTATCCGGTGTTGACGTTTTCTCCGGCGGTCAATATAACGATGAGCCCGGTACGCGGGCCATTAAGATTCAAGATGAATTTGACGGCATCTACAAAAAGGTTTTGATCCGGGAGGGAAAAGTGGTCGGCGCCGTGATGTTCGGCGATACAAGCGACAGCTCCCGTATCTTCAAGCTGATACGAACAGGCGAAGATATCAGCGGCCGGGAGAAGGAAGTCGTGCTGGGCGAGGGCTTTGGCGCCAAGAACGGAACCGGCGGCGGCCCGGCCGTCGAGGCGATGAGCGATGACGAGATCGTATGCGGCTGCAACGGGGTAACCAAAGGCTCCATCGTTAAGGCCATTCAAGAAAAAGGACTTACCTCGGTTGAAGAGATCAAAGCTTGTACGAATGCGTCACGATCCTGCGGAGGCTGTAAACCGCTCGTCGCCCAAGTACTGAACTGTACGCTGGGTGAGGATGCCGTCATCGCGGGCAAAGAAGGAATCTGCGGCTGTACGACGCTGGACCGCGACGAGGTGGTCGCGGCCATTCGCTCGATGCATTTGACGACGAGCAGAGAGGCTATGCATGTACTTGATTGGAAGAATCCGGAGGGCTGCTCCAAGTGCCGTCCCGCGCTGAATTATTATCTCGGCATGGCTTGGCCGGAGGAGCACGCGGAGGAGCGGGAGTCGCGCTTTGTCAACGAGCGGAACCACGCCAATATTCAGAAGGACGGCACGTATTCCGTTATACCGAGAATATACGGCGGTGTCACATCGCCTAAGGAACTGAAGAAAATCGCCGAAGTGGCGGAGAAATATGACGTGCCGATGGTCAAATTTACAGGCGGGCAGCGAATCGATCTGCTGGGCGTGAAGAAAGAAGATCTGCCGGGAATGTGGGCGGAGCTCGATATGCCGTCGGGCTATGGCTACGGCAAGGCGCTCCGTACCGTGAAGACTTGTGTCGGTTCGACCTTCTGCCGCTTCGGGACGCAGGATTCGATTTCCATGGGTATCGAATTGGAGCGGCGCTTTGAACGGTTGAACACGCCGGCGAAGGTGAAGATGGCCGTATCCGGGTGTCCTCGGAACTGTGCCGAATCGGGGATTAAGGACTTTGGGGTTGTAGCCATCGACGGCGGCTGGGAGCTGTACGTTGGCGGCAATGGCGGCGTCAAGGTCAGAGCCGGTGATCTCATGTGGAAGGTCAAGACGGAAGAGGAAGTGCTCGAATATTCGGCGGCTTTCATGCAGTATTACCGGGAGAACGCCAAATGGAACGAACGGACGAGTGAATGGGTGCAGCGCGTCGGTCTGGACGTGATTCGGGAAGCGATGGATACCGAAGAGAAGCGGCAGGTGCTTGTGGCGCGTATTGATGAGACGCTGAAGCTGATGAAGGATCCTTGGAAGGAAATTATCGAGACGCCCGAGCTGCGGGCTATGTTCGAGGCGCTTCCGGAGAAGGAAGCTGCCGCAGCGGCGGAATAAAACGGCAGAGGCCTGGATTTGATCAACATTATTTTGAACGAGGTGAGCGCTTATGGAACGTATTATGGTAGCTCGGGCGTCGGATATCCCGGCGCTGCGGTCCAGAACGGTAAAGGTAGCCGGTACGGAGATTGCCATCTTCAAGCTTTCGAGCGGCGAATTCCATGCCATCGAGAACCGCTGCCCCCACAAGAACGGAAAGCTGTCGGAAGGAATCGTTTGCGATCATCACGTGTTTTGTCCCCTGCACGACTGGAAGATTAATATGAAGGACGGTTTGGTGCAAGCACCGGATGAAGGCTGTGTGACGACATTTCCGGTGGAGGTCGATGCGGAAGGAACGGTATTTCTGCTTTTGAACAAAGGGAGTTTGTCCGCGTAGCGGAAAAACCGGAAAAAGAAAAAGACGGTGCTGACCGGCTAGGGGTCGGTGCCGTCTTTTTGATTCTTCTTTAGCAGCTTGTCCACATACCAAAAGCCGCAGCGGGAAAGCAGCACATAATAGAGGAAGTGGCCTGCCAGCCACCAGGCCAGCGCCTCCATGTCGGTAACCGCCGGAGTACGCTCGGATAACAAAGTTAAGGGGATAAATAAGAAGGATGGAAGCATACCAAGTACAAACCCTGTCGTACCCGGACGAAATCCGCGTCCGACAAGCAGGGCGTACCCTATCCCGATGATGACCGAAACCGCCAGATGCAAAGAAAACTCAAACCATTCCGGCAGCGGATGCATCCCGGTCCAGTCAGTTAAAGGGAAGAAATCGACATTCAGCAGCAGCGTATATACAAGACTGCCTGTTGCAGCTTGAACAAGCTTGAGGAACAAGCCGAGGGCTGCCCCTGTCCATAAGCCGAACAGGGATCCCCATAAAACGGTACGTCCTAGGTTTGGTTTTTGGAATTTGGCCTGTGTGTTCATCATCCTGGCTAAGCTCCTCCCGGTGCCCGAAAAATCGTTTGCATCACGTCGTCTAGTTCTCCATCCAATCTGAAAATCCTTTAATATCAACAAACATATTGCAAAATGAATATTTCGGGATAGACGTTTTCAGGTTATGGAAAACTGATGCAGAGAGTGGTACAATAGGGCAAGTACTTGAAGTTGCCGGAGAAATGTGCACACGTGAACAATTCGCGCTGCATAAGGGGGAGCCGCCGTTTGTAATGAGGGCGATTCACGGCTTTGATACGCTGATGCGACACAAGACAAAACAATGTAAGTGGGAGGATAACAATGACGGTAACAAACAAATCGATTGAGCAACTTTCCGTAGATACGATCCGCACCCTTTCCATCGATGCGGTGGAGAAGGCCAAGTCCGGACATCCCGGCATGCCCATGGGAGCTGCGCCGATGGGGTATGAGCTGTTTGCCAAGCTGATGAAGCATAATCCGGAGCAGCCGAATTGGATCAACCGTGACCGTTTTGTGCTATCGGCCGGACACGGCTCCATGCTGCTGTACAGCTTACTGCATCTTAGCGGATACGATTTGTCGATGGAAGAGCTGAAGAACTTCCGGCAATGGGGCAGCAAGACTCCGGGCCACCCGGAAGTAGGTCACACGGCCGGCGTTGATGCGACGACAGGCCCGCTTGGTCAAGGTTTCGGTATGGCTGTTGGGATGGCTATGGCGGAAGCTCATTTGGCAGCCGCATATAATCGTGATCAATTCCGTGTGATCGACCATTATACTTATGTGATTTGCGGTGACGGCGACCTGATGGAAGGGATCTCTTCGGAGTCCGCATCGCTTGCCGGTCATCTGAAGCTGGGCAAATTGATCGTGCTTTACGATTCAAACGATATCTCGCTGGACGGCGAGCTTAATCTGTCCTTCTCCGAGAATGTGGCCGCACGCTTTGAGGGCTACGGCTGGCAGGTGCTTCGCGTTGAGGACGGCAACGATCTTCAGGCGATTCACAAGGCGGTGCTGGAGGCGCAGGCGGATTATCGTCCGACCTTGATCGAGGTGAAGACGGTCATCGGCTACGGCAGCCCGAACAAGGCAGGCAAAGGCGGACATGCAGGCCCGCACGGATCGCCGCTTGGCGTGGACGAAGTGTCGCTGACGAAGAAGGCGTACGGTTGGGACGATCAGCAGCACTTCTACGTGCCGGATGAAGTACGAAAGCATTTTGAAGACGTCAAAAAGCGCAATCAGGATATATACGTAGGATGGAACGCCATGTTTGCCGAATACGCCAAGGCGTATCCGGAGCTGGCAAAGCAGTTTGAAACCGCCGCGAAGGGTGACCTTCCGGAAGGTTGGGATAAAGACATCTCAGCGGCTCCGCCGGCAGAAAAAGGTACGCGGACAGCTTCGGGCATCGTGCTTAACGAGATTGCCAAGAATGTGCCGTATCTCGTCGGCGGATCTGCGGATCTCGAATCTTCGACGATGACGCATATGAAGGACCTCGGCGTGATGACGGCGAAGGACTACAGCGGCCAGAATATTTACTTCGGCGTGCGTGAGTTCGGAATGGGCGCTGCAGTGAACGGGATGCTGCTGCACGGCGGCTTGAAGGTATTCGGCGGGACGTTCTTTGTTTTCTCGGATTACCTGCGTCCGGCGATTCGTCTTGCATCCATTATGAACGTACCGGCTATCTATGTGTTTACGCATGACAGCATCGGTGTCGGCGAAGACGGCCCGACGCATGAGCCGATCGAGCAGCTGGCAGCGCTGCGCGTCATTCCGGGCGTAACGGTGATTCGTCCGGCGGACGGAAGCGAAACCGCGGCGGCATGGCGTTATGCGGTAGAGAATAAGAGCGGTCCGGTTGCACTGATCTTCTCCCGCCAAGCGGCTCCGAAGCTGGAAGGCTCGGAGAAAGGCGCGATCGATCGCGGCGCATACGTACTTTCGGATGCTCCGGGAGGCAAGCCGCAAGCGCAAATTATCGCGACAGGAACGGAAGTGCAGTTGGCTGTAGCGGCTCAGAAGCAGCTTGCCGAAGAAGGCGTGGCCGTCCGTGTGATCAGCATGCCGAGCTGGGAACTGTTCGACAAGCAGACGCAGGAATACAAGGATTCGGTTATTTTGCCGGAAGTAAAAGCGCGTTTGGCTGTGGAGATGGGGCATGAATTCGGTTGGGAGCGTTATGTCGGCGAACAAGGCGCAGTGCTTGGCATCAACAAGTTCGGAGCATCGGCTCCTGGTCCGGTCGTTATCCGTGAGTACGGATTTACGGTAGAGAATGTGGTAGCCCGCGTGAAGCAGCTTTTGAAATAAACCGATATAGAGGGGAACGTTGGAGCGATGTCGCAGTTTGAGAATGTAACGGTTGTAAAGAAAGCAAACGTCTATTTCGACGGAAAGGTCACCAGCCGTACGGTTTTGTTCGCAGACGGCACGAAGAAGACGCTGGGCATTATGCTGCCGGGCGAGTACGAGTTCGGTACGGATGTGAAAGAAATCATGGAAATTCTGGGCGGGGAGTTAAAGGTGCTGCTTCCGGGTGCTTCAGAATGGCTTGAAATTAAGGATACGGGTGAATTTACCGTACCGGCCGGCGAAAAATTCAAGCTTGAAGTCCGTACGGCGACGGATTACTGCTGCTCCTACATCAGCGAGTAACGCAGCACGATAAACCCCGCTTGTCCGTTCCATTCCATGGCGGATACGCGGGGTTTTCATCTATCAAAGTATCGGGTTGTCCGACACTGTCAAACGACATACGGCTGATCGTCTTCATTTGATCGCCCTTTGCATGAATTTTAGCAATTCATGGGCAGACTGTGAATGTTCTCTTGCGTTATGGACAGAAAGTAAAGTATTCTAGTTGGTAGGGATTTACGACATAGTCTTCATAAAAAGAGAACCATATGAATGGATAGGAGGACATGTTTACGATGGGTACAAAACTTCGTTTTGATTACAGCAAGGCGCTGGGCTTCATTGGACAGCATGAAGTGGATTATTTGGGTGGAGCGGTAGCCTTGGCGCATGACCAACTGCACAATAAAACCGGTGCGGGTAATGATTATCTCGGCTGGATCGATCTTCCTGTCAACTATGACAAAGAGGAATTTGCCCGTATTCAGAAGGCGGCCCGGCAAATTCAGTCCGATTCCGACGCGCTCGTGGTCATCGGTATCGGGGGCTCTTATTTGGGAGCCAGAGCGGCGATCGAGATGCTGTCGCACAGCTTTTACAACCTGCTGCCTAAAGATAAGCGCAAGACGCCTGAAATTTATTTCGTAGGGCAAAACATCAGCTCCACCTATGTTACTCATTTACTGCAGCTGCTCGAAGGCAAGGATATCTCGGTGAACGTCATCTCCAAATCCGGTACGACGACGGAGCCGGCGGTCGCCTTCCGTATTTTCCGCGAGCTGCTGGAGAAAAAATACGGCAAGGAAGCGGCACGCAAGCGTATTTATGCGACAACCGACCAGGCCCAAGGAGCTTTGAAGAAGCTGGCCACGGAAGAAGGCTACGAAAGCTTCGTGATTCCCGATGACGTGGGCGGACGGTATTCGGTGCTGACTGCAGTAGGCTTGCTGCCGATTGCAGCGGCCGGCATAGATATTGAAGCGATGATGCGCGGCGCGGCGGATGCGCGTGAAGCTTATTCCAATCCTAACCTGAAGGAAAATGAAGCTTACCAGTATGCGGCAGTACGCAATGCGCTTTATCGCAAAGGCAAAACCACCGAAATTCTCGTCAACTACGAGCCATCGCTTCATTATGTGTCGGAGTGGTGGAAGCAGCTGTACGGTGAAAGCGAAGGTAAGGATAACAAAGGAATTTACCCGTCCTCGGTTGATTTTTCAACAGATCTTCATTCCATGGGACAATTCATTCAGGAAGGCTCGCGCAATTTGTTCGAGACCGTGATCCAAGTCGAAGAGGTTGCCGAGAAAATTGTGATCGGTACCGACCCGCAGGATTTGGACGGACTCAACTTCTTAAGCGGCCAAACAATGGATTTTGTCAACACGAAGGCGTTCGAAGGCACGATGCTCGCCCATACGGACGGCGGTGTACCGAATTTGATCGTCACCCTGCCGGATATGAGCCCGTACACGTTTGGCTACATGGTTTACTTCTTCGAAAAAGCGTGCGGAATCAGCGGATATTTGCTTGGCGTCAATCCGTTCGATCAGCCGGGCGTGGAAGCCTATAAGAAAAACATGTTCGCGCTGCTTGGAAAACCGGGATACGAGAAACAAAAAGCTGAGCTCGAAGCCAGACTGAAACAGTAAGGCGGACGGACTACGACACATGCAAAACAGCGGCTCATCCCTCCGGAGAGCCGCTTTTTTCAGACCTGCACATGTCCTGACAGGCAGGGCTGTTGGATATAAAGGAGGTATGGGAAGACCATGCTCACGCAGTACAGAACGGTAAAGCGTTTCGGTTCGGCGGAGGTCGTCATCAAAAAATCGCGTTTTATCGGCTATGCGAAGCCGGTAGAAACCGAAGACGAGGCCATCGCTTTTATCGACAGCATCAAGAAAGAGCATTGGAACGCTACGCATAACTGCTCGGCTTACATGATCGGGGAGCGGGATGAAATTCAGAGAGCGTCGGATGACGGGGAACCGAGCGGTACGGCCGGAAAGCCGATTCTCGAGGTCATCAAAAATCAGGGGATGAAAAATGTCGCTGTCGTCGTCACCCGATATTTTGGCGGTATCCTGCTTGGTGCGGGAGGCTTGGTTCGCGCTTACACGGACGGAGCGGTCATTGGACTCGCGGCAGCGGAGCCCGTATACAAGGTGCTGCACACCGAGGTATTGGTGGAGGTTGACTACACCTGGCACGGCAAAGTGGAGAACGAGCTGAGGAACCGGGGGACGCTGATGGGCGAAACCTCTTTCACCGACAAGGTGACGCTGACCTGCTTGCCTCTGGCCGAGGAGGCGGAGCGCTTCATTCTTTGGATGACGGATATCACGCAAGGACAAGCCGTGATCATGGAAGGGGAATCGCGTTATGTAGATCATGCCGAACTGCCGTAAAGCGGGGATCGGCTGATATAAATTCGTCCGTTATAATAATGAAACAGGGGAGTTGGGGGAATTTGGCCAGGAAGGCGGTTGCACAGGAGCTGAGTCGCGAACGAATCTTGGAGGAGGCGAGACAGCTTTTTATCGAGCACGGATATCATGCTTTAACGATGCGAAGCATCGCAAAATCAATGGGTTACAGTCATGGGGCATTATACTATCATTTTAGCGAGAAAGCAGAACTGTTCTACGCATTGGTTACCGAAGATTTCCAGATGCTGTTAGAGCGCCTGAAGGATATGCTGAGACGCACCCGCTTAGGGGATCTGGGGCAGCTGGAGAAGCTGATGTTCGAATTTATCCGCTTCGGGCTGGAGAATCCGAACCATTACGAAATTATGTTTATGATCAAAGATCCCGAGCTGCAGCGTTATTCCCGGACGGAGCAGGCGGAGTGCCTGGATCTGTTTGCAACCGTTGTGCGGTCGGTCGTCTCGAAGCTGCCGGACAGCGATAAGAAGATGTACAGCCTGCCATGGAGCTTATTCATGTCACTGCACGGATTTATTTCTTATAACATTCGTTATAATCAATCGTTCGAAGATGTCAAAAAGCTGGCGGAACAACATGTCAAATATTTGTGCGAGGGGCTGCAAGGATAGCGTAATCTCGGCATCCGGAGATTCTTTGCAGCCCCTTGCTTCATTTCGTTGAAGCTCCAAAGCTATCCGCGCATAAACTTTACCATACAGCTCCGTTGGCGGGGGCCGTCGAATTCGCAAAAGTAAATGCCCTGCCAACGTCCCAATAACAGACGAGAGCCCGCAATGAGTACGGTTTGCGACGAACCGACGGTCATAGCCTTCAAATGGGAAGCCGTATTTCCTTCGGCATGCTTGTATTTCGGATGCTCCCATGGATAGACCTCGGATAGTCTCATCAGAACATCGTGCTTTACATCTGGGTCGGCGTTCTCCTGAATGGTGATGCCTGCTGTGGTATGCGGGCAATAAATGATAGCGGTGCCGTCCTCAAGCCCTTCCTGCTTTAAGAGATCGTGCACCAAGCGGGTGATTTCAATCATTTCGTCCCGTTCTTTCGTTTGCAAATGCAGCGTATGGATCATGGAAGCCCTCCTTCGATGCGGGGATGATTGCTTTGATTTCGTCATCATTATATTACACGACGCACCCGTTCACAAAACATGTTACAATAATGCATATCCTGACCACCTCCAAATCGAAAGGATGATCCCGGTGAACTTGACGGCCAATACAATGGAAAATACCGAGTTTATGATAGAAGAAATCAAGAAAAAACTGCGCATGGCCAGCGGCGCCGCGCTTAAAGCGTCCAAGCTGAACGATGATCAGTACGATGATCTGCGCGATATTTATGAAATGGTGGCCGGAAAAAACCAGTTTAGCATCAGCGAGATTGAAGCGATCACGATGGAGCTCGGTCGATTGCGCAAGCCTTAAATGTCTCCGGAGGCCTGGGACAAAGCACATCTTGCCTGAACTAAGGACAGAGATACAAGCAGTAGAAGATCGCACCTCGTACAATATATAGCATTCACATCAATGCTGGGGGCTTCTAAGCCCGACGCTAATATTATGGAGGTGCATGACTATGCAAAAGGCAGTCCGCAAGCAGGATACGACCAAGCTGATCGGTAAGCAGATTTATGCGTTGAAAAAAGATGGCACCGTTGTTCAAGGCCAGCTGGTCCGCATCAGCGGCGGCCAGCTGTTTGTCGCTCAGCAAAAAGGCAAACAGGTCCGTACATCGGCTATTATCCCTCTCGTGCTCTTCGATCTGCTCGCGATTGGCACAGCCCCTTTCGCTTACGGAGGATACGGCTACGGCGGTTATGGCGGTTATGGCGGCTTCGGCTATCCGTACGGCGGCGGCTTCTTCTGGTAAGATGGAAGTTAAAAGAACCCGCGTTTTGCGATTCTCCCGCAGAACGCGGGTTTTTATTCGTTCCTCGGATCATTTCATTTCATTGTCCCGGGACAGGCCGCTCCACATGAACAAAAAGATGAATGCGGTGAAAACAATGACCGGCGGAGCGATCATGATCAAAAAGAAGTCCATAAGGGTTCAACCTTTCTTCATAGGCTTGCCTTGCACATACCCGGCATCAAACAAGAACAACCGCATCAACAGCACAAGGGACGGTATGAGGACGAATAAACCTGCAATGAAGGCCGCCACGAGCGCCAGCGCCATGGCTTCATTAGTGAAGCCTTCGTAAATGTTAATGTATGGATAGAGAACATACGGTAAATGAGCAGCGCCGTAACCATAGAAGGCGAACGCATACTGCAGCATCACCAGCATGAAAGCCCATCCGAAATACCGTCGTTTCCAAATAAAGTACACTGCAGTCAAGAAGCACAGGAAAGAAAGGATAAACATCCAGTACAGATTCAGCATGCCTTGATAATGCTCCGGATTCTGTCTGCTGATGCCAAGAAAGACGAGGACGCTCGAAAGAATAGTAGGTCCGCTCCAGAGCAGGGCGTAGCCGCGGACGACCTCAAGCGCGGTATGGTCTTTGGCTTTGGCTGCGTAATAAGTCAAGAACATCGCTGAAATATAAAGGACGCTGACAATGGCCAGCAGCACGACGCTCCATGAGTAGGGGCTGGAGAGCAGCTTGTTCCACAAAAAAATGACCTCCCCGTTTTGCTCCGCAATATATCCTCCCTCGGATATGGTAAGCACGGTGGATAGTGAAGCCGGAATGAGCAGGCCTGTGGCTCCGTACAGCAGCATATAGCCGTTGTTTTCCTTACTGCCGTATGTGCTGAAAGCATAATAGGAACCGCGGATACAGAGCAAAATGACGGCTATGCTGCCCGGAATCAGTAGAGCGGTTCCGTAATAATAGGCCGTTTCCGGAAAAAAGCCCACGATGCCGACGACAAAAAAGATGAGGAACACATTGGTCACTTCCCACACGGGGGACAAGTAGCGCTGGATGATTTTATGAATTTTGTTTTGCTGGCCGCTCAGCATGCTGTAATAGCTGAAGAAACCGGCGCCGAAATCGACAGAGGCTACAATCAGGTAGCCGTACAGGAACGTCCACAGGACGGTAATGCCCAGCAGCTCATAGCTCATGGACGGCGGCCTCCTTTCTCAATGCCGAGGCTGACCATTTCCTCGATGACGTCATAGTTGCGGAACAGCTTGCCCAGTACCCGGACAATCGTGAATCCGAGAACAACGTAAAGTAAACAAAATAAGATCAGCATGATATCTACATTCGCCGCGGTGGTAGCCGCTTCGGACACTTTCATATATCCCCGTAAAATCCAGGGCTGTCTGCCGAGCTCGGCGAAAAACCAACCCACCTCGATGCCGATCATGGCCAGCGGACCGGCAATCACTATCAGGAGCAGAAGCCATCGGGGCATATCAAGTCTTCGGGTACGCCATTTGCGGAATATATAGAGAAACCCGACCAGTGCAAGAAACATGCCGATAAGAATCTTGATATTAAACAAGTAATGAATAAGCAGCGGAGGTCTTTCGTCCTCAGGGAACTCATTCAAGCCGGTCACCTCGCCGCCTGGATGGCTGTGCGCCAGAATGCTCAGCCCATACGGAATGGAAAGGCCGTATTTCACTTCATTGTTCTCATCCAGTATTCCTCCCAAAATGAGCGGCGCGTGCGTTTCGGTCTCGAAGTGCCATTCGGCCGCGGCCAGCTTCTCGGGCTGGTACTTGGCGAGAAACTTACCGGACAAGTCGCCGATAGCGGCGGTGCTGAGCGCGAAGACGAAGGCGGACACCATGGTCAGCTTCAGCGCTTTTTTATAGTAGACATGATCCTGCCCCTTCAGCAGCTTGTAAGCGGCGATGGCCGCCAGAATCAATGCGCTGGCCGTATAGGAGGATGCCAGCACATGAGAAACCTTCGTGGGGGTAGCCGGGTTGAACATCGCTGCGAGCGGCTGCAGGTTTTTGATGACGCCGTCCTCCAGCGTGAAGCCCCGCGGCGTGTTCATAAAGGCATTTAATGTAGTGATGAAAAAGGCGGAGCCGGACGAGCCGATAATAATCGGGATCATGAGCAGCAGATGCGTCGTTTGCTTTTTGAACCGGTCCCAGGTGTACAAGTAAATTCCAAGAAAAATCGCCTCGACGAAGAAAGCGAACGTCTCCAGAAACAGAGGCAGCGCGATGGCCTGCCCGGCGATTTTCATGAAGCTCGGCCACAGCAGGCTAAGCTGCATACCAATGGCCGTTCCGGTGACGACCCCGACGGCCACGGTAATGACGAACCCGCGCGTCCAGCGCCGGGCGAGCAGAGTATAATGCGGATCGTTAAGCCGGATGCCGCGCCATTCCGCCAGCGCAATCATGACCGGCACGCCGACGCCGATGGTCGCGAAAATAATATGGAACGCCAGCGTCAGCTCCGTCAGCACGCGGCTGTAAAAGACCGGATCATAATTCATGAAGGTCATCTCCTTTAATATTAACCTGCACTATTTATTAAGACATGCAGGAATAACGGCATTTATGATTTAAGACCATGCTTTTCTGAGCAATGCCGCAAGCATCATTGCGCCAACAGCCAGCATCAGGATCATGAGAAGCATTTCTTGTTTTTTATGGGGCTGCATCCATTATCACCTCTGAGGAACATTAACCTTGCGGTGTGCAATTTAATCTTCACTACGCCGAAGTTTTTTCACCCGCTATGATGGAGGCGGTAACAGCCAGTCCTTGGAACGATGTAAGCTATTCAACGGAACAGGGAGGCCCGTTTTATGATAAAATGGTTGAAAGTCCTTATCGAAGGTGATTACCGCATGCCAATTATAAGAACGGAACTTCTTATTAACGCCCCGGTCGAGGTTTGCTTTGATCTGGCCAGGAGCATTGACATCCATGCCCAATCGACGGCACAAACGAAGGAGAGAGCTGTGGGCGGTGTGACCGGCGGCTTGATTGAGCTTGGACAATCCGTTACATGGGAAGCCGTCCATTTCGGGATTAAACAGAGGCTTACCGCAAAAATTACGGAAATGCAGAAGCCTCGCTATTTCGTCGATGAAATGGTGAGCGGTGCTTTTAAGCGGTTTAGACATGTCCATGAATTTATTCCAACGGATGATAAAACAAGAATGATCGATATTTTTGACTATACTTCTCCATTAGGCGTATTGGGGAAATTAGCCGACCGGCTGTTTTTGGAAAGGTATATGACAAGCTTCCTGACGAAAAGAAATAAATACATCAAGCAGCGGGCAGAACAAATGACGGACGCCGCCGGACGGCAGCGTTTATTTGTCAGTATATGATAGCGATAGAAACCGCCGGGAATACTATATATATTTGCGGTACTATTCATGCTAGAATGCTTGTATGATTACATTATGAATGCGCTTTAATTTTGTATCCATATTACCTCGCAAGTCCCTCCCGAACGAAATTATGCAAATGGGGTGAGAAGCTTGTCCATGAAAGCCCATCGTTTGCTTTTCGAGAATCTCATTGATATTAATCCGAGAACCGGAACGATCAAACTGAATGACAAAAGAATGGCGCTGGTTTCCGTTGAAGCCTTAGGGATTTTACGCCGGGACTTGATCAACACATTAAGCATGGAGCGGGCGAAAGGGTTCCTGATGCGGTATGGCTGGGCCTGCGGCTACAGGGACGGAGCGTCCATGGAGCAAATGTACGAATGGGAGTCGAAAAAAGAACTGATGCTTTCGGGTCCTGCCCTTCATACCCTGGAAGGCATCGTTACGGTGGAGCCCGATACGATTGAGCTGGATGATGACAGGCTTTATTTTACGGGGTATTGGAAAAACTCCTTTGAAGCGGACGAACATATCAGTCATTATGGACACAGCGATGAAACGGTATGCTGGATGCTGGTCGGTTATGCAAGCGGTTTCTTGACCAAAACGTTTGGTAAAGAAGTGGTAGTGCATGAAAAGCATTGCCGCGGAAAAAAGGATCCCCATTGCTATTTTGTAGCGCAAACCGTGGAGCATTGCGATGCCAAGCAGAAGGAGGACCTTCGTTATTATCATGCCGAATCGCTCTTATCGGAGCTGGATAAGGTCCATCAGGAGGTTAAACAATTAAACGAAAACATTATCCAATCGGAACAGGTCCAAAACCAGCTGACCGATCTGCTGCTTGAAGATAAGGAACTGACCGATGCGATCGAGCTTCTCGCTCATCATCTGGGCCGCAGCATTGTCATCGACCGCCACGACGAGCCGGTGGACTCGACTTTTCTGATTCCAGCACATAAGGAGGCATATCATTTATGGGTTAAGCACGGCTCTGTCGGTGAAAAGATACGCGAAACGTATCTTCACGCGTTTCCGATTCAGGCCAACAGCCTTGTTCTGGGCCGTATGGCGGTGATCGGCGACCGCAAGCTGGATAACAAAGAGCAGATGATCATTAAACGCTCGTTGATGATATGCGCTATTCTGATGTTCCACCAGCGAAAGCTGACGCAGTCCCTTTGGAAGCGCAAGGAAGACTTTTTTGAGGAAATCATCAATAACACGTACGATGAGGAAACGCTAAAACGGCGAGCCCACATTTTTGATTTCAATCCGAACGAGTCCAACCGGATCATTACCATAAAGCTCACCTCCAAGGAACAAACCGCAGATATTTTAAACTTTATTTCCTCGAAGTTTCCGAAGCTGGATATGTTTATAAAAAAGGGCTATATCATTATCATCATGCCCGAACAGGGTGCCAAATCGGTTGAACCCTTTTTAAATCGCCTCTTAAGAATCATTCATAGCAAATTTCCGGATGTCAAGACCTATATCGGTTCGGGACGTGCAGCCGAGTCGCTGAGCAAGCTGGGCAAAAGCTTCCATGACGCATGCCGTATTTGCGATTTTGTCCAGCTCTCCTATCCCATGGACAGCCGGTCCGCTACCTTTGAAGAGCTGGAGCCGATCATTTTGTTCCTCAAAGGAGCCGATCAGGAGGAGCTGCTGCTTTTTTGCCAGCAAACGATCGGCAAGCTGGTGAAGTACGATGAGGAAAATCAGGGTAACCTCGTCATGACCCTGCAATCTTACCTCGATAATAACGGAAACCTGCAGCAGACGGCCAGCGACCTTCATTTGTCGATTGCCGGTCTGCGATACCGGCTTGAGCGGATCGAATCGTTATGCGATATCGATTTGAAAACCGGCTCGGGACGGTTCCGGTGCCAGCTGTCCATTCGAATCTATTTTTCGCTGCAAATGATTAATAAGCGTTACTACGCTCATCTTACCGTGTAATATCTTTACTCCGTTAAAGCCTTTTACGAGTATGGTAAAGGGCTTTTTGGCGTGTAATTCCGCTGTTAAGCCAACTTCTGTTTTGTGCTGGTTCGAACGGAATTCTCTCTATTTTTGTGCAGTTACGAAAATTCGGGAAATCATCTACACTGAGTTTGAAGTTATTTGATGGCCATTCAAATAATCGCAGCAAGCCAATTTAGAGGAGGGTTTGGTCATGGCAATCAATCAGCAGCAGCTTACGAAGAGACCGTTTACCGGCAAAGAATACCTGGATAGCTTAAGGGATGGACGTGAAATTTGGCTTCATGGCGAGCGTGTGAAAGATGTAACTACGCATCCGGCATTCCGCAACTCCGCCCGCTCTATTGCGCGATTGTATGACGCGTTGCATGACCCGAAGCTTGCGCCTGTATTAACTACGGCAACCGATACGGGCAACGGCGGATTTACTCAGCGCTTTTTCCGTAATGACAGCACCCCCGAAGAACTGTTGGCTACCCGAAACGCCATTGCGCAATGGGCAAAGCTGACTTACGGACAAATGGGACGCTCCCCGGACTACAAAGCTGCATTTCTCGCGACGCTCGGCGCCAATCCGGATTATTATGCGCCTTATGCGGATAATGCAAGACGGTGGTATAAGGAAGCCCAAGAAAGAAACTGGTTCTTTAACCATGCGATTATCAATCCTCCGGTAGACCGGAACAAGCCGATTGATCAGGTTGGAGACGTATTTGTTCACGCGGTAGGGGAAACGGATAAGGGCATTATTGTAAGCGGTGCCAAGATGGTCGCTACCGGCTCTGCTCTGACGCATTATAACTTCGTAGCCCATTATGGCCCGGTTCCGATTCAGAAAGAAGAATTCGCGCTCGTGTTCGTCGCTCCCATGGATACGCCGGGGGTTAAGCTGATCAGCCGTTCTTCCTACGAAATGAATGCGGCGGTGATGGGCAGCCCATTCGATTATCCGTTAAGCAGCCGTTTTGACGAAAATGATTCCGTCCTTGTATTCGATAATGCCTTGATTCCATGGGAGAACGTGCTCATCTACAAAGACATCGAGAAGGCCAACAGCTTCTTCCCCGAAAGCGGCTTCCTGCACCGTTTTACGTTCCATGGGGTGACCCGTTTGGCGGTCAAGCTTGACTTTATTTCCGGTCTGCTGCTGAAGGCGGTCAAGGTCAACGGAAGCGATACATTCCGTGGCGTCCAGGCGAATGTAGGGGAAGTGCTCGCATGGCGCAGCATGTTCTGGTCGTTGAGCGATGCGATGGCGCTGAATCCTAATCCGGGTCCCAATGGTACGGTGCTGCCGAATTTGAACTATGGTTTGGCTTATCGGGTGTTTATGGCCGAAGGCTGGCCGAAAGTGAAGGGGATTATTGAGAACGTTGTGGCCGGCAGCCTGATTGTGCAGCCATCCAGTGTTCGGGATTTTAATAATCCGGAAGTCAGAAAATATATCGATCAGTTTTATCGCGGCTCCAATGATATAGACGCTGTAGAGAAAATGAAGGTGATTAAGCTGCTGTGGGACGCCATCGGAACGGAGTACGGGGGCAGGCACGAGCTGTACGAACGCAACTACTCCGGCAACCATGAGAACATTCGTCTTGAAAATTACATTGTGGCGGGAATGTCGGGACAAGCGCAGCAATTCGAAAGCTTCGTACAGCAGTGTATGGACGACTACGATTTGAACGGCTGGACGAATCCGACTTGGGTTAATCCGGACGATGTCAGCTATTTCAAAAACTAAAATCGTTAATCTTAGGAGGAATGTGTCATGGCCAAAAACGAGCGCGTGGTTCAAATCTTCGAAGCGTTGTTGGAGAAAACCAAAGAGCTGATCGCAGAGCAGCAAATTACGCACGATGAGTACCGTGAGTTTGCAGGATGGTTTGACCGTTTGGGGCGTTCGGGTGAAATTCCGCTCTTCTTGGACGTGTTTTTTGAAACCCACGTGCTAAGAGGAATGTACGGGGACCTCCCGGGAACCGAGCCTTCCTTGCTGGGACCGTACTATATCGATAATCCGCCGATGCTGCAAAAGCCTTATGTGTTAACACAACGGGAGGACGAGAAGGGAGAGGTGCTGTATTTCTCCGGCACCGTGAAGTCGACTGACGGCAATCCGATTCCCAATACCCTTGTCGATTTGTGGCAGGCGGATGCGAATGGAGACTACTCTCACTTTGCCGAAGGCATACCGGAGTACAACCTGCGCGGCCAGTTTTATACGGATGAGCAGGGCCGCTTTGAAATCCAAACGGTGCTTCCCGCTCCCTATCAAATCCCTACGGGAGGACCGACGGGCGAGTTCTTGGGGATGATCGATTCCCATCCGTACCGGCCGGCGCACCTTCACTTCAAAATTGCGCCTGAAGGGTACGACAAGCTGATCACGCAGGTGTTTTTCGAAGGAGATCCCTGGATCGAAACCGATGTGGCGGACGGAGTCCGTTCCTCGCTGGTGACCAAGCTGACCCAGCATGACGATTCGGCCGATCTGCAGCAAAAAGGGCTGACCCAGCCTTATTTGAGGGGATCGCTCGATTTTGAACTGAGACCGGTGTAGAGGGCAAAGAGGGATGAGGCTTGTTCTGTCGTGAAGTCAACAAGCCTGAGCAGGCTTCATCCCCCGGTTTTACCGATCCTACTCAGGCCATTAATCCTATAGATGATAGGTGGTAAAACAATATGGCACAAATCACGACGTTACGGGAAGCGGTACAGAATTTGGTGCAGGACGGAGAAGCCGTTGCGCTCGAAGGCTTTACTCATTTAATCCCGCATGCGGCAGGGCACGAGCTGATTCGGCAGGGGAAGACGGATCTGACATTAATTCGCCTGACTCCCGATATCGTCTATGACCAGCTCATCGGCATGGGGCTGGCCCAAAGGCTGGTGTTTTCATGGGGCGGCAATCCGGGCGTAGGCTCTCTTCACCGGTTCCGGGATGCGGTCGAGAACCAATGGCCGCGCCCCTTGGACGTCGAGGAGCATACCCACGCCGGCATGGCCGCCCGTTATACGGCCGGAGCCTCAGGGCTGCCGTTTGGGATATTGAAGGGCTATCAAGGCACGGACCTTCTGCCTTATACCAGGAATGTTTCTCTTATTTCCTGCCCGTTCACAGGACAAAAGGTGGCGGCGGTTGCTGCGATCCGGCCGGATACGACCATCGTCCATGCGCAGCAGGCCGACCGCAGCGGGAATGTGCAGATATGGGGAATTGTCGGGATCCAGAAAGAAGCCATGTTCGCGGCGAAGAAGGTGATCGTGACTGTTGAGGAGATCGTGGACAAGATTGAACCGAGGCCGAACTCTGCGTTCATTCCTGCATCCGCCATTGATGCGGTATGCGAGGTGCCGGGCGGCTCTTACCCCTCCTATGCCTTGGGCTATACGAACCGGGACAATGACTTTTATAAAATGTGGGATGACATCAGCAAGGACCGCGGGCGGTTTTTGCATTGGGTGAACAGGCATATTCTCGGCACGAACGATTTTGAGGAATTTCTGATAAGCATGAAGGGGGAGGAAGCCTGATGGAAAATTATACGCCCGACGAAATGATGACCATCGCGGCCGCCCGCCAGCTTCGCAATGGGATTGCTTGTTTTGTCGGCATCGGGCTGCCCAGCGCGGCGGCGAATCTGGCCCGTCATATGCACGCCCCGCAATGTATGCTGATCTATGAATCCGGTACGATTGGCGCCAAGCCCCGAGTGCTTCCGCTCTCCATCGGCGACGACGAGCTGGCTGAAACGGCCGATACGGTAGTCCCTTTGCCGGAAATTTTTCAATATTGGCTGCAGGGAGGACGGGTCGATGTCGGATTTTTGGGCGGAGCGCAAATTGATAGGTACGCCAACTTGAATTCAACCGTCATCGGACCCTACGGTGAGCCTCAAGTTCGTCTGCCGGGTGCGGGCGGGGCTCCCGAAATCGCATCGATGGCCAAGGAAGTATACATCGTGATGCCGCACAAAAAGCGCGCCTTTGTGGAAAACATCGAATTCATTACATCGGCCGGTTATTTGGATGGACGTACCCCCAGGGAGGCGCTCGGCTTTTCGGGCAAGGGTCCTACCGTGGTCATCACCGACTTGTGCTTGCTTCGGCCGGATTCCATGACCAAAGAATTGACGCTGACCGAAATTTATCCCGGCGTGACGGTGGAGCAGGTACAAAACCAAACCGGATGGCAGCTCAAGGTCGCTGAGGAAATTCGGATGGTCGATCCTCCAAGCGCGGAGGAATTATCGGTGCTGCGGGAGCTGAAGGGGCGCAAGCGGGAGGCCAAGTGACGGCGCTGCGGCCTGCGGCCGGCAGCCATAGGTGAAGGAGAGATATGGCTTGAGTACAAAAATCACATCCATGACAACGGAAATCATCGATATTCCGATCAAGCGCCCGCATCAATTTTCGGCAGCGAAAATGGTGGTGAAAAGCTTTCTACTGCTGCGTGTGAATACGAATGAAGGCGTGACCGGCATCGGAGAAGGGACGACTCCGGGAATCTGGTGGAACGGGGAAAGCGTGGAGACGATGAAAACGGTCATCGATCACTACTTTGCCCCTCTGCTTGTCGGAGAAGATCCGTGCCGGATTGAGGCGCTGCTGGCCAGAATGGATAAGCAGGTGCGCGAGAACCTGTTTGCCAAGGCCACGGTGGAAATGGCTCTCTACGACATTGCCGGAAAGCTGGCGAATGTCCCTGTTTATCAGCTGCTCGGGGGATTGGTTCAAGAATCGATTCCTACACGCTGGGCCTTGGCCACAGGCCATGTGGACGAGGATGCGGAAGAAGCGGTGCAGAAAATGGATGCGGGTATCCATCAGGTATTTAAAATCAAGGCCGGTTCCATCCCGCCGGAACAGGATGCGGCCAGGACGGCGGCGGTGGCGGAAAGGCTGAAGGGAAGAACGACGGTCGGCGTCGATCCGAACGGCTGCTGGGATGAAAGAACAATCCTCAAGTGGATGGACCGGTTTCAGGAGGCTCAGCTTGATTTCCTGGAGCAGCCGCTGCCCAAATGGGATTTCGACGGGCTTGCCCGCCTGAAGGCGCTGTCGAAGGTGCCGATCATGGCCGACGAAAGCGCCGGCAGCGTGCAGGACGCTTATCAGCTGGCCAAACGCCATGCAGTCGATATTTTTTCTTTGAAAATTCATAAATCCGGCGGGATGAGCCGGGTAAAGAAAATAGCGGCCATTGCGGAAGCGGCCGGTATCCCGTGCTTTGGCGGGACCTCCCTGGAAAGCTCGATCGGTACGGCGGCGTGCTTGCAGGTGTACTGCACCCTGCCGATTTTGACGGCCGGCTGCGAGCTGTTCGGCCCTGTATGGCTGGCCGATGATATCGCAGCGGAGCCCATTGCCTACCGGGGGGACCGTATCTATGTTCCGCATAAGCCGGGTTTAGGGGTGACATTGGACGAAAACAAGGTTGCCCGTTACCGCCGAGCCGCTGGAGGTCCCTCATGAGAAAAGCCGTAATCATTTCCGCGGTTCGCACGCCTATCGGACGCCATGGGGGCATGCTGGCCTCCGTCCGTCCTGACGATTTGGCGGCTATCGCCATCCGCGCAGCGGTGGAAAAGGCGCAAATCGAACCGGACCGGATAGAAGATGTGATCATGGGCTGCGCCAACCAAGCGGGGGAGGATAATCGCAATGTGGCCCGTATGGGCCTGCTGCTCGCCGGCCTGCCGGTGACGGTTGCAGGGGCGACGGTGAACCGGCTTTGCGGTTCAGGTCTGGAGGCGATCCTGCAGGCGGCCCGAGCGATTAAAGCCGGCGAGGGCGATATCTTTGTTGCGGGCGGCGTGGAAAGCATGAGCCGGGCCCCCTGGGTTGTCCCCAAGCCGGAAACCGCCTACCCGCGGGGAAATATGGACATGTACGATACCACGCTGGGATGGAGATTGATGAACCCCCGGATGGCCGAATTGTTCCCTTTGGAAACGCTGGGGGAAACCGCTGAGAACGTGGCGCAAAGGTATGGCGTGGATCGGCAGGCGCAGGACCGTTTTGCTTACGAGAGCCAGCAAAAGTGGGCGGCAGCCCATGACAAAGGAATCTGGAAGCAGGAAATCGTCGGCGTGGAAGTGGAAGGGAAGAATGGACAAAAGACCGTAATGACCGAGGATGAGCATCCGCGTCCGGGCACGACCCTCGAGAAGCTGTCCGCGTTAAAGCCGGCGTTCCGCCAAGGAGGCACGGTCACCGCCGGCAACTCCTCCGGAATTAATGATGGAGCGGCGGCGCTGGTGATGATGTCGGAAGAGCGGGCGAAGCAGCTGGGCCTTACGCCCATAGCGGAGGTCGTTACGGGAGCGGTTGCGGGTGTAGAGCCGGGTTATATGGGAATCGGACCGGTTCCTGCCACGCGTAAAGCGCTTCAGCGTGCAGGCTGGGCAGCGGAGCAATTGGAGCTGGCGGAGATCAATGAAGCGTTCGCCTCTCAAGCCATCGCATCGGTCCGTGAGCTGGGCCTGGAGCCTTCCATTGTTAATGTGAACGGAGGGGCGATTGCTCTTGGCCACCCGCTCGGCTGCAGCGGAGCGCGGATCGTAACTACGCTGGTCCACGAAATGAGAAGGCGCGGAGCGCGTAAGGGGCTGGCCGCCATGTGTATTGGAGTGGGCCAAGGCATTGCGGCCTGCATCGAAGCAAGATAAGGGGTGGATGGGATGAGCTTGGAGCATATGCACGCTCCGCCGCTGGAGTTTCTGTTCGACCTGAGCGTTGAAGTCGAGGCTCCCTATTTTCCGGGGACAACGCCTTTGGGCACGCGCAGAATTATCCGGGTGTCGGGCGGAAGCTTCGAGGGGCCGCAGCTGAAAGGAGACGTCGTTGCCGGCGGGGACGATTGGATCACCGTTCGGCCGGACGGCTCGATTGTTCAAGACGTGCGGATCCTGCTGCGCACGATGGAAGGTGAACTGATACTCATGACTTATCGGGGGCTGCGCAACGGTCCAAGTTCCGTATTGGAACGGCTGGACCGAAACGAGCCGGTCGATCCTTCGGAATATTATTTTCGGACGGCGCCGGTGTTTGAGACGGCTTCCACAACCTATGATTGGCTCAATCGCAGGATCGCAGTGTCCACCGGCAAGCGTGTTCCTGGCAAAGCGCTGTATTCCGTATATGTGGTCTGTTGACTGGAGGAATGGCCATGAAACGCTACTCTCTAACGATAGGAAGAAAAACCTTCGAAATCGAGGATATCCCCGGGGAAAAAGGAACGATTATCGCTCTTCACGGGCTCACGGGCAATTACAAAAATATGCGTCACTATGCCAACGCTTTGTCCGGAGAGTACCGTTTTATTTCCTACGATCTGCGCGGAAGAGGGAACAGCTCGCCGGCGGATCAGGACACTTCGATCTTTAAACATGCGGACGATCTGCTGGAATTGATAGAAGCCCTGCGTATTGAACAACCGATACTGATGGGCTATTCCATGGGCGGGTACATTTCTGCGATTGCTGCCAGTCAATGCAGGCGGGTAAAAGCTCTCGTCCTGCTGGACGGCGCCGGGAATGCAGGAGTGGAACAGCGTGAGCTGATTGGTCCGTCCTTTAACAGGCTGCGTAAACGATACGCTTCCCGGCAGGCCTACGGCGAGGAGCTGCAGTCGATTTACGGCAGCCTGGGCATTGAATGGAATGCGGCGCTTGCAGAGATTGCCGAGTACGAAACCAAAGAAGAAGCGGGTGCGTATCGGCACAAATCCGAGGCGGAGCAGCTCGCCAAGGATTTCGAAAGCTTTTATTTATTCGATCCGAAAGCCGTTGGCTCCGCCATTGATTGCGATGCCTTCCTGGTCATGGCCAAAGGAAGGCTTGGAGCAAAGTCCCCTCTCTTTGGGGAGGAGGCCTACGACGAAATAAGAGAGCATATTCGGAGTATACAAACGATGACATCGGATTCCAATCATTATACGCTGGTGTTTCAAGAGCAGCCGGACGTCGTGCAGGGCATACGAAGCTTTCTTTCCCGGGCGGCGGCACAAGGGTAACGGAGGGTCCCCATGAACGTATTCCGTAATGATCAGCTTCAACTTAACGGATCTGTTGTCACCATAGGGGCGTTTGATGGGATTCATCGGGGACATCAGGCTTTAATCTCCAAGGCGATGGAGCGGTCCCGCTATCATCGTGTTCCTTGTGTCGTATACACCTTTGATCCGCCTCCCCGGGCCTTTTTTCAGAATCATATGGTATTAACGCCTTGGCCGGAGAAAGCCCGGTTCTTGGATGAGCTTGGAGTGGACTACGCCATCGTGGCGGGCTTTGATGAGTATTACGCCTCGAGGAGTACGGATGCTTTTATTCATGAGCTTAAAGAGCTGCAGCCTTTAGAGATATGGGTCGGACCCGATTTTCAATTCGGCAGGGCCAAAAGCGGCAGCACAGCGGATTTGTCGCGTCATTTTGCAACCTTTGAAGAGCCCTTCTTGCGCTGCGAAGAAGGCGAAATTATCTCCTCCAGCCGCATTCGCCGCTTGCTGCATCTTCAGCAAACGGAAGAAGCCTATTCCCTGTTAGGCAGAAAATTATAGGAAGGGCCGACACGGCATGGCGGAACCTCAAAAGAGCAGCACCTTGATCAACGGCACATGGATGCCGGTTTAACAATAATCCCAGGTAAATGGAAGAACGGTCTTGTCCCAAGAATAAATCGGACAAGGGCCGTTTTTTTGTGTGGTTATAAATAGGCATTTGAAGCAGTAACAAGAGCGGATGATTCAACATAAATTATTTTGTCAAGGGAGAACGGCCTAAGGCATGAAGGATGTTCTCATCCCGGCCGCCGTATTCCTGTAGAAATGATCTAACGGAGGGTGTAAATATGGATGAGTTTAAAAAGGATATTCAACATTTGCAGGTTGCCGAATTCAAGGCCGGTGAGGTAACGCCCTGGGACCAGCAGGCACAGTACGAGAGTGCCCGCTTGTGTATCGGCTTCGGAGTCTGCGGCGGGTTTGGCCGCTGCTTCGGACCTTGTGCCGGATTCTGTGGAGGGTTTTGTGCTGGGGTCTGCGGCGGATTTTGCGGTGGGTTTCGCTGTGGAGGATTTTGTGGAGGCTGTGCTCGCTGCGGAGGCTGCGCCCGCTGCTTCTAGCTTCCTCTTGGAAGGCGATGGTGGAAAAGAAGATGAGGCAGCGAGCCCCTGCAGCCGTATCCCGGCTGGCAGGGGCTTTTTCGACAGCATCAGGCATGAGGGACAAATAGCCGTACATAAGATGAGAGTGAAAGTGAGGGCTTTAAAAGCTGTTCGCGGTAAGGAGGAGTGAAATGACAAAGCTGAATCCTTCTATGCGTCTGAAGGTAAAAGGGGATACTTTTTTCATCCCCGATTCAAACGGCGGCGTGTATTTCCGCAATAATTCAGGCTCGTTTCGAATGGAAGGCACTGGGGTTGACCAATGGGTTTCCAAGCTGCTCCCGGTTTTGGACGGCCGGCACTCTCTGGAGGAGCTGACCGATGGATTGCCGGACGAATACCGAAACCGGGTGGTTGAAATCGCAGAAAAGCTGTATACCAACGGTTTCGTACGCGTTATGGAAGACCTTCCGCATCAATTGCCGGATCCGATTCTTCAAAAATATGCCTCTCAAATTGAATTTTTGAACAGCTTTGGCGGCTCGGGGGCGTACCGTTTTCAGACCTGCCGTCAGGCCAACGTGTTGGCGGTCGGCTCGGGCCCATGGCTGGTTTCGTTGGCGTCGGCCTTGCTCGAATCCGGGCTGCCCAGATTCCAAGTCCTGATCACGGACACGGTTCCCACCAACCGGCAGCGGTTGGCGGAGCTTGCGGCCCATGCTTGCAAAACAGATCCTGAGGTGACGGTAGAGGAGCTTTCCCTGCCGAAGGAGGGAGTAAGCTCTTGGCGGGAGATTGTGGGGCTGTTTGATTCGGTGTTGTATGTCTCTCAGGAGGGTGATCTGAAGGAGCTTCGTGCGCTTCATGCGGCATGCAGAGAGGAAAAGAAAAGATTTCTCCCTGCTGTTGGCCTGCAGCAGATGGGGCTGGCCGGTCCGCTGGTACATCCGGACTCTAATGCCTGCTGGGAATCGGCTTGGCGCCGCATCCACCAATCGGCTTTGGATAAAGCTCGGTCGCTGCCTTCCGTTTCTTCTACAGCGGGAGCGATGCTTGCCAATGTCATCGTATTTGAGTGGTTCAAAAAGGCGGCGGGCTTGGGGGAATCGGACCAAAGCAATAAAGTTTTCCTGCTGGATCAGGACACATTAGAAGGCTGCTGGCATTCGTTCATCCCCCATCCGCTGGTGGCCGGACATGCAGGGGTCCGAAGCATCAACGCTCATGAGCTGCGTTTGGACGAGAGTCCGGAAGGAGGGGATTCGAACGAGCTGCTGACTTACTTCAGCTTGTTAACCTCGGCGGAATCGGGGATTTTTCATTTGTGGGAGGAAGGGGATTTGAAGCAGCTTCCGCTTGCCCAATGCCGGGTTCAAGCCGTCGACCCGCTGTCGGAAGGACCGGCCGGGCTGCTGCCGGATCAGATATGCACGGGGCTGACACATGTAGAGGCAAGGCGGGAAGCGGGCTTGGCCGGAATGGAGGCCTATGTGTCATCCATGGCAGACGTGCTCGTACCGCATGAATGGATCGGTATCGGAGCGGGGGAAACGGTCGCGGAGGGCGTTTGCCGCGGACTGCACCGATGCTTGACCGAGGAGCTGGGGAAGCGTCAAGGGAAACAGAAACAGCCGCCTTCGGTTCGCCGGGTCATGTTGAATGCGGTGGAGGATGAACGCTGCCGATTTTACCTGCAGGCACTGACCACGATGCAGGGTGTGCCCCTGATCGGTTGGGGAGAGGAGGTATCCGGCTTCCCCGTGGCTTGGGTCGGTACAAACGGCCGCTGGTATGGCAGTGCAGGCTTGAACATGACCCTGGCGCTCAGGCAGGCGCTTCAACAGGCGCTGCTGAAAGCCCAGAACCCCAAGGCCTGCTTTACGACGCAGCCGCTGGAAGCTCCGTCCGTGCATTGGACGGATGCACAAACGCAAAGTCTTGACATCCCAGCATGTGAGGGGAGGATGCAGAGGGAGACGCTCGAGTCCGCCCTGCAAATCTTAGCCCGCAACCGCAGGCGGCCTGTCATTTTTGATCTCGCGGTGGAGCCGTTTATGAAAGAAAAATTGGCGGGCGTGTTCGGCGTGGCTTTACGAGAGGAGGAATCCCGGTGAGCGGCGCTGTCGTAATGATTGTGGGAGAAGGGCTGTTGGCGGATATGGTTTACTTTGAGCTGTCCGCTCAATACGAGGTCGTTCGTCGGGCCGATGTCAAAACGGGAATACCGAAAGCGGCGGATTTGGTTCTGGTGCTGCACGACGGATGGCATCCGCTGGCTCATTACGAAGCGGAAGAGGTGCTGCAAGAGACAGGCATCCCTTGGCTGCGCGGCTTCGTTTCCTTTGGCGAGGCCATCATTGGACCGTTGGTTCGGCCAGGCGAGCCGGGATGCTCCCAGTGTGCCGATTTTCGGTATCTGATGGCAGGGCGCGACCGCAAGGAGATGTGGGGACTGCGGCAAATGCTGGCCGGGCAAGGGGGGATGCCGCGTGATGCATGGTCGTCGCGTTCGGGGCTTTTGCAGGCGGCGTACCTGCTTGCGGCGGAGGCGGACCGGGTGCTGCAGGGCATCCGCTGCGGCTTGGAGGAAAGAGTGGCGCTGATCAATCTTCAAACGCTGAAGAGCTCACGTCACTTGTTTTTGCCTGACCCGCAGTGCGCGGTTTGCGCCCGATGGTCCGACGATTCGCCGGAAGCGGCCCGAATATCGCTTGGGCCCAGTCCTAAAATCGACGCCGACAGCTACCGCTGCCGTCCGATCGAAGACTTGAGGACATTTTTGGTCAAGGACTATTTGGATTACCGTACCGGCTTGATGAACGGGAAAATGCATGATTTGGTGTCGCCGTTTGCCGATGTGAGCGTAAATCTGCCGTTGTTCTCGCAGGACGAGGCATGCGGAGGCAGGACTCACTCCTATGCCGGCAGCGAACTGACCGGCCTGATGGAGGGCTTGGAGCGGTACTGCGGCGTGGCGCCCCGCGGTAAACGGACGGTAGTCCGCGACAGCCTCCGCCGTCTCGGGGATCAAGCGATGGATCCCGTCAAGGTCGGAGTTCACGATAAGGAGCAGTATGCGCGGCCCGGATTTCCTTTCAAGCCGTTTGATCCCGACCGGCCCATCGATTGGGTATGGGGCTATTCCTTCGGGCGAGAACGGCCGATTCTGGTTCCGGAGCTGCTTGCTTATTACAGCCTGGGGTGCGGGGAAAAATTTGTTCATGAAACGTCCAACGGATGCGCATTGGGAGGAAGTCTGGAGGAAGCCATTTTCTACGGGATCATGGAAGTGGTGGAGCGCGATTCGTTTCTTTTGACCTGGTATGCGCAGCTGCGTCTTCCCCGGCTTGATCTGTCTTCGGCCGCCGACGGGGAACTGCAGCTGATGATCGAACGTTTGCGGGCGGTAGCGGGATTTGACGTCGCTGTATTTAACGCTACGATGGAAAACGGAATCCCAAGCGTATGGGCGCTTGCGAAGAATAGAAAACCTAACGGAGTGAATCTGATCTGTGCGGCCGGGGCTCATCCGGATCCGATACGGGCGGTGAAAGGAGCGGTTCATGAGCTGTCGGGCATGATGATGACGCTGGATGAGAAATTTGAAGCGAATCGGCGGGAGACTGAGCAGATGCTCCTCGATCCGTTTCGGGTACGGCATATGGAGGACCATTCTATGCTGTACAGCCTGCCTCAAGCGGAAGAACGCCTGCGGTTTTTGCTGGATGAGGATCGTCCGCTGCGGACCTTTGAGGAAGAGTTCAAGCCGAAGGCGGGGCATGCGGATTTGACCGATGAGCTGAGGGACATTCTCCAGATCTTTCGCGGCTTGAATCTGGATGTGATCGTGGTGGATCAGACGGCGCCGGAGTTACGGCGAAACGGATTGTACTGTGTGAAGGTATTGATTCCAGGCATGCTGCCTATGACTTTCGGTCATCATCTTTCCCGTTTGACCGGGCTGGAACGGGTATTCACCGTGCCTGCGGAGCTGGGCTATGCCAAGCAGCCTCTGACGCCGGAACTGCTCAATACGCATCCGCATCCGTTTCCATAACCCGCAGCGAGGAGTGAAGAGGATGAATCTGGATGCCTTTATACACCATCTGCACTATGACACGGATCAGGCAAGACCCCCGGATTGGGAAGTGGATTGGGAGGATGCGCCGCTTCCCTATAAGCTCTACCGCGGTTTGCCTGCCGTTTGCTTATCGCCGGAAGTACCGTTGACGCTCGAAGTCAAGCAAAAGAATGTGAAGCCTGCCCTGCGTGAAATCGGTCATTTTCTTTGGTATGTATTTGGACTCACGCAGGTGTGCCAGTCCATACTGCCTTTGGATTCAACGCAGCAGATGAGCTCCATGCCGTATAAGCGCCGTTATATTCCCTCCGGCGGGGGGCTTTACCCCAATGAATTGTACGTGTATCTGAAGCTGGAGGAGCTGCCTGCCGGGGTATATCACTATGACGCGGCCCATCACCGCTTGGTGCTTCTGCGCGAAGGAGAGTTTGATTCCTATCTGGACAGAGCCTTGGGGGGCCGCTGCGATGTACCGGCATGCTTTGGTGCGGTGTTTGTTACCACCGTCTTTTGGAAGAACTTCTTTAAATACCATAACTTTGGCTACAGGCTGCAAGGGCTGGATGCGGGCGTGCTGATCGGACAGCTGCTGGAAGCGGCCAAACGCTTTGGGATTTCCACGGGGGTCTATTTCCAGTTTCTTGATCGGGCGCTCAATCATCTGCTTGGGCTGACCCAACAGGAGGAAAGCGTGATTGCAGCGATTCCTCTATCGTCTTTCCCCGAGATGGCCTGGTTTGAAAACCGCAAAAATGGCATCGTCTCCGCGGTTGAACTGTGCCGGGAGCTGCCGGTTGTTTCACATCGGCATGTTGTCAGGTCGCGGAGAGTTAGGGAATACCCGCTGCTGATCCGAATGAATGAGGCGTCCCTGCTGGAGTCGTCTCTCTCGTTTCGGCGGATCGCGGGGAAGAAGAAAGCGGCCGATGCAGGCCCGATTCGGGGGGTGATTCTCTCTTCGGCCAACCGGCTCTCGTATGACCTGGCGGCGGTGTCCAGAAAGCGCTATTCGCCGGAAATGGATTTCGTGAAGGGCATGGTACGCGAGTCCGTCTTGGCGGCGCTGCTGCAGGAGGCGGCGGAATCGTTCCTGTACCGGAACGATTTGGATGAGGACGACAAGAAATCCGAGCCCCGCGTCTGCCTGTATTGTTGTTTATCCGGTGCTGAGGGCATACCGGACGGTGCTTACCGCTATGACAGTGCCCAGCATGTGCTCAGGCAGGTGCGGCCCGGTGACCATCGGCTTCGGCTGCAGCAGGGAATGTCACTGGACAATGTGAATCTGTACCAGGTTCCGCTCTGCCTGCATGTGGCAGGGGATAGGGATCATCTTCGTACGGTATTGGGGTACAGAGGCTATCGGATTCAACAAATGGAAGCGGGCATGCTTGTCCAGCGTCTGCTGCTGGCGGCGTTCGCCTTGGGGATGGGGGGGCATCCGCTTCTCGGATATGATGCAGGATTGTGTGATGGGATCTACCGACTAGCCGGGTATGGACAAACGAGCCTGATTCAAGTCCCGGTCGGCCCTTATCGCGATCGTCCCCGATTATCGGGAGGCTTGCACGGTTAGAAGCGGCTGCAAGTACAAGGCCGCTCGAATGAAGTCTGCATTCGAGCTGCCCGTTTTTTTTGATTATGATCTCAAGCTATTAAAAGTGGACAGGCCACGGGTGATGACAGTGATGGTGATGCACCCAAGGGTGATGATGGAACCACGGATAATGATGATCGTGATGATGCCATGGATCTATCCAGGCCGGATGGCAGCCATCAAAATAGGCGTGATGATAATGAACGTAATGGGGCTGGACGTGATGGTAATAGCCGTATTGAGGTGCTTGGTAAGCATTCGCCTGCACGGGGATGTTCTCATGAGTCCGGTCGGACTCGATTACGTCTGCCGCCGGCTCTTGTATGAACGGGTTCCTGAATCATGTTGTCTCCTCCTTTGTTAACATACTCTACAATATGCAGAGATGAAAAAAAGGGCACTTGTCTATAGCCATAGGGTTCGCGAAAAGGTGATTTTTTTGCTTTCTGATAAATTCAGGTCGTCTGAACGTGCTTGCATCCGATATTTTTCCACCCTGCTCCCGAACAAACAGACAGACCTTCCAATGGGATGGTCTGTCTGTTTGAGCTGCCTCGTCTGCGCTATGCTGTTTCAGCAGGACGGGAACCGTTTATTTATTGTGTATTGCAATCGCTGCGTTTAGCTCTGTGCCTGTAGTCGTCCAATTGACGTAGGCCCCGAGAATTTCCCGGACGGTTTTCACAGGAACCATGGTTTTCTCGTTCATGATCTGCGGCATTCCTTCATTATATATCTCTTTACCGTCAATGGTATAAATGCTGGAATCGTTTTTCACTGTAATGCTTTTTTCTTGTAAAGTGACGATGGCCGATCTTGTTGCACTGTCCCACTTCACCGTTCCGCCCAAGCCTTCAACAATGTCCCGGAGAGGGACATAAAACTTATTGTTCACGACAGAAGGCGATATGTCGTTCCCATTGACATTAACATGGATGTTCAAAGATTCCAGAAAATCGGTCTTACGAATAAGGCCGTGAATTCCCTTCGTCCGGTCTACAACCTGGGATACTTCATAATCGGTTGCGGCGCTGAGATAAGCGTAAGCCACTTCGCGGCTCATGCCCAGCTTTTCGGACAAGAAGGCGATCGATTCGCGGACCGCTTCTTTCATGGCTTCATCCAGGTCGGGATCAAGTCCGATCGGAATCCAGTAATCTTCTGTTTCGGCAAAAGGCTGCTTGAACTCGCCGTTACGAGGAATGGACGGGTCCCCCTCTTTCAATACCGTTAAACGCAGGGTTCCGCGCAGGGATGCTTCCAAAGCGGTCAAAGCGACCTCGCCGTCGCCTTGTGCAAAGTGAGGGTCCCCGGTATAGAACAGCGCGCCGCTGACTTTAACAGGCAGATAGAGAGTCGAGCCTACGCCTAACTCATTAATATCGATGTTTCCGCCGGTTTCGGTCGGAGGGATCGAGCTTATTTTTTCACTGGAATCCGGGGCTACTCCCATGACACCGAGGAACGGATTGATCGGAAATCGGACCTTATGATTGTTTTCCGTAGGCAGAACCCCGTACCATCTACCATGGATCTCCTCGATTGGGGTGAAAATCGATACGTTATTATACAGTTCCGGCTGCTCGGCGCTTGCTCCTTCTTGACGCCCGTCATTTTCAGGGAATTCACCGGGCAAAGCTCCTTTGTAGTGCCGGTTGGAAATCACACCATAGGGAACTCTAGTCTGCAATGAAAGAACTTCAACCTTTAATACGTCTCCCGGCTCCGCTCCTTCGACCGCCACGGGACCCGTAACGATGTGAGGGCCGTCATTATCGAAATCATGCTCGATGGAGGAAGCGGCGATCGTTTTGGCATCCTCCAACACTTGATCCGCCGGAACACCGTGGGATCCAAAGTACTCAACCGGATTTCGTCCCTGATCTTCTACAATCCCCTCATGAGAAACGGTATCGAATGTAACCGTACTTCCGGAAGGAACGGTTAATACCGGTTTGCTGTCGCGATTAGGCAGATGCCCCCAACGAATATTTTCTACGGTTGACGGAACATAATATTGCCCTTCCACCTGATCTAAGGAAGTAGGTTGAAGAGGCATAGCGCTGGCACTGGCAGTATGAAGTGTTGGTAAAGTAAGTATAGTTGCCATGCTTAACATAATTCCTGCCCGTAAAACCTTTCTTTTCTGAAATTTCATCCTGTTTTCACTCCTATGATGTTATAATATATAACGTGATAGAATGCATTATATAAGATAGTATATGGGTTGACAATACTTTTTTAAAAAATCACGTAATAATACATTACATGAATTAGGGGGCAATAACGAAACGAGAATTTATTCGAGAGCGGAGATGAATAATTCTTCTTAAATGTTGTCAACAGTAATCATGACGAAATAAAGTTTTCCTTTGGTTGAACATTCGGGCGGCCTGATTTACGATAAAATCATAAACCTCTGCCCGTATATGATGGCAGAGGCAATGACAAATCAAAGGGGGATATCCAAGTGAATTCAGCGGCAGCGCAGCAGTCTTCGTCCGGTGGGGTTCGAGTAGCTGTACAACGGTTCGGCCGATTCTTAAGCGGCATGGTCATGCCCAATATGGGCGCTTTCATCGCATGGGGATTGATTACGGCTCTATTTATTCCGACGGGATGGATTCCTAACGAATACATGGCTAAGCTTGTAGGCCCTATGATCACTTACTTGCTTCCCGTTCTTATAGGGTATACCGGAGGACAAATGATTCACGGTTCCCGCGGCGGTGTTATCGGTGCTGTGGTAACGATGGGAGTTGTGGTGGGTGCGACTATTCCGATGTTTTTGGGGGCTATGATCGTCGGTCCGACTTCGGCATGGGTTTTGAAGCAATTTGACAAAGCCGTCGAAGGCAAAATCCGTTCCGGCTTCGAAATGCTTGTGAATAACTTTTCGGCCGGGATTATTGGTGCCGGGTTAGCTCTGGTAGCGTATACAGGAGTCGGTCCGGTTGTTCAAGTGATTAGTAATACTTTGGCGGCGGGAGTTCAATTTCTGGTCAATGCCGGATTGCTTCCGTTGGCTAACCTCCTGATCGAACCGGGTAAAGTGCTTTTCTTGAATAACGCAATCAATCATGGCGTCTTAGGTCCGATTGCTTTGGATCAAGCGGCCAAGACGGGACAATCGATCATTTTTATGCTTGAATCCAATCCCGGACCGGGGCTTGGCATTCTGCTCGCTTACTGGCTGGTAGGACGCGGTACGGCGAAGCAATCCGCTCCAGGCGCGGCGATTATCCATTTCTTCGGCGGGATCCATGAGATCTATTTCCCTTATATCCTGATGAATCCGCGGTTGATTCTGGCCGCGATTACAGGCGGTGTCGTCGGAACGTTCACCTTCACTTTATTTAATGCAGGTCTGGTGGCTGCACCGTCGCCGGGAAGTATCGTCGCTTACATTGCGATGGCGCCAAGAGGCGGTCTGTTCCCGGTATTGGCGGGTGTATTGACGGCAACGATCGCTTCCTTCCTGGTGGCGGCACTTCTGCTCAAAACGACCCGTAAGACGGAGCAGGAAGACGATTTGGAGCAAGCTGCCGAGAAAATGAAGCAAATGAAAAACGCAGGCAAAGCCGAAGCGGCAGCTGTGGTTGAAAACAAAAAATCCGAGGTTAACAAAATCGTATTTTCTTGTGACGCCGGGATGGGCTCCAGCGCGATGGGGGCTTCCATTTTAAGAAAGAAAATGAATGCAGCGGGCGTTGATGTGACGGTCATTAATACGGCCATCAGCGAGATTCCGCAGGATGCAGATATTGTCATAACGCATAAAACGCTGACGGATCGCGCGAAGGTGCAAGCGCCCGACGCCGAGCATATTTCCATCGACAACTTCCTGAAGAGTCCGGAATACGATGAGCTCGTCAAACGATTAAGCTAATTCATTGTTACTATTGTAACGCTGGCATTTCTGCCGGCGTTATCTCCATTTTGTAAAAAGGGGAGGTGGCCGTCATAAACATTTCCAACAGACAACGACAAATCCTGGAGCTGCTGCTGAACCGCAAGGATGAAATCACGGCAGGAGAAATCGCTGCTGAAATTCAAGTCAGCACGAGAACGGTTCATAGAGAGCTGTTGGAGTTGGAAAACGTTCTGGCGGCCTATCATGTCTCACTGCACAAAAAATCCGGCATCGGCATTCAAATTCAGGCTGAACCGGAGCAGCTGGAGACGTTCAAACGAAGTCTTTCCCACATGGGGAGGGTAGAATATTCGGCAGAGGAACGAAAAGCATGGATGCTTTGCTTGCTGCTTGAAGCCGATGAGCCGGTGAAGCTGTTCTCCCTCGCGCATGATTTGCAGGTTACGGTGCCGACGGTCAGCAGCGATTTGGACGACATGGAAGAATGGATCCGAAAAAACGGCCTCACCTTGGTGCGAAGAAGAGGGTACGGCGTCCTGCTCGAGGGGGCCGAAGCGAATAAACGCCATGCCATCTGCCAGCTGGCCCGAAAGCATCTGGATGATTCCGACTTGTTCGGAAAAGCCGCAACCGGACCGCTTCATCCGCTCACCGGACGGCTGCTTGCCATGGTAGGCAAGGAGCATTGGATGGATGTCGAGCAAGCGCTGTGGCAGCTGGAGGACCGGTGGCCCATCGAGCTGTCGGAGGCCGCCTATACGGATCTCCTGATCCGATTGTCCGTGGCGTTGACGCGAATCAGGCAGGGGAAAACGATCGAACCGGTCCGGGGGAAGGAATCGGATTCGGACAAAGCTGTTCAAGGCAGGACCGGGAAGAACTTAATGGTCCGTCATTTGTCCGATGCACTGCATCTTTCTTTGCCTCCGGAGGAAGCCTCTTATATAGCCGGACTGTTTGATGGGGATGGGGAGGACCGTACCAACCGTCTGCTGCCTCAAGATGATTTGAGCCTGATGGAGACCGTTCAAAGACTCATACGCCGCATAGAGGATAGGGTCGGTGCGCCGTTGAGTGAGGACCGTTCCTTGAGAGACGGCTTAATCAAGCATATCGAGCCTGCCGTACAGAGAATCAGAGAAGGCACGCATATCCGTAACCCCCTGCTCTCCCAAATCAAAAAAGATTATGATATCTTGTTTGGTTTTGTCCGGCAAGGGGTAGATGAGATTATGTCAGGATTGAAGGTACCGGATGAGGAGATCGGTTTTCTGGTCATGCATTTTGGCGCGGCTCTGGAACGTCTGAAGCAGTTTTCCCGGAATGTCAGAGCCGTTGTGGTGTGCACCAGCGGCATAGGGTCCTCAAAGCTGCTGGCAATCCGCCTGGAGAAGGAGCTTCCCCAAATCGAAATCATCGGCAATGTATCCTGGTATGAGGCAGCCAGAATACCCCCGGAGGCTTACGATTTGATCATTTCCACGGTCGATCTTCCTTTGGAGCGGGATCAATACTTCAAGCTGAGCCCTTTGCTGACCAAGGAAGAAACGGAGAAGCTGCGGCAATATGTGCAAAATATCACCTTGAAACGGGTTACTCCTGCTGCATCGGATCTCCCCCAAGGAACCCCGTCTTTAGACCGATTAAGAAGATTAAAAGCCTATTTATACGAAATGATTTCCCTTATGGATCACTTTGAAGTGTTCGAGCTGTCCAATGGTCCGGATTTGCGGCAAACGCTGCAGCAGGTTTGCGAAGAGGTCCGCAAGGATGGAGCGTTGGCAAGGCCCGAACCGATCGTCGAGCAGCTGCTCGAGAGAGAGCGTTACGGGAGCCAAGTGATTCCGGATACCCGGCTTGCCTTGTTTCATACCCGAAGCGAACATATCCGAAGACCGCTGCTGTCATTGTTCAGGCTAGGCTCGTCCGTGACCCTTGATCCCGGGCATCCTGTGCAAATTCGCGAGCTGCTGCTGATGCTCGGACCGCGGGAGCTTTCCAAGGAAAGCTTGGAGGTGCTCAGCGAGATCAGCGCGCTGCTGCTTTTGCCGGATATGATCCGGATGCTGGAGAGTGGAACTGCAGAGCAAATCAAGCAATTTATATCGAATGAGCTTGCGGGCTTTTTTGAAAATAAAATGGAAATGGAGAGAGTTATCTAATGAGTATCCTATCGAAGGACAAAGTGAAGCTGAATGCCAAAGCGCAGGATAAATTCGAGGCCATTCGCATGGCGGGACAACTGCTTGTTGATGCGGGTCACGCCTCTGCAGAATATATCGACAAAATGATTGAGAGGGAGAACACGCTGTCTACTTATATGGGCGGAGGCTTGGCTATTCCTCACGGCACCAAGGATTCCAAGGAGCTGATCCGCTCCACGGGGCTGTCGATCGTACAATTTCCTGAAGGCGTCGATTTCGGAGATGGAGAAAAAGCGCATCTGGTCGTGGGCATTGCCGCGGCAGGGGATGACCATCTGGAGATTTTAACCAATGTGGCGATGATCTGCTCGGATGACGATAACCTGGAGCGCATCCTCAAAGCATCTACGGCTGAAGAAATGATCAGCATTTTCGAAAGCGGGATGGAAGCATGAGAGCAGTCCATTTTGGAGCGGGAAACATAGGCAGAGGCTTTATCGGACTGCTGCTGTCGAGATCGGGATACGAGGTTTGCTTTGTGGATGTGAACGATACGCTGGTCTCCTTGCTTCAGCAAAGAGGGGAATATACGGTAACCTTGGCTAACGAAGCCCATGAGGCGGCGGTAGTGAAGGGCGTTACGGCGATTAACGGAAAAGATCTGGAGCGGGTAGCCGAAGCGGTTGCGAATGCGGACTTGGTCACAACGGCTGTCGGAGTTACGATTCTCAAGCATATTGCCGAAGGCATTGCCAAAGGCATTGAACAGCGCCTTTCGCGCTCCGACGCTCCTCTGCATGTCATTGCCTGCGAGAATGCGATCGGCGGAAGCACGCAGTTAAAGGAGCATGTGTATTCCCATTTGAGCGGGGAGATGCGCAGCAAAGCGGATCAATACACCGCTTTTCCGGACGCCGCGGTAGACCGGATCGTACCTATCCAGCATCATGAGGATCCGCTTCAGGTAACGGTGGAGCCGTTCTATGAGTGGGTGGTTGACCGTTCGGGCATGATCGAGGGTTTTACCGAGGTCCAAGGAGTTCATTATGTGGACGAATTGACGCCTTATATTGAACGTAAGCTCTTTACCGTCAATACGGGGCACTGCACTGCTGCCTATCTTGGATACCTGCACGGCTTTTCCACGATTCAAGAAGCGATGGCGGACCCAGGGATTACTTCACAGGTACAGCAGGCGTTGGAGGAAACCGGCGCACTTCTTGTGAAAAAGTATGGTTTCGATCCGGAGGAGCACAAGGGATATATCCATAAAATTTTGGAGCGGTTCCGCAATCCTTATTTGACAGACGAGGTCGAACGGGTGGGGCGCTCTCCTATTCGTAAGCTGTCACCGAACGACCGGCTCGTCCGTCCGGCTCTCCAGGCATTCGAGCTTGGCATGATACCGAATCATTTGGCGCTGGCTATGGCTGCCGCCCTGTTGTTTAATAACCCGGAGGATCCGGAAGCCGTGGAGCTGCAGTCATCCATTCAGGCTATGGGGCTAAGCCAGGCCGTAACCCATTATACCGGCATTCCGGAAAATCACCCGGTACATGTGCTGATTCTGAAGCATGTTCATCAACTAAAGCAGCAAGATCATTCCTAAGGGGGGGTTCATTATGCCGAATCTGTTAACGGGTATCGCCGCCTCTCCCGGCTTGGCGATTGCCAAAGCCTACCGGCTGAAGAAATCGACTTATATCCCTGTTCACAGTACCGTGACCGATCCGAAGCAGGAGGCTCAGCGCTTTCGGCAGGCCGTTGAGCAGGCAAAGCGGGAGCTGGAAGCCATACGGGAGCTGACCGAAGCGAAGCTCGGTTCCCAGAAGGCCGAAATATTCGAATCGCATTTACTTACGCTGGAAGATCCGGATTTCATAGATGTCATTCTTGATAACATCGAGCAGGAAGGAACCAATGCCGAGTACGCGCTTCATGACGTTTCCCAAGCATTTATCGAAATGCTGCTGGGAATGGACAATGAGCTTCTAAGGGAACGGGCGGCGGATGTGCGCGACATCTCCGGCCGCTTAATGAGCGGATTGCGCGGGGAAAAGTATACCACCGTTTCGGATATTGCGGAGGAGTCCATCATTATCTCCGAGGATCTTTCGCCGTCGGATACGGCACAGCTTAACCTGGATGTCGTACGGGGCTTTATTACCGAGATCGGCAGCCGTACATCCCATTCCGCGATCATGGCCCGTTCGCTGGGTATTCCTGCGATCGTCGGTGTAGGTACTGCCGCAGGGGACATTAAGGCGGGCGTTACCGTCATTATGGATGCCTCGGAAGGTCGTATCCTTGTCGACCCGAGCGAAGAGGAATTGAAGGCTTATCGTGAAAAGAAAGAACAATACGACCGCCGTCAAGCTGAATTGAGCAAGCTGAAGGATCAGCCTACGGTCTCCAAAGACGGACGTCATGTCGAGCTCGCGGCCAATATCGGCAGCGTGGAAGACCTACAGAAGGTGCTCGACAACGGCGCGGAAGGCATCGGATTGTTCCGGACGGAATTTTTATATATGGGACGGAACTCTTTTCCGAGCGAAGAAGAGCAGTTCAAGGTCTATAAATATGTGCTCGAAAAAATGGAGGGCAAGCCGGTCGTCATCCGGACCTTGGATATTGGCGGCGACAAGGAGCTTCCTTATTTGGAGCTTCCTAAGGAAAGCAATCCGTTCCTGGGCCTGCGTGCCGTTCGCCTTTGCCTTGATCGGCAGGATTTATTCCGTACGCAGCTTCGCGCGCTTCTGCGGGCAAGCCGTTACGGCCAGCTGAAGATCATGTTCCCGATGATCGCCGTTCTCGAGGAGCTGCTGGAAGCCAAACGCCTGCTTCAGGAGGAAAAAGACAAGCTCATCCAAGAAGGCGAGACGGTAGCCGACCGCATTGAAGTGGGGATGATGATTGAAGTGCCGGCAGCGGCGCTTGCGGCCGACAGCTTTGCCAAAGAGGTGGATTTTTTCAGTATCGGCACCAACGATCTGATTCAATATACCATGGCTGCGGACCGGATGAACGAAACCGTATCGTACCTGTATCAGCCGTGTCATCCTTCCATTCTCAGACTCATTCAAATGGTCATTCGCGCGGCTGAGCAAGAAGGAAGATGGGTCGGCATGTGCGGAGAGATGGCCGGCGATGAAACGGCGATACCTCTGCTGCTGGGACTGGGGCTGCATGAGTTTAGTATGAGCGCCGGCTCCATTCTGCCTGCCAGAGCCCAGATCCGTGAGCTGGCTCAGGAGGAATGGGCTGTACACGCCGAGCGTGCGCTCGCGATGAGAAGCCAGAATGAAATCAAAGATTATGTTCAAAAACAGACAAGGAGTGATTCCAAGTGACATCCCAAACCTTTACCGTGCTGAATCCTTCCGGATTTCACGCACGTCCTACGAAAATATTCGTTCAGACCGCCGGTACGTTCCCGTGCAAAGTGAATGTGATCAAAAACGGCAAAAAAGTGAACGGAAAAAGCTCGTTAAGCATGCTTACGCTGGGGATTGCCCTTAATGACGAGGTTACGCTGGAAACCGACGGAGAACAAGAAGAACAAGCGCTCAAGGAACTGGGAGAGCTGCTGGTTAAGATTTACGAGGAATAGGATGAACAAAACACAAGGACACCGCTTTGCGAGGGTGTCCTTGTTTTTTTGCTTTATAGCAGGCGGATTATTGCGTTCCGTAAGGAAATTGCGTCGAATAGCCGCTGAATTGCTGCTGGGCCTGCTGGAGCTTTTGCTGTTCTTCGGCCTCCAGCTTGTACCAGCCGTTTTGGAACATCAAATTATACAGCTCACGCGCGCTCTGATGCGTTTCGGTCAGGATTTGGAGCATGTCGTCATGAAGCTGCCGGTGGCTGGCTTCGCGGACGGCGATATTCAGGCTGTCCGTCAAGTATTTGCACGTGCTGAGACCGTCGTTCAGAAAGTCGCGGTCGTTCATATGAGGCCCTTTCACTTTGGGCAGCTGGCCTGACTGAGGATTGGCAATCTGATTCGGATTTTGGGCTTGCTGCGTTGGCATGGATTGCACCTCTCTTACTGTAATTTTTGCTGCGTCTGCTGCGGACGGGGCAAATGGGCCATGGCGGCTTGGTTGTCCGTCTGCAGGTGGGTGAGCAGCTTTTGGTAATGGCGCTGATGCATTTGTCCCGCTTGATCGAAGGCTTGCTTTAATTGCGGGTTGATCGTTTGCTGGGCGAAAAAGTGAAGCTTCTTGAACGCGTTCAGCTCCCAAGATAACGCATCCTTGAGATAAAGCAGATCCTTGGTCGTAATGACGCGGGGCGGTTCGGGGATCGGCACCTGCATCTGCTGAGCCGGAGGATTATTCATGGTCGTTGTTGTCATAAAAGGCTCCTTTCCTGATTCGGTGTATTCACCATTTAGAATGGACATTCAAGGGGCGATTATGCTGAAAATGGGTTAAATTTTGATGAATGAAAACCAATAAAGATTGTGATAAGATAATAATTTATGACAAAGGTTTACATACCGGAAAGGTGACATCATGAGCTCTATCGCATCAGAGAAACCGGCAAAGCCCGCCGGCTCCAAAGACTTCAATCTTTTTCTGCTGACCTGGCCGATTTTTTTGGAATTATTTCTTTTTATGCTGATGGGTGCCGTCGATACCTTTATGCTAAGCTCGGTTTCGGACCATGCGGTATCCGGAGTAGGGGTCGCGCACCAGTACATTTTTATCGCCATTTTGGTCCTTGAGGTGATCGGTAACGGGGCGGCGATTGTCGTCGCTCAATATATAGGCTCCCGAAAACTGGCGGACGCCGCCAAAATTTCTGCGATCGCCGTCACTTTGAACTTGCTGATCGGATTAACGCTGAGCGTAAGCTTTGTTCTCTTTGGAAACCGGCTGCTGCAGGCGGTGAATTTACAAGGGGATATTTTGAGCTACGCTCAGACCTATATCGTCATTGTAGGCGGAGGGCTGTTTCTCCAGGCCATCATCAATACGTTATCCAGCATTATCCGAACATACGGGTATACGAAGCAATCGATGCTCGTTTCTTTAGGGATGAACCTGATTCACGTAGCGGGTAACTATCTGCTGATTTTCGGCCATTGGGGATTCCCGGAGATGGGGGTTGCGGGAGCGGCGGTATCAACGGTCGTTAGCCGCGGAATCGCCGTAATCGTCTTTTTTTGGCTGCTATATCGGATCATGGAGATTAGAATTGAAGTAAGAGATTACTTCGTCCTTTCCAAAGCGTATGTTCGGAAAATACTTAAAATCGGCATTCCGTCGGCCTTTGAACAAGTCACTTATCATGCCTGCCAATCGGTATTTCTGTACTATGTTACCTTCTTGGGGGCGACGGCACTGGCTTCCAGGCAGTACGCGATGAATATTTCGATGTTTATCTTTTTGTTTAGTGCAGCCATCGGGATGGGCACGGCGATTATTACCGGCCGCTTGGTGGGCGCAGGGCGAAAGGATGAAGCTTACGATCGGGTATGGAAAAGCTTGAAGTGGGGGCTGTTCTTTACTGTATTGGTCAATATTCTGGTGATCCTGTTCCGCGAGCCTTTTATAGGGATTTTTACTCAAGATCCTGATATTCTCCGCTTAACCTCACAGGTCATTGTCCTGAGTATATTGCTCGAATCCGGGCGTACGTTTAACCTTGTGCTTATTAATTCATTGAGGGCGGCCGGAGACGCGAAATTTCCGGTGTATATGGGCTTGATCTCGATGGTGGGGATGAGCTTGCCCTTGGGTTATTTCCTCGTATTCCACTTGAAGCTTGGATTAGCCGGCGTTTGGCTGGCGATAGCGGCAGATGAATGGACACGGGGAGTTATCATGTTCTTCCGTTGGAGAAGCAGAGCGTGGGAAAAGCAGGCGCTGGTGGAGTACTCCGCGAAGCCTGAGCCTGTGCCGGCCTCCGGGACTTCATAAATGAACATAGCTGTGGGCTGACCGGATGGTCAGTCCATAAATTTTTCCAGATGGAATAAAAAGCTTGCCAGAACCCCCTTCTACGTTTTAAAATGAGAACGATTATCATTATACGATAATGATAATCGTTTTCATTTTTTTGATGAGGAGATGTCACCACGTGTTCAGTACATTCCGCCATTTGAGTTTATCCTCCCTGCTTTGCTTATCTTTGGTGGTCACGGCCTGCGGCAATACGGCTGCACCGGAGAAAGCTGGAGGACAAGAAAGTAAAGGGGAATCGGCCCATTCTTCCGTTTCCGCAGTCAACGGCGACGTCACTTCCACCGTGCTAAAAGAAGAGATCGATCGCTACCGCACATTCGTAATTGATCAATGCGGTCAATTTGTAAAAGCTACAGAAGCCTTCACGACAGCGGTCAAAGCGGGCGATCTTGAAAACGCGAAGAAACTGTATGCTCCTACCCGGATGTATTTTGAAAGAATTGAACCGATTGCCGAATCACTGGGCGATTTGGATCCTTGGATTGATGCCCGTGAGGACGATGTGCCGCAGGAGGAATGGCGCGGCTTTCACCGTCTGGAGAAGGCGCTTTGGGCAGCCAACTCGACAGCCGGCCAAGAACAAGTGGCGGATCAGCTGCTGCAGGATGTGAAGCAGCTTCGCGTGAAAGTGGAGAGCGTTGAAATCGACTCTCATATGCTTGTAACCGGAGCGGTCGAGCTGCTTAACGAAGTATCCTCAAGAAAAGTGACCGGCGAAGAAGAGCGCTATTCCCACACTGATTTATATGACTTTGCTGCCAACGTGGAAGGGGCTAACGAGATTTATAAAGTGCTCAAGCCGGTCTTGGAGCAGAAGAACGCGGCTTTAAGTCAAGAAATCGATACCCGCTTCGCAGAGCTCGACAAGGCGCTTGAGCCTTACCGAAAAGACAAAGATTTCATGCTTTATACGGAATTAAGTAAGGATCAGACAAAGAAATTAAGCCAGGCGATCGATGCTTTGGCAGAGCCCCTGTCCCAAATGGGAACGGTTCTGGAGGGATAAGCATGAGCGATTTACAGGATGGCAAGCTGTTTGATAAATCGATCTCGCGCCGGGATGTTCTTAAGCTGGCTGGAGCCGGAAGCATCGGTCTGCTTCTGGGTGCAGGCGGCATGAAGGGCTTGGCGGCGGGCAGCGGCCTTTTAGAGAAAGCATCCGCTTCCTCAGCAGCGGCCAAGAGCACCATTCCTTTTTATGGACAGCATCAAGCTGGAATCACTACCCCGATGCAGGATTTCATCTGCATGGGTGCCTTTGATTTCACCACAACCGATGTGAATGAGGTTCGAAAGCTGCTCAAGAGCTGGACGGAAGCCTCAGCCAGAATGTCGCTTGGACAAAATGCCGGCGAAGAAAGCAACAACCCCCTTCTTCCTCCGGTGGATACAGGAGAAGCGATGGGGCTTGCACCGGTCCGCACAACCATTACCTTTGGGCTTGGAGCCACGTTTTTCGACCATCGCTTTGGATTGGAGGGTAAGCGCCCGCCGGGTCTTGTGGATCTTCCTAAGTTTAAAGGCGATGAACTGCGCCCCGAATGGTCCGGTGGAGATATTATCGTTCAAGTATGCGCAGACGATCCGCAGGTTGCTTTTCACGCTATCCGCAATTTGGTTCGTATCGCCCGCGGCAAAGCGGTGCTTCGATGGCTTCAGGAAGGGTTTCAGCGTACCGGAGCTGCCGATCCGAAAGGCTCGACACCCCGCAATTTGCTTGGTTTCAAGGATGGAACAAACAATCCGAACGTACAAAATGCGGCGGATGCAAACGATGTCGTATGGATACAACCTTCCGACGGTCCGGTCTGGATGGAGGGCGGCAGCTATATGGTCGTTCGGCGCATTCGGATGCGCATCGAGGTATGGGACCGCACGACGCTTGGGGAACAGGAAGCGACCTTCGGCCGGCATCGCGATACCGGGGCCCCGCTGGGGCAGCAAAACGAATTTGACCCGCTTGATTTTGAGAAAAAGGATGAAAACGGCAAGCCGATAATCGACCCGCGTTCACACGTTGCTCTTGCGAATATGCAGGGGAAAGTAAAAATACTGCGGCGCGGTTACTCGTATTCCAATGGAATTGATGTGAAAACAGGCCAGCTGGACGCCGGATTGTTATTTATTTGTTACAACCGGGATCCGCGCAGCCAATTTATTCCGATGCAGCAAAAGCTGGCGGTCCAAGACAAGCTGAATGAATATATCGTTCATGTCGGCAGCGGCGTGTACGCATGTTTACCGGGAGCAAAGCAAGGCGGTTATATCGGAGATACTTTACTATAAATTTGGAGTGTGCACTCATGAAACGTTTTTTAGTCCTGTTATGGATAGGCTTAATCCTTCTGATGACGGCCGCTCCGGTGCTTGCAGCTGGACCAGATCGTGCGCCCGAAAGCCGTGACCAGCTGATCGCGCTTGCCAGTGATGCGCTGATCAGTGCAGGCGATAAACATTGGGAGCATGTTTCGGCTGTAGTTTCCAAACTCAAGCTGGTCTGGTCCGAAGCGGAAGGGACAGATCCGTCTGCAAAAGCGCAGGCCGTTGCCGAAGCACTGGCCAAGGCAGAGCAGGAGCTGTCTAAGGCGGAAAAGGATGAGGCTTCAGCTTATCAAGCCGTTTCCACCTTGGCGAAAACGATAGACAGCTATGTTAGCGACGGTGAGAGTAACGGAACCGGCGGCAAAGCCCAAAAGCAAATTCAAACGGTGCTTCCCATGTTAACGAAGAGCTTGTCTGCGGTTAAAGCCGGAGAATGGCTGCAGGCGAAGCAATCGTACACGGCTTTTATCAGCGGTTGGTCCAAGGTGGAAAGCTTGGTCCGTCAGGAGAATGCGAAGGCTTACAGAGATATCGAGGTCAAAATCAGCGGGGCGCGGATCGCCTTGAATACCGAACCGCAGGATGCGGCGAAAGGCACTGCTAAATTGCAGGAGCTGATGACCGCGTTGGAAAATTATTCAGCCGGAAACGTGATTTCGAGCAGCGCCGCTCCTTCAGACGACATCCAAACCGTTGCCGGGCTCCTGAAGCTTCTGGATTCGGTCGACGCCGATGTGCAGAACCGGCAGAGTGCGGCTGCTTCGGAGAAGATGGACCGGTTCATTGCTGCCTGGCCTTCGGCCGAAGGGGAAGTCAGGACACGCTCGAATCAGGCCTACCAACGCATCGAAACGATCATGGTGTCGATTCCAAGCCTGCTGCTTTCAAATCCGCCTCAATTGGAGCGGGCGAAGACCCTTATGGATGAGCTGAGAAAGGAGCTGGAGCCCTATGCGGAAGCTTCTTCTTACTCGGCTTGGGATGCGGGCGCCATCTTGTTTCGTGAAGGCTTGGAAGCCATACTCATCATCGGTGCGCTCATTTCCTTTCTTAACCGTTCGGGCAACGCCGATAAGAGCAAGTGGCTATGGTCCGGAGCGGGAGCGGGTATCGCGGCTTCGGCATTGCTCACGGTCATTTTATCGGTATGGCTGTCGCACTTGTCGATGGGCAGCTCGCGCGAGCTGATTGAGGGAATTACAGGATTAATTGCTGTCGTCTTTATGGTTACGATTGGGGCATGGCTGCACAGTAAATCCAATCTTGGCGTCTGGAACGAATTCGTTGAGAAAAGGGTTGGTGTTTCCTTAGCGAAGGGGACATTATGGTCCTTGGCAGTAACCGCGTTTTTGTCCGTGATGCGGGAGGGGGCGGAGACGTTCATCTTTTATATCGGGATGGCTCCGACGATGCAAACGGCGGACCTGCTGACGGGTGTCGGTGCAGCTGTGCTCTTACTGGCGGTCATCGGTTTTGCCATGATCAAAATGAGCTCGCGCATTCCTATACGTCCGCTTTTCATCATCGCCAGCATGCTTCTCTATTATATGGCTTTGAAATTTGTCGGAGTAAGCATACATAAGCTGCAGGTGACCGGTCAATTTTCAACACATGTATCCTGTCATTTGATCGAAGCGCCTTCGTTCGGGCTGTATGCTAACTGGGAGACGACCGCGGCACAGCTTGTTGTGCTGGCGATTATTTTAGGGAGTATTATCATAACAGTACGAAAAAGCAGATTGGTACTGGCCCGCAAACCATTGGATGCAAGTGGTTAAAAGCGATGCTCCAGGACGGATCGGGAGTGTGCTACAGCAAAAAGGGGCGCTATGATTAGCGTCCCTTTCGTGTAAATTTATTAAATGATTCCCTGCGCCAGCATAGCGTCGGCTACTTTCGTAAACCCGGCGATATTTGCCCCTACCACAAGGTTTCCGGGGTGGCCGTATTCTTCTGCTGCTTGTACGCTGCTTCTATAGATGTTTTTCATAATGGCATGAAGCTTATCATCCACCTCGTGGAAGCTCCAAGAATATCTCATGCTGTTTTGGGCCATTTCCAATGCGGATACGGCTACGCCGCCGGCATTTGCCGCTTTTGCCGGTCCAAACAGAACTTTATTCTCCAGGAAGACATCGATCGCTTCCAATGTGGAAGGCATGTTCGCACCTTCGCCTACAGCCTTGACTCCATTGGCAACCAGAAGCTTAGCGGAGGCTTCGTTAATTTCATTTTGCGTAGCGCACGGAAGCGCAATATCGCACGGGATTGTCCAAATGCCTTCGCAGCCTTCATGATATACGGCGTTTGGATGCTCCTTGACATATTCGCTGATGCGTTTTCTCTCCACTTCCTTAATCCGCTGCACGGTTTCGAATTTAATGCCCTCCGGATCATAGACATATCCGTTGGAGTCGCTGCAGGCGACGACTTTGGCACCCAATTGGGCCGCTTTTTGAATGGCATATAAGGATACGTTGCCGGAACCGGATATGACAACCGTGCTGCCTTCAAAGCCTAATCCGATGGATTTCAGCATTTCTTCCACGAAATAAACTGTACCGTATCCGGTCGCTTCGGTGCGCGTCAGGCTTCCGCCGTAGCCGATGCCTTTGCCTGTCAGTACTCCGGCTTCGTTGCCTCCGCGGATTCTTCTGTATTGACCGAACATATATCCGATTTCGCGGGCGCCAACGCCAATGTCGCCGGCGGGAACGTCTGTATCCGGACCGATATATTTAAACAGTTCCGTCATGAAGCTCTGTGTAAATCTCATGATCTCTGCGTCGGATTTTCCTTTGGGATCAAAGTCGGAACCGCCTTTTCCTCCGCCGATCGGCTGCCCTGTCAAGGAGTTCTTGAAAATTTGCTCAAATCCTAAAAACTTGATGATGCTGGCATTTACGGAAGGGTGAAATCTTAATCCGCCTTTATAAGGGCCAAGGACGCTGTTGAACTGAACCCGGAAACCGCGGTTGACTTGGACTTTTCCTTGGTCGTCGACCCAAGGCACCCTGAACGTAATGATTCGTTCGGGCTCGACAATTCTCTCCAAAATGCCCGCCTGCATGTATTTGGGGTGTTTCGCAAAAACGGGGACAAGCGAGAATAAAATTTCTTTCACCGCTTGATGGAACTCGTTTTCGTGGGGATTGCGCTTTATTACCGTTTCATAGACTTCATTCACATATGTTCTTGCTGCCAATTCATTAGGCTGTGCTGTTTCCAATGTCGCCATACTCGAACCTCCGGTATTTATTATCTATAGGTCAAATGCTATTACAACATTCAAATTATTTTTGCATATTTACATCAAGAAAACAATAGGATTTATCCGGAATGAGAGCGGTTAATAAAAGGTTAACAGATCTGACACAAATGTAACGTGTTATGGTATATATTCACCATAGATAATGGAAAAAATTTGCATGAATATATTTTTTGCATGACAAAATTAATTTATATAGGTACACTAAATAAATAAAACGGTATAGATCTCTATATAGGCTGGAGGCGTTCTATGCGGAATGTGATCTCGTTTTTGAAACCATACCGGTTCGCGATGATCATGGCATTGTTCTTAATGCTTGTCGAGTTAATGGTGGAGCTCCTGCACCCGCTGCTTATGGCAAAAATCATCAACGAAGGCATCTTGCAAAAAGAAATCTCCGTTGTTGTGCAATGGGGTGTCATCATGTCGGCTATTTCTTTGCTCGGGTTTGCAGCGGGTATTATCAATTCGTATTTTGCCGCTCATGTCAGCCAAAGCTTTGGACTCGAGCTTCGCAAAAGCATGTTTAAGAAGATTCAATCGCTTCCGTTTGCCCGTTTTCAGCAGTTTCCGACCGCTGGCTTCATTACGAGGATCACAAGCGACGTCACCCAGCTGCAAAATATCGTGTTTGCCGGTTTGCGGATTATGCTGCGGGCTCCTTTGTTTATGGTATTGGGTGTGGTCATGGCCCTGACGGTTCATTTTCAACTGGCCTTCATATTGGTTATCGTGATTCCCGTACTGGCCGGTTTTATTATCCTGATGTTGAGGAAGGGGGTTACGTTATTTCGTTTCGTTCAGGAAAGGCTGGATCGTACCAACGGAATTTTACGTGAAAATTTAATGGGCATCCGCTTGATTAAAGCATTGGTACGGGATCGTCACGAGATCAACAGATTTGCCAAGGCTAATGAGGATTTGATGAAGCGTACGGCCTCGGCTCTGCGGCTCATTGAGCTGACGATTCCGATTCTTCTTTTGGTCATGAATTCGAGTATTTTATTCATTCTTTGGTTCGGGAGTCTGCAAATCAATGCCAATCGTGCAGACCTTGGAGAGCTTGTTGCGGTTATCAATTATGCCGCGCGGATCATGGGGACCTTTTCGGTGGTGTCGATGATCATGATGAGCCTCTCCCGGGGCAAAGCTTCAGCGAGCCGGATATCCGAAGTGCTGGCGGCGCCTGCGGACGGAAGCAGCCTCCATACCCTAGAGTCCGCGAAGGCGGTGACCGAAGGGGAGCTGGTATTTGAGCGGGTGACCTTTCAATATCCGGGGACGTCCGAACCGGTGCTCAAATCGGTTTCTTTTACTGCACGGCCGGGTGAAACGACCGCTGTTCTAGGGGCAACCGGTTCGGGGAAGACGTCCTTATTCCAGCTTATACCGCGATTATACGAGGTGAGCGGGGGCGCTGTTTTGATTGACGGCGCCGATATCCGGACCATGAAGCCCGAAGCCTTGCGTAAGGAGATCGGCTTGGTTCCCCAGGAGGCCGTCCTGTTTACGGGAACCGTCAAGGACAACATTCTGTGGGGAAAAGAGGAGGCTTCGATGGCAGAGGTCGTTGCGGCAGCTCAGTCGGCTCAAATCCACGAAACCATTATGAAGCTTCCGCAGCAGTATGAGACTATCGTAGGGCAGAAAGGCGTTAATTTATCCGGAGGGCAAAAGCAGCGTCTTTCGATTGCCAGGGCCCTGATTCGCAAGCCGAAGCTGCTTTTACTGGATGATAGCACGAGCGCGCTGGATGTCAGGACAGAGGCCAGCCTGCTGGCCGCTTTGAGAAGCTTTCCGTGCACGAAGCTGATCATTACTCAAAAAATCAGCACGGCGGTGCGGGCCGATCAAATTCTGCTTCTGGATGAGGGATGCCTGCTGGCTGCAGGAAGCCATGAGGCTTTACTGCATCAGTCGGAGCTTTACCGTCAGATCGTCCGGTCTCAATTCAGGGAGGAGGACGCGGCCAATGTTTAAACCATCCGTAACATTTCATCCGGCAGGAGGAAAAGGACCTGCTGTTCACCCGACCCGCGAACCGGCAAACAGGGAAAAGCCTTCCGTCCAAAACGGGCGTCGCACTCTCAAAAAGATATGGGGATATCTCTCTGTTCATCGCGGGCTTCTCGTGCTTATTTTCACTATGGTTATATTAAGCTCTCTGCTCGGTCTTCTCGGGCCTTATTTGCTTGGAGTAACAATCGATACCTATATGGGAACCGGCCAGAGCAAAGGCTTGGCTGCGCTTATCCTGCTCTTGGCCGGAGTCTATGTGCTCCAATCGGGTTCGACCTGGCTGCAAAACTATTGGATGATCGGCGTGGCCCAGCAAACCGTATATGAGATGCGGTCGGATCTGTTTCATCATCTGCATAAGCTTCCGGTGTCCTTCTTTTCCAAGCGGCAGCATGGCGATATCATGAGCAGGCTCACCAATGATATGGACAATGTGAGTCAGACGCTTAACAGCTCGTTTATCCAATTGGTTTCCAGTGTGCTTACTTTTATCGGAATGATCAGCTTGATGATCTGGCTCAGCCTGCCGCTGACCCTGATTACGCTGTCGATGATCCCCGGCCCGCTCAAAGCCGACCTTTTCCGTCAAAAGGCTTTTGCTTTCTGCTGGACTTTTACATAAACGGCTACGGTTTCCATGTTGGAAATTATCGTGAGTCAGCCTCCATCAACCTATCTAATTTGCAAGTAAATGGGTGATTGTAAAAGAATGTTCATGGTTTAACCGTTTTCTTAAAGGTTTTACGACTAGAGGTATGTGGCTAAATTGTGTATAATTTTGATTTGTGAACATCGGCCCCGACTTTTCTGAGAGTGAAAAGTCAATCATCTTACATTATAGGAGGAACTATCTTTGAATTTCCAACAACTGAATAGATCGTGGTTTTCCAATACCCGTGCCGACATTCTTTCCGGAATAACAGTCGCCTTGGCCTTGATTCCCGAAGCCATCGCGTTCTCGATCATCGCCGGTGTGGATCCCATGGTCGGCTTGTACGCATCGTTTTGTATCGCCGTCATCATTTCGTTCGTAGGCGGTCGACCTGGCATGATCTCGGCCGCAACCGGCGCGATGGCATTGCTTATGGTCACTTTGGTCAAAGAGCACGGCGTGGAATATTTATTTGCTGCAACGATATTGACCGGAATGATCCAATATGGCATGGGTCTGCTTAAGCTGGGGCGCTTCATTACGTTTGTTCCCCATTCCGTGATGACCGGCTTCGTCAATGCTCTGGCGATACTGATTTTCATGGCGCAGCTTCCTCACTTTGTGGGCGAAGGCTGGCTGATGTATGCACTCGTTGCTTTGACTCTGGTCATTATTTACACGCTCCCGCGTTTAACGAAAGCCTTCCCTTCGGCCCTAGCCGCCATTATCATCGTTTCTTCTCTTGTCATCGGCTTTGGGATGAATGTAAAAACCGTCGGAGACATGGGTCAAATCACGAGCTCTTTCCCGGTATTCCACCTGCCTCAAGTGATATTCTCTCTTGAAACGCTGTGGATTATCCTTCCTTACTCTTTATCTCTGGCATTGGTCGGTATTCTGGAATCCCTGCTTACCGCCACCATCGTTGACGAGATGACAGACACGAAGAGCGACAAAAATAAGGAAGTCAAAGGTCAGGGAATCGCAAATTTCGTTACTGGATTTTTTGGCGGGATGGCGGGATGCGCCATGATCGGCCAGTCCGTCATCAACGTGAAGTCCGGCGGACGCACCCGTCTGTCGACCTTCGTAGCCGGAGTTTTCTTATTGTTCCTGATTCTCGTTCTGGGAGATATCGTGAAGCAGATCCCGATGGCCGCTTTGGTGGGCGTTATGATTATGGTATCGGTCGGCACCTTTGATTGGCAGTCGTTAACGGGACTCAAGAGGATCCCTCTCGGCGATGCCGCGGTAATGATTGTCACGGTAGCCATCGTCGTTGCTACCCACGATCTGTCCAAAGGCGTTATGGCAGGCGTTGTGCTGAGCGCAGTGATCTTTGCCTGGAAAATGGCCAAGATCAGAACGCAAGAAGAAGTACAGCAGGATGGAACCAAGCTGTACCGCATTTCCGGCCAACTCTTTTTCGGTACGATGACTCATTTTATAGATCAATTTCATTATTCCCAAGATCCCGACACGATTGTCATTGATTTCACCCAATCCCATGTATGGGACCATTCGGCGGTAACCGCCATTTCCAAGGTGATTTCCAAGTATCAAAGCTTAAACAAACAGGTGAACATCATCGGGCTCAATGAAGAAAGCAAAGTCCTGATTGAAAAAGTAGGCTTAGGCGCACCAAGCGGACACTAAAGCTGTACGCAGGCCTGCCGACAAATCCAGCTCACTCCTCCGTTAGAGGAGTGAGTTTTTTAAAAGAAAAGGGAGGATACACTTATGCCGCACATTATCGTTAGAGGCGTCCCCGTGGAGCAAATGCGCTTGATCAGCAAAGCGCTGGTTGAGGATTTGGCTGTCGTTTGCGAATGCGGGACAGATAATTTTATGATCGAGTGCATTCAGACGATATCCGTATTCGACGGGAATATCGTTGATTCTTATCCGTTCATCGAGGTGGCCTGGTTTGAACGGGGTCAGGATATTCGAGACCGCGCAGCGCAAACGCTAACGGCGCATGTCCGCTCAATGGGGATCCCTGAGCTGGAAATCGCCTTTATTGCCTACCGGGAGGATAGTTATTATATCAACGGAGAACGTTGTGACAAGGTATAAGCATAATTTGCGCCTTAAACCGGTACGGATAGAAGAGATGCTTGAACCGGAAGGCTGTTGCCTTTCTTTGCGTCAACAATTCACATCCTTTCCACAGGAGGTCGGGCGGCATATTTAAATACGTGATGGATGACGAAGTGGAATTAAAGCTGTTGGAGCCCGGCGACGCCGAAGCTCTATATCGGCTTATACATGCCAACCGCAGCTATCTGCGGGAATGGATGGCCTGGGTCGACACAACGAAAAGCTCCCACGACACCCGAGCCTTCATTGAATCCGCCCGAATCCGTTGGGCCAAGGGAGAAGGCATGACTACAGGGATCCTATTTCAAAATGAGCTGTGCGGAACGATCGATCATCATGCGCTCTGCCTGTTGAACCGCCGCACGTCCATCGGATATTGGCTTGCCGAATCCCACCAAGGCCTGGGAATCATGACCCGCGCCTGCCGCGCGATGGTCTCCTACGCCTTTGAGGGACTTGGACTGCACCGGGTGGAGATCCGAGCCGGAGTTAACAACCGGAAAAGCCGAGCCATACCGGAAAGGCTGGGATTCACCTTCGAAGGAGTCGCCCGCGGGGGACAGCGGTTATATGACCGCTATATCGACCTTGCCGTTTACGGAATCCTATCGCATGAATGGGATCCGGCTTCCGCAGCGGGAGGAATAACATGAAATGGATTACTCTTTGCTTTTGATTACAATCGTTACAGCATCATCGAACTTGCCATAAAATACATAGGAGTTCAAAGACTCTGCCACGGCACGCAGAGGCACGAAGGTCGAACCGTTCACGATTTGGGCAGGTACATCGAACGTTACCGTTTCGCCGTTGATGGTCAACCTCTTCTCCCCGATTTTCAGAACCAGCTTGTTGGTATCATCCGTTGCCGTTACGGTTTGCGTCAATCCATCCCATGCTACCTTTACGCCCATAGCTTCGAATATCGCACGCAGCGGAACCAGCGTGCTTCCATCTTTAACAAAAGAATCCACTTCGGATTTCACCGGGCTGCCATCGACATAGATATTAATGCTGCCTTTGGCCTGGGTCGGAGGGTGCTCCAACGTAATTTCCATTTCATAGCTCGTATCGACTGTGGAAACATCGCCTTTCAGCGCATCGTCAAACGGAAGATCAATCCGCTGCGTTTGGCCCGGATGCAAGTTCAGTTCCATCATGGCCGGGTCTTTCTCCCATACACTATCCGCAATGAATGTGCCATTTTTATCATAGATCTTGATATTCAGCTTATCTACCTGAGTTACTACGGAGGAACCGACATTAATAAACATTCCATGTACCAGCAAAGTGGTATTGCTCTCATACTTTGCCGAGTAGGAACAGAATAAAAGTTCACCTTGACCCTGAATGGAATCGCAGTCCTGTGGAACCGTTGCTGCTGTGCCTACGCCCGCAAATGAGAACATCAGTACGAAACTTAATAATACCGGCATCCATTTTTTTACCATCATTTAACCCCTTTTCCTCACAATTTTAACAGATTCATTATAGGTCATAGGAATTAGTACTACAATTACTTTTAAGGAAATTTTATACAAATAGCACTTGCCGATTTTTTTCTTTATTTGTTCGAATACAGCCGGGTTAATCCTGCAAATTCCAACGGTCCGATATTCGATAGTGGAAGGAGGTGAACCATGAACCGATACGAGCCTAAACGAATTATTTCGTTCTTAATCCCGCGCTGGTGGGTTTTCATAGCATTGCCGATTTGTCTTTTATTCCCTCTTAAAGCGGAAGCCGGCCTGCTGGAGGCGGCGGTGCCTTCCTCCATAGAAGGTGCTGTCAACAGTCTGGTTCCTTCCGTCAAGATGGAACTGCCGCAGGAAAAAAACGATCCGGAGTCTTCCGGGCGGAACCCCGACTTGGCAGACGAAAAAATCGATAAACAAAACGGCACGTCTGAATCGGCAGCGGAAGCGTCGTTCTTGACGGCTCCGGATCCCGGTGCAGCTTCAGCCCGAATCAACTTACCTCATATAAACGTCGGGACGCCGGTGATCAAAACCTCTATGTCCAAAGCGGCGGTCGGCATGCAAGCCGGCCATCTTCAAGCGACATTGCCTGTTGTTCAAATCGAAGCGCCCAACATAGAGATACCTGATTTGGCCGCCGCAGTCCCCATACCGGAAGTTAAGCTGCCTCCTGTAAGCGTCGGGACGCCGGCGGTGAAAGTCGCGGTACCCGGCCTTGTCGTGAAGATAGCTCCGGAACCGGCGGCTCCCGTCGATGAAGACAAAACGCCGGCAGCCAAGGAGATCAGCGTCCCTGCGGCCCCGAACGGTAGTCTTCTCCCGGACGAGGGCAGGGATGAGGGCAATGGGACACCACAGCCTAATCAGAAGAGCAAGAATGGACCCTTTGGGAAAACACCTGCCGTCCAATCCATTCCGCCCGTGACGTCCTCCAAGCCCGAAGCGGATATAGGCCAGTCCATCAAGCAAAAATCAGTAGAGGGGCAGATCTCCTGTCCTTCTGAGCATGAACACATGGATCCCGCCCCTTTCCAGAGGGAAACCGCTATACTGTGGCCGAACTCGTCTCTTGTTCCCAATCCCCCTTCTTCGTCCGGGGGAAATATTCAAGAATCAAGCGGAGCCTCCGGCAAAGTCATGGTTCGTTTCGGGAATGAAACGTTGATCCTGATCGCCGCAGCGAAGTACGATCATATTCGAAAGAGCCTGCTGGGCTCGGATCAATGGTCCCAACCCCCTCCCGGCATGCCCCCTGAACAAGCCTTCTTCTCATAGACACACAAACTAGAGAAGGAGTGTACTTCAGGATGAAAGATACCAAACAATGGGTAAAGATAGCAATTATAGCAGCAGGCATTGCAGCAACCATCTTAGTGGCGTATCAGATCAATTCCCCGATCGGATGATCATAAACTGGATCGGATACCGGGCATACGAACACTTCCAGCCTTTTGGCCAATGCAATGGAATCCTATAGCCCGTTGTTTTTCACTATAGATCACAGCAAAAAGGCAACCTGAACGGGTTGTCTTTTTGCTGCGCCGATGCCTGAGATGGCAGGAAAAAAGGGCCAATCGAAATCGCTTATGATCCTTGCTATAATAATCATATCCATCCTGAAACCGGATAGGCAAGGAGGCTGCACAGTGGCATTCGGGATCACCAGAGAAGAACTGACTCAATGGAAAGAAGCTGTAGACAGGGGAGAAATCGCTTTTATCACCCACTTTTGGCTGGAGCCGCGTTTCCCGGACATTCATACGGTAACCAAAGTGGGCTGCTCGAATCTGGAGCGCTTATCGGAATGGTGTACAGCCAACGGGTTAGATCCCCGATATATTCATAACCGTAATCCTTTTCCCCACTTTGATCTGATCGGCTCGAAGCAAGTAGAGATTTTGCAAAAAGAACGCTTGTGGGATCAATTGGAGCGTTTCAGATTGCTTTAAATGGTATCCGTCCAAGCTCTACATGCGCAGCAAGCCCATCCCCCCGTTTCCTTCCCTGAATTCATATATCGTACTAAAGAAATTCCCGATTCATATACTTTACTGACGTCCGGGTAGCGGCACGGTAAAGTCAACGAACGGGAGGGAAAGTATGGATCACCAGACGGTCATCGGCAAGAGTATCCCCAGGAAAGAATCGTTTGATAAGGTAACGGGAGCGGCCAAATACACCGGAGATCGCGCGGAAGCCGGAATGCTTCACGCCGCAATGGTGACCAGTCCCTACGCCCATGCCGCCATCGTACACATCGATACGTCCCAAGCCTGGCAGATCAGAGGCGTACGTGCCATTTTGACAGGAGAAGCCTGCGATGTGCTGACGGGCGAGGAAATCCGGGACCGGCCCATTATCGCCCGAGACAAGGTCAGATTTTTCGGCGAAACCGTCGCGGTTGTCGTAGCGGACAGCGAAGCTTGCGCGCTTCAAGCCGTCTATTCCATCAAAGTGCAGTACACCCCCCTGCCGGTGGTGAATTCCCCCACGGAAGCCATGCATCCGGAAGCCCCTTTAATCCACGAAAAGCTCGGGGAATATGACAAAGCTCCCGGCGTGATCTCGCGTCCCGGCACCAATCTCGCAAGCATCATTCAAGTCCGCAAGGGTGATATGGAGAAAGGCTGGCTTGCCAGCGAAACGATCATCGAAAACAGCGTGGCCTTCGGCCCGTCCGATCATGCCGCGATGGAAACGCGATGCGCCACCGCAGAAATAAGACCGGACGGCCATATTATCATCGAAACCTCCTCCCAAGCTCCTTTCGCGGTCAAAAAGTACATGGGGCTCTATTTCCGCATCAATCAGGGCAAAATTATCGTCAAAACGCCTTTCGTCGGCGGAGGCTATGGCGGAAAAGCCATCGTCCAGCTTGAGCTTATCGCCTATCTCTCTTCCAGGGCGGTCGGGGGCCGAAAGGTCAAAATCGTCAACAGCCGAGAGGAGGATATGGTGACCTCCCCCGTGCATATCGGCCTTGAGGCCACAGTCAAGCTGGGTTGCTCGCGGGAAGGAAAAATTACAGCCGCAGAGATCATCTACCGGTTTGACGGCGGCGCTTACTGCGACAAATCAAGCGATATCGCCAGAGCGACGGCGGCGGATTGTACGGGACCCTATGCCATCGACAACCTGTATTGCGATTGTTTGACCGTCTACACCAATCATCCTTACCCCTCCGCTTACCGCGGTTACGGCCATGCGGAGCTTACGTTTGCCATGGAGCGGGCCATGGACGCCTTGGCCGATAAGCTGCGGATGGATCCTTTGGCGCTTCGCTTGAAAAATATCGTGGCCCCGGGCGATACCAGCCCGACGCGCAATGTTCTGAATTCCAGCAATCTCGGAAATCTGCAGCAATGCATGCAAAGACTGCGGATACTGAGCGAATGGGACGACTGGACCGTCAGGCAGGTTGGCGCTCATCAAGTCCGGGCCAAAGGAATCAGCTGCGGCTGGAAAAATTCCTCGCTGGATCCGGATGCTAGCTCGGGAGCCATTATTACTTTCAATCCCGACGGCAGCGTAAATTTGGAAAGCGGCGTCGTGGAGATCGGTACGGGAACCAAAACGGTGCTTGCACAGATGCTCGCCGAACGGCTTAAGATGGCTCCGGACCACATTCATGTCCGCTTTCCCATCCATACCCAGATTACCCCCGAGCATTGGAAAACCGTTGCAAGCCGCGGAACCTTTATGGGCGGACGCGCGGTTTTGAAGGCGGCGGACGATGCCATCCGCCAGCTGCTGGATATTGCCGGATGCGTGCTCAGGGTCGACCCGGTGGACCTAGAGCTCGGACAGGGGATTATTTTTGTAAAAGCCGATCCATCCGTTCGAATCGCGGTTAAAGACATCTGTTACGGTTACAAGTACCCTAACGGGAATGCGATCGGAGGACAAGTGATCGGGAGAGGCCATGATATCCAAAGACAGATCACCTACCTTAATCCGGAAACGGGAGAAGGCAATCCCGGACCGGAATGGAATGTGGCGGCTCAGGCCGTGGAGGTTGAGCTGGATACCCGGGATTATACCTACCGGTTGATCAAGGCGGTCTCGGTGATTGATGCCGGAAAAGTGCTGAATCCAAAGGCCGCTAAAGGGCAGGTCATGGGAGCGATGTGTATGGGCCTGGGCTTTGGCAGCCGGGAAACCTTCCACATCGACAGCCAGGGGATCATCGATAACCCTTCGCTTCGCAATTACCATCTGATCCGCTATGGAGAACAGCCGGAATATGTCGTCGAATTTGTTGAGAACCCTTGCTTGGAAGCGCCTTTCGGGGCGCGGGGGCTGGGTGAGCACGGGTTAATCGGGATGCCGGCAGCACTTGCAAGCGCGCTCTCCAGAGCCGCCGGAGTTCCGCTTAACCGGCTACCCCTTTTCCCGGAGCTTGTGTGGAAAACGGTTATGGAGGCGCAGCATGAACCCGTATAATTTCGAATATCATCAGCCGGCCACAGTGTTTGAAGCCGTTCGCCTGTTTCAGAGTCTCGCTCTTCAGGGCAAAGAACCGCTTTATTATTCCGGCGGAACGGAAATCATCACGTTGGGCAGAATCCATCTGCTCCAGACCCGTGCCGTGATTGATATCAAACGCATTCCCGAATGCACTGTGCTTGCCTTCCATGATCAAAAGCTGGTTCTCGGATCGGCGTTAAGCCTGTCTCAGCTGCATGACTCTCATGCCTTTCCCCTGCTGGGGGAAACCGCAGCCGGCGTAGCCGACCGGACCTCACGGAACAAAATTACGCTGGGCGGAAACATTTGCAGCGAACTGATGTACAGGGAAGCCGTGCTGCCCTTGTTATTGACCGACAGCGAAGTTCGGATTGCCGGTCCCGCAGGGTGGAAGCAGGCTTCCATCCATCAGGTATTTAGTGGGCAGCTGCAGCTGGAAAAGGGAGAGCTCCTGGTACAGTCGATCACCGATTCAAGCTATATTCCTATGCCATATGCAGCCGTGAAAAAGCGGAAGGTATCCGCTATCGGTTATCCGTTGGTTACCGCAGCCGCCATTCGGACGAACGCTGCGATTCGGGTGGCCTTCAGCGGTGTATGCGCATTCCCTTTTCGGTCGCCGGCGATCGAAGCCGTAATAAACCGGATGGAGCTTCCGCTTCCGCTTAGAATCGAGCAGGCCGTCGCCCATTTGCCTGCTCCCATACTCGACGATATCATCGGGTCGGCGGCTTACAGGGAATGGGTCCTGAAAACCACGCTGATGGATATCATCCGCTCCTTGGGAGGAGAATAGCATGCAAAATATCGATGCTTATAAGGTCATGGTGGAGCTTCATGTAAATCAGGAGCCAAAAGAGGTTGTCGTCAGACCGGCGGACACGCTTTTGGATGCGCTGAGGGAAGGCCTGGGTCTGACCGGCGCCAAGCCCGGCTGTCTTAATGGCGACTGCGGTACCTGTACGGTTGCAGTCGACGGCTTGCCGTTGAAATCCTGCCTCATGCTTGCCGTGGAGGCTGCGGGAAAACAGGTGACCACGATTGAAGGGCTCACGGACACTCCCATTCAGCATGCTTTTGCCGGCCATGAAGCCTTTCAATGCGGCTACTGCACGCCGGGGTTCATTATGAATTGTCATGCCTTGATTCAAACCCATCCCAACGCAAGCGATGACATCATCCGCGATTGGCTGCAGTCCAATATTTGCCGGTGTACGGGATATCGGGAAATCAAGGAGGCCGTCACCTCGGTACTGCGCGGAGAAACCGCGGCAAAAGGAAACGCCCCTCCATAATCAAGAGGGGCGTTTCCCTTTCGGCAGCCATCTTACCGGCAGAGCTCGTTTGCAGGCGATTGATGCTAAGCATCAAGTTACCGGCTCATTTTGAAACTGGCTGTGAAACAGTCCGTAATAATAGCCCTTTTCCTTCAGCAGCGAATCGTGGGTGCCTTTCTCCATGATCCTGCCGTCATCGATCACTAGGATTTGATCCGCTTTCCGGATCGTATTCAACCGGTGGGCGATGACCACATTCGTTCTGCCTTTCATTAAACGGGATAAGGCCTCCTGGATTTTGAGCTCCGTGATCGTATCGATGCTGCTGGTCGCCTCATCCAATATCAATATGGAAGGATCGGCCAAAATGGTCCTTGCGATGGAAAGCAGCTGCTTCTGGCCCTGACTGATCCCGCTTCCGTCGTGGCTCAGCACCGTATCGTATTTTTCCGGCAGCTTTATGATAAACGAGTGGGCATTGGCCAGCCTGGCGGCCTGCTCCACCTCCCGGTCGTCCGCCTCCAGCTTCCCGTAGCGGATATTGTCCCGGATCGTACCTTGAAAAAGAAACGGGTCCTGAAGCACAAAGCCCATATGCCTGCGAAGGCTCGAACGCTTGATCCTTCGGATATCATAACCGTCAATGAAAATATGGCCCCGGTCCGCATCATAAAACCGGGTCAACAGCTGCACAATCGTCGATTTCCCCGCTCCCGTCGGACCGACTAACGCCGCCGTTTCCCCCGGTGCAATATGAAAGCTCATCTCTTTTAACATTTGAACATCTTTATTGTAAGAAAAAGTCACGCCTGCAAACGCAATGTCTCCCCGCAGCATCGTCAGAGGCACGGCCTCCTTCTCGCCCTTCTCTTCCTCCTCCTCTTCCAACACTTCAAACACTCTCTCGGCCCCGGCCACCGCAGACAGAAACGTGTTCCATTGATTGGCCAAATCGTTCAGCGGCCGTGTAAACTGTCTGGCATATTCGGCAAACGTAACGATCACCCCAATCGAGACCAGATCGTGCAGCGCCAGAAGCCCTCCCGCTCCGGCAATCACGGCAAAGCTCAGGTTATTTAACACGTTCATCAGCTTCGGGATAAAACCCGAATAGGTTTGAGCCCAATAGCCGGAAGCCTTTAATTTCTCCGCCTTCTCATTAAATTCCAAAATGACCTTCTCTTCCCGCGAGAAGGTCTTGACGAGGCTTTGACCGGAAAGCGTCTCCTCGACATAACCGTTCAGCTCCCCCAGATTGCGCTGCTGTTCTTTAAAATATTTGCCCGTACGCGCCGTAATCCACTTCATGCCAAGAACCATGTTAGCGAACATTGCGCAATTGGCCTTCGATCGGTGCAATTTGGGGGCTATACCGGACAATCTGATGTGCAGGATACGCCGAATCCGCATAATCATTAAGGCGTGAACGGTAAAGAGCCCCCGGCTCTTTTCAGGCAGAGGGGGGCTTTCCCATTTATACGGTTAAATGGCCTCTTTCGCGAACCTTAATCCGTCTCTCGCTTCATTTAAATAAAGGAGAGCGGTCTTGTCATCCCATTCGAATACATCCCTCATGAAATGGACGGTGGGCTCCAGCCAGCGCTCTGCGCTCTTATGGTCAAAGTTGACGGCCCCCGTGCGGCGGCTGAGGAAATCCAGAGGGCGGGTAACCATTTCTTCCTCCATGCCGTAGAAGAGAGAAGCCAATGCGTCGATCTCCAATCCGTAAAACGCAGACGCTTCACGCAGGGAGTCAAATTTGGCATACACCGCAGGCACATTGCTGCCGTAACGCCGGACAAGGACAGCCGCCTGCTTCTCGGACAGGCCCTGCCGGACGCCATACTGCTTCCACTTGGCAGAAAACGCATCAAAGCCTTCCGGAAAATCGCCGCCGGACAGCTTGATCTGATCGGTGCTGCAGCCCGGATACGTGCGGCCGTACTCTTGGCCCAGCTGCTCCGTCACCAGGTCAACGATCCGTTCGGCCATTTTGCGGTATCCGGTCAGCTTGCCTCCCGCAATGGTGATGAGGCCCGAGGGCGAGAGGAAGATTTCGTCCTTGCGCGACAGCTCGGACGGCGATTTGCCGTCTTCATGGATGAGCGGACGCAGACCTGCCCAGCTGGCTTCAACATCCGCTTCCGTAAGCCCGATGGAAGGAAACATGTAATTTGCCGCGTCGAGTATATAAGTCAAATCCGCCCTTGTCATTCGCGGATGCTCCAGGCTGCCTTCGTAATTCGTGTCCGTCGTTCCGATATAGGTTTTGCCGTCCCGTGTTACCGCAAACACCATCCGGCCGTCGGGTGTATCGAAATAAATGGTCTGCCTTAGCGGGAATCGGCTTTGATCGACGACGATATGCACCCCTTTGGTTAAGTGCAGCCGCTTGCCCTGCTTGGATTGGTCCAGCTCGCGCAGCTCGTCGACCCACGGACCTGCTGCGTTGACGATTTTGCTTGCCCGAATCTCGAAGGTGCGCCCTGAATTCCGGTCTTCCGCCTTCACACCGGCAATCCTGCCGTTCTCATACAAAAATTGCGTTGCTTTTGTGTAATTCACGGCCTTGACCCCGCGGCTCACAGCCGCCTTCATAATCTCGATGGTTAACCGCGCATCATCGGTACGGTATTCGACATAGTAGCCGCCCGCGAGCAGCTTATCCTGCCACAGCAGCGGTTCTTTGGCGATGGTTTCGCTTTTGGACAGCATTTTGCGGCGCTCCTCCCGCTTGACTCCGGCAAGCCAATCGTATACGTAAAGACCGACGGATGTGGCCAGCTTGCCGTACGTGCCTCCCTTAATAATCGGCATCAGCATCCACTCCGGGATGACGACATGCCGGGCGTTTTCATAGACGATGGCGCGTTCGCGTCCGACTTCCCGCACCAGCTTGACCTCGCCTTGCTTCAAATATCTCAATCCTCCGTGAACGAGCTTGGTAGACCGGCTGCTGGTGCCCGCCGCGAAATCCTGCATTTCGATCAGAGCGACCTTGAGTCCGCGCACCGCGCCGTCCAGCGCAATGCCTGCCCCCGTAATCCCGCCGCCGATCACCAGCATATCGTAAGCTTCCCCTGCCAGCTCACGCTGAATGTCATCCCGTTTTAAGCTGGAAAATGCTTGTGTCATGGTGTGCTCCTCTCTTGGAGACAGATATGCAAAAAAAGAAAAAGACGCACAACGGCATCATTGAATTTCATCAATGAAGGGTTGTGGTCTTTTTCCTCGTCTCCGACCCAGTGGTTATTATATTGCCCTCATCATACCCCTTTTTTTCATAGGTTGCAAGAGGCTTATGCGTTTTTTATTGAATAGGGAATTTATAACGACTTCTTTTCTAGGATAAAGTGCCCCATCTTTTCCTTCTCTTACTAACGGACAGCAGTTCGCTATTCCCGGTAAAGCGTCCATTCTTGCAGGGCCGGCGGACACCGGAGCCCGAATGGCGCCCGATTACTCATAAATTTCGGTAAATAGCGGCTTGGATACGGTTTCCAATAAAGGACAAAGCTCACTGTTGACGTGGTTGAGGTCATCCGCAATGGAGCAATAGGCAGCAGGAAACAGCAAGCAGGGCTATGTTCCTCTGGAACATCTTTACAGAAGCCGTAATTTCTTGTATCGTATGCTGCAAAAGAGATCGAAGGACTCGGCAGTTGAAGAAGCAAAATCAGGTTTATTTTACAGGAAAGGGAGCGATAGCTTTGTACGTCATGGCTCTTGATCAAGGTACAACGAGCTCTAGAGCGATTTTGTTCGATAAAGCGGGGCAAATCGTTGCCGATGCACAAAAGGAATTTCGGCAAATCTATCCCAAGCCCGGCTGGGTGGAGCATGACCCGGAGGAAATATGGGACGTCCAGCTGGAGGTCATGCGTAAAGCCTTGGCACAGGCCGGGATCGAGCCTCGGCAGGTGGCCTCCATCGGGATTACGAACCAGAGGGAAACTACGGTCGTATGGGATCGCCGTACAGGCCGGCCGGTGTATCATGCCATTGTGTGGCAGAGCCGGCAGACCAGCGATATTTGTCATGAGCTGCAGCAGCAGGGGGTTGAAGATCTCGTAAGGAGCAGGACCGGACTATTGATCGATGCTTATTTTTCGGGCACGAAGCTGAAGTGGATTCTGGATCACGTCGATGGCGCGCGTGACCGGGCGCAGCGGGGGGAGCTCGCATTTGGCACCATCGATACATGGCTCGCTTGGAAGCTGAGCGGAGGAAAGCTGCATGTGACCGATTACTCGAACGCCTCGCGGACGCTCATGTTCAATATTCATACGCTGAAGTGGGACGACGAGCTGCTGAACATGCTGCAGGTTCCGCGCTCCATGCTGCCGGATGTCCGCTCCTCGAGCGAGGTTTACGGATACACGGAGGAGAGCCTGCTGGGCGGCAGTATTCCGATTGCAGGCATTGCCGGCGATCAGCATGCCGCTTTATTCGGTCAAGCCTGCTTCGATGAGGGAACAGTTAAAAATACGTACGGCACCGGCTGCTTCATGCTCATGAATACCGGTGATAAAGCGGTTACATCCACGCATGGTCTGCTAACGACGATCGCCTGGGGGTTGGACGGCAAGGTGGAGTATGCTTTGGAAGGAAGCATATTCATTGCCGGCGCGGCGATTCAGTGGCTGAGGGACGGACTCAAGCTGATCCGTTCCGCCTCCGAATCGGCGAAGAGAGCGGCATCGGTTTCCGGGACGGAAGGCGTTTATTTCGTTCCCGCCTTTGTCGGGCTCGGTGCGCCTTATTGGGATATGGAAGCCCGCGGAGCCGTTTTCGGGCTTACCCGGGGAACGACGGATAACCATTTGATCCGTGCGGCGGTTGAATCGCTGGCGTATCAAACGCGGGATGTGCTGGAGGCGATGGAGGCCGATTCAGGCATAAAGGTACGGAAGCTTGCGGTTGACGGCGGCGCTGCGGCGAATAACTTTTTGATTCAATTTCAAGCCGATTTGCTCGGTACGAAGGTGGAGCGTCCGACGGTCAATGAAACTACGGCGTTGGGAGCGGCTTACTTAGCAGGTCTAGCCGTCGGCTATTGGCAGGGTAAAGAGGACATCGTACATAACCGGGTCGTTGAGCGGACATTTACGGCTGCTTTGGAAGAGGAACACCGGGATCGCCTGTATGCGGGCTGGAAGAGAGCCGTACATGCGACCATGCGTTACAAAGAAGGCGAATAAGGCTGAAAGGAGATACCATTATGAAAGTCGTCATAAACCAGACGATCGTACCTGCGATCCGCAATATGAAAGATTTTGACCAGCTTTTAAAGACGGATTACGATTTTCTCGTCCTTCTGAACGCCCATATCACCCAGGTGAAGCCGCTTGTGCGCCGCGCCGCCGAGCAGGGGAAGAGGATGTTTCTTCATGCCGATCTCATCGAAGGCCTGAAGTCGGATGAGTACGCAACCGAATTTTTGGCGCAGGAAATCAGGCCTGCAGGCATCATTTCCACACGCAACAACGTGGTGCTCACCGCAAAGAAAAAAGGACTTATCGCCATTCAACGCCTATTTATGCTCGATACGCTGGCGCTGGAAAACAGCTATGTCCAGCTGGAAAAAACGAAGCCCGATTATGTCGAGGTGCTTCCCGGAATTATGCCGCATATCATCAGGGAGTTTTTGGAGGAAACGAAAATTCCCGTGCTGGCCGGCGGCCTGATCCGTACCGAGGAGGATGTGCGGCTGGCGCTTGAAGCGGGAGCGACGGCGGTTACGACATCGAGAAAATCATTATGGCAGAAACAAGAAAACGGAGGCAATTAAGGGGGAAGCTCCATATTTTTTTGAAAAAAGTCGTTGCTTTATGTAAAATTTTGCTTTATACTTTGTGTTAAGTTAATAAAGCGGTTACATGAATTGGAGAAGACCATCAAACTGCACGTATCGGTTTTTTTGATACGTGAATTTGATGGTCTTCTTTTTTATTCTCTTAGAGGGGGTTGTCCGATGGAGAAACAGGCACAGCGCAGAGACGTAAGGGTTAACCATTCCCCTATCGCAAAGCGGAAAGCGGTGTCCAATTTTTTGTCAGGGATGCTGTATTTGGGACCGATGCTATTTCTCATGATCGTCTTCATTTTTTATCCTATTTTGAAAACGCTCTATTACAGTTTTTATTCAACCAATCCGCGAGGCGTTCCGGTATTGTTCGTCGGTTTGGACAATTACATTGGCCTGCTGACCTCAGACAGCTTTTTGACCAGTATGAAAGCGACGTTTCTTTACGTGTTGTATACGGTGCCTATTGGAGTGGCGTTGGCTTTGTTCCTGGCTGTGATTGCAAGCGAAAAACTGAGGGGTATCGAATTTTTTCGGGTCATATTTTCGTCGACCGTCGGTATTTCCGTCGCTGCAGGCTCCACGATTTGGCTCTTTATCTTCCATCCCAGCATCGGATTGCTTAATCGTGTGCTGGGTTATGCCGGAATTTCGCCGGTTGCCTGGCTGACAGACCCGGACTGGGCACTCATTTCCGTATCGATTACCTCGATTTGGATGGGGATCGGCTTTAACTTCATCATCCTTCTCGGCGGATTGCAGAGTATACCGGAAGATATTTACGAGAGTGCGACGATTGACGGCGCCGGTTATTGGACCAAATTGTTTCGTATCACGCTGCCGATGCTGTCGCCAAGCTTGTTTTTCGTCATTATTGTCACGGTCATCCACTCGTTTCAATCGTTTGGACAGATCGACATCTTGACGCAAGGCGGTCCGGCGGAATCGACGAACCTGATCGTATACTCGATTTTCCAGAATGCGTTTATTCATTATAAGTTTGGGGTAGCGAGCGCTCAGGCGATCATTTTGTTTATCGTCGTGCTTGCGATAACCGTGATTCAATTCAAAGTGGGCGAAAAGAAGGTGCATTACCAATGACAAGGACCGTGGCCAGTAAGCTACTCTTTTATGTTATTCTGACAATCATGGCCGTACTGCTGTTTTTGCCCGTCGTCTATGCGATTTCCGCCAGCTTGATGAGTACGCACGAATTGATGACAGGCCAGCTCCTTCCGAGCGTGCTTCATTTCAGCAATTATACGACAGCACTGGCCAGTGTGCCGCTGCTGAAGTTTATGTTTAACAGCCTGGTCGTTTCCACTGCGGTCATGCTTGGACAGCTTGTTGTCTGCAGCTTGGCTGCTTACGCCGTCGTATTTATCGATTTCAAGGGCAGAAACATTGTATTTTTTCTGCTGATCTCGACAATGATGATCCCTTGGGAAGCGACGATTATTCCAAACTACTTAACCGTCCTCAATTTGAAGTGGGTCAATACGTATTACGGTTTGACGGTACCGCATTTTGCCATCGCCTTCGGGGTATTTCTGCTGCGCCAGCATTTTATGACGATCCCCAGAGAGCTGTCAGAATCGGCTCAAATCGAGGGCTGCGGCCGATTCCGCTTCTTTCTGACGTTCGTCCTTCCTCTGTCGCGCTCGATGTTAAGCGCCTTAGGCGTTTATGGCTTCCTAACGACATGGAACATGTATCTGTGGCCCCTATTAACGACAACCAATGACCGTGTGCGTACGGTCCAAATCGGCATCAAGATGATGCAGGCGCAGGAGACGAGCACGAACTGGCCCGTTGTCATGGCTGGCGTCATGATTGTATTAATCCCGACGTTGCTTTTCTTGTTCCTGAGCATGAAGCAGCTCAAAAGAGGCTTAATGGCAGGAGCATTAAAAGGATAGATTATCATGAAAAGGGGATAGAAAACGATGAAATTCAAATCATTATGGCTCAGCTTCTTGTCGCTTGCGATTGTATTTTCCCTTATAGGCTGCACTCCGGAGGCAACGACATCCGAAGGCCGTAAAACCGGTGACGGTAAAATCAAGGTTACGTTCTGGCATGCCATGAACGGAACCCCAGGCGATCTCATTAAGAGTATGGTGGACAAATATAATGCGAGTCAGTCGAATTATTTTGTAGAAGCTTCTTACCAGGGGACTTATGAAGAAGCGTTGACCAAGCTGAAGGCGGTAGGCGGGACGACGGAAGCGCCTACGATTATGCAGGCTCAGGAAATCGCCACCAAATACATGATTGATAGCGGCTTCGTACAGCCCGTTCAGGACTTTATTGATAAAGACAATTATGACCTATCCAAGCTTGAAGAAAATATTTTGGGTTACTATCAAGTGAACGGCAAGCTGTATTCCATGCCGTTTAACACTTCTAACTCCATTTTGTTCTATAATAAAGATAAGTTTCAAGCGGCAGGTTTGGATCCGGAGAAGCCGCCGACAACGTACGTCGAGATTCGCGAGGCGGCCAAAAAGTTGACTAACAGCAACGATAAAGGATTTTCCCTTGTGATTTACGGCTGGTTTATCGAGCAGCTGTTGGCTAATCAGGGCGCAGATATGGTAGACCACGGCAACGGTCGCGATGCGATGGCTACCAAGTCGCTGCTGGATTCCAAGCAAACCCTGGACATTTTCAAATGGCTCGATGATATGAACAAGGACGGTTCCATCGGCAACTACGGCCGTAAGTTCGACGATGTTCGAGCAGCGTTCAGAGCAGGGAAAGTGGCGATGTTCCTGGACTCTACAGCAGGCACGCCGGGGAACGTGAAGGACGTTCCATTCCAAGTTGGGACGGCGTTCATGCCAAGCCCGGACGGTAATAACAATGGCGTAATCGTCGGCGGCGCTTCGCTATGGATGATGAACAGCGTGGCGGAGGAGGAAAAGGAAGGCGCCTGGGATTTCATGAAGTTTATGACGCAGCCGGAGACGCAAGCGGAATGGGCCGCCGGCACCGGTTACTTCCCGATCACAAAAGCCGCCTACGACCAACAAGTGCTGAAAGATACGTATGCCAAGTATCCGCAGTTTACTACGGCCGTTAACCAGCTGCAGCAAACGAAATTATCTTCTGCAACCAAAGGTGCCCTGATCTCGGTATTCCCGGAGGCGAGGCTGGAAGTAGCGACAGCGATCGAACGCGTCTATAAAGGTGAGGACCCGCAAAAAGTCGTAGAGGAGCTGAATAAGAAAGTAACGGGCTTGATTGAGGAAAACAACAAGGTATCGCAAAAATAATAAAATGTGCTGAGACAGACATCGTCTCAGCACATTTTTAAAACAGAGGTGTCAGGAATGCTTATTATTGCGCATCGGGGCGCTTCCGGATATGCTCCGGAAAATACGATTGCTGCCTTTGAGCTGGCGATAGAACAAAAGGCAGACGGCATGGAGCTGGATGTTCATCTCACGAAGGACGGTGAGGTGGTCATTTGTCATGACGATGATGTCAATAGGACAACGAACGGTCAAGGCCTGATCAAGGATATGACGCTTGAGGAGCTGCGGCGTTTGGATGCGGGCTCATGGTATGGCGAAGCGTTCAAAGGGACAACGGTTCCGACGCTGCAGGAATTTATGGCGCTTGCGGCCGACACCCCAATGCTCATCAACCTGGAGATCAAAAATCTGCCCTATTACCACAAAGGGATTGAGCAAAAGCTGATTCGTTCCGTTCATGAGCACGACATGCTCGACCGGGTCATTATTTCCTCGTTTGATCATTACGCGCTTGCGGAAACGGCACGTCTTGAGCCAGCGATGAAGCTCGGGGTGCTGTTCTCCACCAGAGTGATCGAGCCTTGGGATTATGTGCGCAAGCTGCCGTTTGCCTCATACAGCCTGCATCCGCATTATTCGTTTGTGGACGCGGAATATATTCGTCAATGTCACGCTCATGGCTACAAAGTGTACCCCTATACCGTTAACGAGGCGGAATGGGCAGGGCCTTTAGCCCAAGCGGGGCTGGACGGAGTGATCACTAATTATCCGGATCTTTTCCGGTGAGAGCGGGTAATTCGATATGTCGTATGTGTTTCTTGGGAAACTGGGCTTTTCCCTCTTGCTTGGGCTGTTGATCGGCATCGATCGGCAGCTCAAGCATAAGCCGCTCGGCATGAAAACGAGCATGGTGATCTCCGTCGCCAGCTGCCTGATCACGATTGTCTCCATCGAATCGGTGCATCAGTATTCCGTTACGGGGCATACGAATATGGATCCCCTGCGGCTGGCTGCGCAAATTGTCAGCGGCGTCGGCTTCATCGGTGCAGGTGTCATTCTTCGGAGAAACAACGATGTGATTTCGGGTCTCACGACAGCCGCCATGGTATGGGCGGCGTCAGCTTTGGGGATTGCAGCAGGGGCCGGGTTTTATATGGAGGCGGTTACAGCCGTGATTCTCATTATTATGGCCATCAATCTGTTCCCCTTGTTTATTAAGCTGTTTGGTCCTCAAAGGCTGAAGGAAAGGGACATATCCGTCAACATTATCGTGGAGAATAACAATGAAATGACGGCGTTAATTGATGAACTCCAGTGTGAGCAGATGCGGGTGAAGCATATTAAGGTGAAGGATCTCGACGAAGAAAAGCAGCAGATCCAAATGATCTTGTCCGCACCTAACAAACAGCGTACCACCTCGATTTATTACCGCATTAAGCAGTTAAGGCATGTTGTGGCGGTCGAAGTGGAAAATGTCAGTTCGTAGCTTGAATAGTAGGCGGTACCCGTATAGTGCCGGATCATAGCCAGACCTTCCGGCGGCGAGTCAATAAATAGTACAGCTAGTTCTTTGTGAAGCGTCGGTCTGCTTAGCTCGGCGCTTTTTTGGCATGCTGCAAAGAAAACGAAAACCATCGCTTAACCTGGTACATTTGGTCGAACGAATCTCTTAAGTTTGCCATATCTTATTACTATCTCACAAGAAAGGGTGGTAGATTTGGCAAACAGGGATGTAAGGCTTACTTTGTTCTCAGGCCTTAATTTTACAGGACGTCGCCTCATCTTTAGACGCGGAGGGATTGCGGTCCGAAATCTGGGCGTGTTTCGTTTCAACAATATACTCTCCAGCTTCCGGCTCAGAAACATTGTCAGTCGGAATGAAGTTACACTGGTATTGTTTTCAGGTACGAACTTTCGAGGAGCCTTCCGCGTTTTTCGGGGGAGTCAGGATGTCGCGGATTTGCGGCGGTTTAATTTTAACAATGTTACCTCTTCTTTTATATTGGTAGGCCGTCGTCTTACGAGCACCCAAATTAGAGAAATTCAACGTACAGGCCATCCTCCCGGAGATATTATAACGTTCTAACGGTCAGACCGTATTCCTATGAATCGGCAATAGACTTGAACCTTAGCTGTGGAATCTGTTCCGCAGGCTAAGGTTTTTTCTTTTTCAGCAAACGCTCAGGAAATGCTCAACGATTCTTCAGTTGCCCCTCAGATGCAATTCAGGTAAGGGGTCTATACTTCAACTTGTAAGAGAAAATAAAAAGAAAAAGGTGGAAAAAGGCTATGAAAATGATCGGTAAAAAAATAATTGCAGGTACGATGATCGCATCCTTTGTTCTTGGAGTCGGCTACGTTGGGACGGTACATAATCTGGCTTTCGCGAATGAGTCGACCAGCACGACGACGCAGAAATCGGACCTCGGATCCGGATGGGCAGACAAGGGACGCGGCAAAATGAATCATGGTGAGCGCGGCGGCTTCCGCGGCGGCAACAATGCCGTACAAGAGACGGCAGCCATACTGGGCGTAGAGCAGAGCGTAATAACAGATGCGCTGAAGGAAGGGAAAACCTTGCTGCAAATCGCACAGGAAAAAGGCCTGAGTGAAGAGGACTACCTGCAAAAGCTGGTTGAAGCTCAAACGGCAGCCATCGACGCTAAAGTGACCGCCGGAACGCTGACTCAGGAGCAGGCGGATCAAATGAAGTCCGGCTTATCCGACCGTTTGAAGCAGCAAATTGAAAACAAGGGCTTTGGTCATCCGGGTGAAGGCCGCGGTAAAATGCCATTTGGTGCTATGGGCAATCCGGAGGCATTGACACAGATTCTTGGAGTGACTCAAGAGGAGCTGGCAGCAGAAATGCAGGCCGGAAAGTCTCTGGCAGAAATTGCAGAAGCAAAAGGGATCTCAAAAGATCAGTTGGTCAGTAAAATAAAAGATAGCATGACCGAGCAGTTAAACCAATTTGTTGATCAAAAGGGAGGCTGGCATGGAAAAGCAAAGTCCGCTTCCGATGCGGCTGCTTCGAGTGCTGAAGCCGTGAACTGATTCATACGAATCGTGCGGTCCGTTTCCGACGGATCGCACGATTTTTTTGCCCTATGGCATTCAGCGAATTTTCAGCATTCCTTCAATTAACTTTCAGCTTGCGTTCAGATTGGATTCAGCAATCGATACTAGACTGATGTGGTAGGAAGCCGATGGAGAGGGGAAAGAGGAATGGAGTTACGCCGCAGCAAAAAATGGATTATTGTGGTTTTAGCCGCGCTGTTATGCGGCGCGGGCACTTACTATTATGTACATAAGTCGGCAGCGAAGCCTGCAGCGTCTGCGGCAACGCAGCAAACAACGATGAAAGTAACCAAAGGCAATATTACTTCCACGGTATCAGGCACTACCCAGTTCAAGGCTCAGGATATGCAGAATATTGTTGTGCCGGTGGACGGGGTGATCAAAACGATGAATTTGAACCAAAATCGGGCCGTAAAGAAGGGGGATGTGCTTGTAGAGTTGTCCGTCCCTTCAACGGAAACCAATTTGAAGGAAGCGCAGGTTTCTCTGCAGCAGATGGAAAAGGAGCTGGTCAAGCTTCAGGAAGAGCAGAATCACATGAGTTTTTCCGCACCGATCGGCGGAAAGCTGACATTCGTCTCCAACCTTGATGTGGGAAGCCAAATCAATAAGCTGGGCAAAGTGGCGACGATTTCCGATCCGTCCCAATTGAAGGTCAAGCTGCCGTTCTATTTGCAGGATGCCGTTCAGCTAAAGAAGGGCGATGCGGTGGAATTGACGGTGGACGGCTTTATGCTGACGAAAATGGGAACGGTGGAAACGGTCAGCAGGGATATCAGGGCCGATGCGAACGGGAATAAGCTGGTAGACGTTGAAGTGGTCGTAAACAATGACGGGACGCTCTCTGATGGAACGATGGTCAAGGGAAGCATGGCTTCGTCCGATCCAAAAAAGGAAGCTGCGACGCAGGGTGCACTTGAGTACATACATACCGCAGCGGTTTATGCCGGGACGAGCGGAAATATCCAAAAGCTGAACTTTAAAAATGGCGAGACGGTAAACCGGGGAGATGTGATCGGGATGATCTATAACGACTCGCTTCAGGATGAAATGATTAGTAAGGAAGCGGCTATCGAAAGCCAAAAGATCAAGGTGTTCGATGCGGAGCAGAAGGTGAAGCAGCTGACCATTACAGCACCGTTCGACGGCGTATTCTCATCCGATTTCGCCAACAGTCAGACCAATGTGCTGAACAGCTACCCCGTAGGCGCGCAAATCGAGGCTAACACCACACTCGGAGCGGTGGCCAGCTTAAGCGCCATGCAGCTGCCCATTGCGGTCGATGAGCTCGATTTGACCAGCATTCAGGTCGGCCAGAAGGCGCAGGTGAAGGTCGACGCTTTGTCCGGACGGACATTTGAAGGTGAAGTGACCTCCGTATCCAATGTGGGCACGACCAGCAACGGCGTTACCACTTATGTGGTTGTGGTTTCGGTGCAGAACACTGAGCAGAACGATTTGAAGTATGCCATGACCGCAACAGCCGAGATTTATATCCAGGACAAGAAGGATGTTCTGATCATGCCGATCGAGGCCGTACAGACCCAAAGAGGGAAGACCTACGTTTCGCTCCAAAAAGCCGATGGAACGGTCGAAGAGCAGCATGAAATCCAGACCGGCATTCGCAGCGCAACGCATATTGAAATTGTAAGCGGTCTGAACGAAGGAGATACGGTTGTGATGCCGACAAGGAGGGCGACGACCAATCAGCAGCAATTCCCAGGCGGCGGATTCCCGGGCGGTGGCGGCGGAATTTCCGGCGGCGGAAACAGGTTCCAGGGCGGCGGCGGCACGGGAGGAGGAGCTTCCGGCGGCGGGGTACGAAACTAATGGTTTGCTTGGGCGGAAGGAGTCGTTTCTATTGAATATTATCGAATTGAATCAGATTACCAAAAGCTATACCCGCGGAGCAGAGCAGCTTCAAATTTTAAAAGGGATCTCTCTGAATATTGCTCAAGGTGATTTTGTAGCCATTATCGGACCCAGCGGATCGGGGAAATCGACATTGATGAATACGATCGGGCTTCTCGATTCACCCACGTCGGGGTCCTATACCTTGGATGGGGTAGCGACGGAGCATCTGTCGGATAACGGGCTAGCCGAGCTGAGAAATCGCAAGATCGGGTTTATTTTCCAGCAGTTCAATTTGCTTCCCCGGCTGACGGCCCTTGAAAATGTAGAGCTGCCGATGATCTATGCAGGTATCGGGGGCAAAGCGCGGAAGGAAAGAGCCCAGATGATGCTGGAGGCGCTCGGGATGGGGCAGCGCGGTCACCATAAGCCCAGCGAGCTGTCGGGAGGACAGCAGCAGCGGGTAGCCATTGCCCGGGCCCTGGCGATCTCTCCTTCATTGATCCTGGCCGACGAGCCTACGGGAGCGCTGGACTCGAAAACGGGCATTGAGGTGCTGGAGCTGATCACGAAGCTTAACGAGGAAGGCAACACCATCGTTCTCATCACCCATGACAATCATATCGCCGATAATGCCAAACGGGTGGTCACCCTCCGGGACGGGGAAATCATCAAGGATGTACGGAATGCTCCGTTACCTGCAGCATCACAGGAGGCGGCGGGATGAAGCTTTGGGAATTGGTACGCATGGCGATGGCAACGGTGCGGGCTAATCCGCTCCGGACCATCCTGACCATGCTCGGGGTCATTATTGGAGTCGCCTCTGTTCTCACGCTGGTCTCGATCGGCCGGGGATCGTCCGAAGCGATCGCCAAGCAGTATGAAAGTCTGGGGACGAATCTGCTCGTGGTCAATCTGATGGGCAATGGGCGGGCTACCCAGCTGAACTATCAAGAGATTATGCAGATGGAGAGCCTGCCCGGATTTAAGGCGATCGCTCCGACCATGACGAAAAACAGCTCGAATGTCAAATATGACCGGGATACGCAAACCTATAATGTGATCGGTACGAATGACCGGTATTTGGATATGCAAAAGGGAGAAGTTGCGAGCGGACGATTCCTCGCTCAGGCCGACAGCGACTTTCGGAATCATGTGGCTGTGATCGGCAGCGAGGTCGCTTCGAAATTTTTTGGCACCGGCGATCCGCTCGGAGAGAGGCTGAATATTGACGGCTTCGTGTATACCATCATCGGAACCCTGAAAAGCAAAGGCTCCAATACGAGCGGAACCTCATTGGACAGCTCCATATTTGTGCCGCTGAATACACTGAGCAGAGATTTCAAGCTCGGCAATATCCGGACGACGTACGTCGAAGCAACCACGAGCGACAATGTGGCCAGAGTTCAGTCCATTGTAGAACGGTATCTGCAAAATAAATTTAATAGTACAACGGGCTACAACATTTTTAACTCATCCCAGCTGATCAGCGCCAGGCAGTCGGCTTCCGATACGATGACTAGTCAGCTAGTAAGCGTTGCGGCCATCTCTCTATTGGTTGGCGGGATTGGCATTATGAATATTATGCTGGTCACGGTCAGCGAACGAACGAGGGAAATCGGCATCCGTAAATCGATTGGGGCGAAGCGGCGGAACATTTTGCTGCAGTTTCTGGTTGAGGCTGTCATCATCAGTGGAATGGGCGGATTGATCGGCTTCCTATTAGGGGTTGTGCTTTCCTTGGTTTGGCCGTATATCAATCCGAATCAAGCCACGAGTCTTTCCCTGGATATCGGATTGTATGCATTTTTGTTCTCCGTGCTGGTGGGGGTTGTATTCGGACTTTATCCTGCGAACAAGGCTTCCAAGCTCAAACCGATCGATGCGCTTCGTACAGATTAACATTTATACTACCCGGGGAGGTTGTTGGAATTGAAACGTAAATTACCGTCATTTTCATGGAAGCATACAAGCATGGCCCTTTTATTATCAGGCTCTCTAACCCTCATGTCGCCGTTGGCTCCGGTATCTCATGCCGCATCGGAAGGGGTATATATTGCGGGTCAATCCTACTTCACGCTGGATCAGGCCGCTCTTTCCTCTTCGAACCTGCAGTTTTCGGTTGTACTTCACAATCGGGACAGCCGGGCCATCGATTTCAATGAATACGGGGTTCGCGTAACGGATGATGCCGGACGCAGTTACACCGCCCGCCTAAGCGAAAAGAAGAGCGCCGTCGTTCTTCCGGGACAGGACCAGCGTTTTCGTTTTTATTCGGATATCGTTACGGGTACGAGCGCTGCGCAGCTTAAGGTGGAGGTCTTCCGTTGGGACAGCAGTGAAGCTGATTTTATGAAGCATTTGGGGATGCTGTCCGTAGCCTCGGTGATCCGGGAGAACCAGGCGGCCGTTCCGGAGGAAATCATGAACCTGCATACCGTGGACAGCTCCTTGGAAAACGACGCCTCGATTTCCTATCGCTTGGGACAGAGTGTTCGCGTTGTGGAGGACGGCAAATGGTATTTGTACACACAGTTGTCCATGAAAAATATGGGCTCCGGCAGTGTGAAGCTGCCTTCGGCGCTTCAAGTACGGCTTAAAGGGGCTGACGGGCTGAAATACGCAGCTTCGATCGCCGATGGAAAGGATCTGACTTTTCTTCCGAACCAATCGGGGGTCATTACACTAAAAACGGCCATTTCAAAGGATTTGTCAGAGCAGGGTCTTCGTCTCGAATTTTATTACATGAACCAAAGCGAGGAAGTTTCGCTTAGTACCATGACTATCGGTTCCTCTCTACGAATGGCCCGGTTGGGCGATACGCTGGAATATGTCAGGCAGCTGGAGGGGGAGCATTTGACCGTCAAAGCGGAGAAATCGACCTATTCCAATCAGCCGGACGGTATCCATTTTCAAACGGTAGTTACTTTAAGCAACGAAGGGGATTCGGCTGCTGCCCTGCCTTCATTACTGGCTGCTTATCAGTTTGGGGGATCTGGAGCTTCCATTACGTCTACCGACAATACGTCCCGTATTTCTTATCTGTCTCCCAAAGAAACCGCGTCCTTTTATTTTAATGCGGTTCTGCCCGGGGGCATGGATCCGGAGGCCGTGCAGTTAGTGCTGTGGGAGAAGACAAAAGCAACCGGTTCATCCGCCAATACGAGTACGGCAAGCTCTTCGTCGGGCGGCACATCGAGCGCTCCGTCGAACAATACGTCCGGCAATACGTCGAGCAATACATCAAATAACACCTCCAACAGCTCATCAGGCACGTCAGCGTCCAATGAAGCGGCAAGCGCCTCATCCCAAGCCGCATCCGCTTCGACATCGCAAGTTCCGGTTGCGGTCTACCTATTGAATGGAGCCAGTCAGGCAAGAAGCTTAAGCTCATCGGCTTCAGCCTACAAGCTGGGAGAGCCATTGGCTCTTAGCGATAACGGCGTTGTAGATAAAAATCTGGAGATTTCTTTGGTTGAGCTTCACGTTCATGAAAACGATGATTTTGGTTACAAGACTGCGATCGGCAAATACAAAATTACGAACAAGGGTACGAGCTCCATTGCGCTTCCGAAGCTTCAGAACGAGCTGATCGACAGACAAGGAAAATCGTACACTGGCAGCAGACAAAGCTCGGTTCCGGAGCTTATCATGCCGGGCACTTCCTATGTGATCAGCTATTCCTATCTGCTGCCCAACACGGTGGAGGATAAGACGTTTGCTTTACATGTGTACGATGATCAATCCGTTTCGCAAGGGAAGGTTTCACTTGGCGCCTATCGGGTCGGAATTCAGGAAGAATCGGACACGGATACGATTTCTTTCTATCCGTTCCGGGTTCAGTTCCAAAATTACACACTGGGCTGGAGCTACAGCAGCGGGTCTTATACGTATACTTTGAATCTCACCATGGCTATCGAGCATCCGGATCCGGTCATTGTGGACCCGAATTTCTCCAAAATGCAGTTTGATTTGGTCGATGGGCTGGATCGGGTCGTAGGCACGCAGACCATGACCTTTACGGGAGCCAATAAGCTTATTAACGGCAAGCAGAAAATTACATTCTCCGGCTTAAAGGATGAGCAGGGCTCAAACGGCGTTCGAGTCAAAATCTATGAAGTCATCGAGACGGCCAATGGAACGGCCAAGCGATTGGTGAAGGAATTGAAATATTAGCACGCCGAATAATCCATTATAGAATGGGGACCTTGCCTTAGCTAGAAACAACAGGGCTCCATTATTTTCAACAACAGCCGGCTTCATCCGATGCTTGAACGAAACCAGGACGATATGGACTGGAACGATCCGTATAATCTGATCCTTTGGAAAGAGTCTTATCTGTATGCTGATTAACGGTCAGAGCGGGTTTGCTTATGACGTAAGAGAGCCACACGAAATCAACGTGTGGCTTTTTTGCAATCTCGCAGTACTTTTTAACACATATTACTTTGAAGTGGCCGTATGGAATAGGAAGTCGGCCTTACCGTATACCCAATGGGCTTGGATCCTTTGGGGATTGTTTATTACGGTGATGACTTTGATGACCACAGCAATAAAATTTGGAAGCACTATTTGGTACTTCCGGCCATCCCAAGGAGCGATCTTAGCAGGATTAGGCAACCGCGTATCGCGGGTGATATACTCAGATTATAATGACTGAGCCCAAAGGAGCTGGAGGAACGGTGGCGCAGACGGAAACGATGATCCAAGCAAACGGCTTGGTCAAGAGATACGGCGATTTTACAGCGGTGAAGGGCGTGAATTTCGAAGTTTATAAAGGCGAGGTGTTCGGGCTGCTGGGCCCCAACGGCGCAGGCAAGACGACGACGATGGAGATGATTGAAGGGCTCCGCCGTCCGGATGACGGCCATGCCATCGTTGCAGGCTATGATACCCGAACGGATTTGAAGAAAGTCAAAGAGGTGATCGGCGTTCAGCTGCAGTCCACCTCTTTGTTTGATTTGCTCGAGGTGCATGAGATTGTAAAAATGTACGCGAGCTTTTACCCCGAATCTGTACCGATCGATCCGCTGCTGGAGGATATGATCCTTCAGGAGAAACGAAACGACCGCGTTAAACATTTGTCCGGAGGACAAAAGCAAAGGCTGGCGATTGCCCTGGCGTTAGTGAACGATCCTCAGGTGGTGTTTTTGGACGAACCGACAACCGGGCTGGATCCGCAAGCGCGCCGGACCCTGTGGGACATTGTGCTCCGGCTCAAGGAGCGGGGGAAGACCATTGTCCTGTCCACGCATTATATGGAAGAGGCGCATGTGCTCTGCGATCGCATCTGCCTGATGGACAGCGGTCAGGTCATTGCGCTTGATACGCCAAGGAACCTGGTGCGAAGCCTGCAGTCGGACAGTGCCGTCGAGTTCCGGCTGGAAGGCTCGGAGGAATGGGACCGGGAGAGCCTGGATCAAGTCCTTGAGGGATTAGGCAAGGTCAGCGAAGTGAAGCAGGCGGATTACCGCAATGAGCTGTTCGTGCTGTATACGGACGATTTGCAGGCTTCGTTGGTCGAATTGATCGGATTGGCTTCCCGGGAGAAATGGAGGGTGCAGGATTTGCAAACGCGTACGGCTACCTTGGAGGATGTCTTCATTCACATGACGGGAAGGAGCTTGAGAGAGCAGTGAAGGCCTATATTCAATTAACGCTGGCCCAGCTTAGGCTGTTCGGGCGCAACCGTCAGGTGTTGTTTTGGACGTTGTTTTTCCCGGTCTTTTTCATGGTCATGCTGGGCTCATTCCTAGGTAAAGATACGCCGGTCACCGTGTCGGGAGCGGTCATCGACTTGGATCGAACCGCAGCATCGCAGGCATTAATCTCGTCCTTAGAGGAAAATCCGGTCCTGCAGCTCAAGGCCGCCCAGGACTTGGACGCGGAAGTGGAGGTGCTTAAGCGCGGGGATCATCAGCTGGTGATCGTCATCCCCCAAGGCTTTGCCAAGGAATTGGAGGCGAGGTCGAGAAAGGCTGCGGGAGCGCCTAACGCGGACAGCCAAGCTTCCGCCGCCCTGAAGGTATATTATGACGAAACGAACGCCGCCGCATCGCAGATCGGGCTGCAGCTGCTTATGCCTATCGTCGACGGCATCGACAAGAAGCTGTCGGGCTACGCGCCGGCCATTAAGATCGAGCCTGAGGGCGTTCAGTCACTGAAGCTCCGCTATATTGACTTTCTCGTGCCGGGCATTCTGGCGATGATGATCATGTCCAACAATTTGAACGGCGTAGCCGCACAAATCTCGTCTTGGAGAGAGCGGGGGATTTTGCGCCGTATGCAGAGTACGACACTGCACGCTTCCACCTTTATCGCGGCACAAATAACGGCAAGGCTGACATTGAACGGGCTTCAAGCTATCATTGTTCTGCTTGTGGGCTACTTGTTCTTTGGAACGCAGGTGAACGGATCTTGGCTGACCCTGCTGTTCTTCATCATCCTCGGCACGCTTGCGTTCATGGCGACGGGCTTTATCGTGGCCGGTCTGGCCAAGACGCCGGAAAGCGCAGGGCCGATTGCCGGCTTCCTTTCGTTTCCGATGCTGTTTGTGGGCGGGGTCTTTTTTCCGATCAAAAATATGCCCGAGTTTCTTCAGCCGCTGGTGAAGCTCATCCCGATCAGCCATCTGACCACCGCATTGCGGCAGGTGATGAATGTAGGCGCAACGATGGGAACGCTGTGGGTGGAGGCGGTATTTCTGGGCGTATGGCTGGTTCTTGCGTTTATCCTCGCCAGCCTGACTTTCAAATGGGAATGATACGAATACATCTTTTTGGCCAAAATGGGAAATACTAAATTCGTAAAGACGCATAGAATATAGGGGAGCATTTTTAACAGTACGTTGATGTTCCCTTAATCTTGTCTTCATGCAGGCAGGGTAACATGAAAGCAAGAACTCAAAAGCGAAGGGACGATGGTTTAGGATGATCCTGTATCAAATGGCCAAAAGACTGGAAGAGAGAAACCGGCTGCAGCAGACGATCGACAATCTGGCGGAAGGCGATGCCGCGGAGCTGATGACGCAAAAGGAGCAGGTCGAAGCCCAGCTGATGTCGCAAGCCAGCGTATGGTCGGAAGACGGGCAAGATGAATTCAGACTGACCGCGTTAATTCCGGAGACGGAATGGATGCAGTCCAACTCCTATATGCAATAACCGACAAAATGGACCTTAACGGTTCCATTTTTTTTGTTTTGTGGGTAGAATGGAGTCTACAAAAGATGTTATGTCCATTTATGGGTCGCTGCAAAACATTTGTGCGTCTTAGGGGTAGGAGAATCATGCATACCAACACGTCGGCTTTAGAAGCAAAAGAGGATTTTATACAAGGGATCAAAGATTGTATTCCTACGCTGCTGGGATATTTAAGCATTGGATTTGCGGCAGGGATCATTGGCAAGACGGCGGGCTTGAGCACAGCCGAAATCGCATTGATGTCTTTGCTGCTTTACGCCGGTTCGGCTCAATTCATTCTGGCGGGGATGGTCGCCGCGGGCCATTCGGCGGCAGCCATTATTTTTACCGTTTTCTTTGTCAATCTTCGCCATTTTTTGCTTAGTGCAGCCATATCGCCTTATTTTCGCCACCTTACTCCGTTTAAAAATATGCTGATCGGCTCTCTGCTCACCGATGAAACCTTTGGAGTGGCGATAGGGCAAACGGCCCATCGCAAGGCCCTCAGCGAAAAGTGGATGCACGGTCTTAATTTGGCGGCTTACAGCAACTGGATTGCAGCCAATGTCGCCGGAGCGATCCTGGGTCAATGGGTTGCGAAGCCGGAGCAGCTCGGGTTGGATTTTGCCCTGCCCGCTATGTTTATAGGTCTTCTGGTGTTGCAAATCGTAAGCCGCGGCACCATGGCGGTAGACATCTTCGTCGCGGTGTTTGCCGTTATTGCGGTGGTCGGCATCGGTTGGGTATGGTCGGGAAGTATCGCGATTATCTTGGCTACGGTGGCCGGAGCTACCTTGGGGATGGTGGTCGAACGATGGAAGTAAGATGGACTATTTTATGGATCATTATCGGCGCTTCGCTGGTCACGTTCATTCCCCGGGTCATTCCTCTCATGCTGTTAAGCCGCATCTCCTTGCCGGAATGGGCCTTGCAATGGTTAAGGCATGTCCCGATCGCCGTTATGGCCGCTTTGGTCGGACAAGAGCTTTTCGTGTCGGACGGAAAGCTTGTGCTGCTGAAGAATGTCGATTTGCTTGCCGGCCTGCTCACGTTTATCGTTGCCGTAAAGACCCGCAGTCTGCTATGGACGGTCATTGCGGGAAGCGCTTGTGCCATGGTGCTGCGCATGGTATTTCATTAATCAAGAACTCGCGGTCCGAGGCGGCCGATTCTTTTGTGTTCCCCCCGGTTTCCGTGTAAAATAGGGTACAAATCAAGCAAGGCCAATCGGAAGCAAAGAAGGTTTAAACCCAATGAAAAGCATCGTATTATCTACACTGAATGCCAAATACATTCATACCTCCCTGGCTCTGAGGTACTTGAAGTCCTACAGTCAGAAGGATTTTCCCGGCATCCAAATTGCCGAATATACCATTAAGGATCCGGCGATGAATATCGTATCGGATTTGTACCAGCGAAAGCCGGATGTGGTGGGATTCTCCTGTTATATATGGAATATCGAAGAAACGATCGTCGTGATCGGCATGCTCAAAAAGATAATGCCCGATTTAGTCGTGGTGCTCGGCGGACCGGAAGTGTCTTACGATACGGACTATTGGATGAACCGTCTTCCCGAGGTGGATTTCATCGTGATGGGCGAAGGGGAAGAGACGTTTCATCACCTGCTGTCGGAGCTGCAAAGCGACCGTGCCTTCTACAGCGTGTTCGGAGTCGCTTACCGCAAAGATAACCGTGTTATGATCAACCCGCCTCGTCCGAAGCTGGCGCTGGATGATATTCCGTCGCCGCACCGTTTTGCCGAGGACGTGTCGAGTCTGGCCAACCGGGTCGTTTATTTTGAAACAAGCCGGGGCTGTCCGTTCAGCTGTCAATTCTGTCTTTCTTCTATAGAAGTGGGCGTCAGATATTTTGATATGGAGCGGACAAAAAGCGATCTGCTGTATTTGATCGATTCCGGCGCCAAGCTGATCAAGTTCGTGGATCGAACCTTCAACATCAAGCGCGATTATGCCATGGAGATTTTTGAGTTTCTCATTCAGAATCACCGCGGCTGCGTGTTCCAGTTCGAAATTACCGCGGATATCATGCGTCCGGAGGTGCTGGATTACTTGGCAGAGCAGGCGCCCCCGGGGATTTTCCGGTTTGAGATCGGCGTACAGTCGACCAATGATTTGACCAACACGCTGGTGAAACGGCGGCAAAACTTTGCCAAGCTGACACGCACGGTGACGAAGGTCAAAGAGAGCGGCAAGATTGATCAGCATCTCGATTTGATCGCCGGACTGCCCGAGGAGGATTACAGCTCCTTCCGCCGTACGTTCAACGATGTGTTCGAGCTGGGCCCCGAAGAGCTGCAGCTCGGCTTCCTGAAAATGCTGCGCGGTACCGGGATGCGTCAGGATGCGGAGAAATACGGCTACGTTTATATGGATCATGCCCCTTATGAAATTCTAGGCAATAATATTCTTCCGTTCAGCGATTTGGTCAGAATCAAGAGGGTGGAGGATGTGCTCGAAAAATATTGGAACGCCCATCGGATGGACCATACCGTTACGTATTTGATCAAGCATGAGTTTCCGTCGGCGTTTGATTTCTTCCAAGAGTTCGGGGATTACTGGGAGGAGCGGGGCTGGCAGAAGATCGGCCACCAGCTGGAGGATTTGTTTACGCGGCTGAGCGCTTTCTTAAAGCATCGCGGGACGGCCGAGCTTGAGGTGATCGAGGGCTTCATGAAGCTCGATTATTTCCTGGGCCATAAGTACAGGCCCCGCAAGATTTGGTGGGACTTTACGCTGGATAAGCCACGGCAATCGGAATATTTGCGGCTGCTCGCAGAACGTCCGCATGCGGTATCGGACGCTTTCGCTGCGCTTTCGATCGGAGAGAAAGAATTGCATAAGCATACGATGATCGAGGTGCTTCCGTTCCGGCTTGACCATTACCTGGCAACAGGCGAGCTTGACCGTTCGGCAGAACAGCTGCTGATTGTCCATTATCCGCCGGATGCGGCCGCCCGCGCGCAGTATTTCACCATGAACGTAGAGAAGCTTGCTGTACATTGATTTATAGTAAAAACAGCACCACCTCTTAAGGCTTAGACAATAGCCTTGGAGGTGGTGCTGTTTTTTACGGCAAGTAGCTGCGGAGTACGGTCATGCTGCCGGTAAGCGAGTAGCTGCCGAGATTGGCCGGAAGCAGATAGCATTCGCCCGGCTTCACGGGCAGCTCACCTTCTGTCCAGCGGATGGAGCCGGATCCGTCGCAGATAATATGGATAATAAAGCTTTCCGGTGAAGTCTGCAGGCTCCAAATGCCTTCGACCTGGCCTTTTTCCGTTACGAAGAAAGGAGATCGCGCTAACGTCAACCATTCATTACAGGTGGAAATATCGGTCTTCATATAAGTAGCGCCAGAGCCTTCAAAGGCGATGACGTTCAGGGAATCTTCAATGTGCAGCTCTCTGGGCTTCCCGTCCAAGCCTAGTCGGTCGTAATCGTACAGTCGGTATGTGCTGTCGGAATTTTGCTGAATTTCCGCGACCAGAACGCCCGATCCCAATGCATGCACCGTACCGGCTGGAATATAGAAGGAGTCGCCGGCCTCAACCATAATTTCATTCAGGCATTCCAGGATGCGGTTTTCATCGATGGCGGCCGCAAGCTGCTCACGGTTTACGCCTTCCTTGAGTCCATAAATAATTTTGGCGCCGGGCTTGGCATCAAGAATATACCACATCTCGGTCTTTCCGAGCTCGCCTTGCGGAAGACGATCGTAATGATCGTTCGGGTGCACCTGAACGGAAAGATCGTCCTGGCAATCCAGCAGCTTGATCAGCAGCGGAAAGCGTCCGTTTTTCTCGGAAAAGCCTTTGCCGCCGAATAGAACCTTACCGTACTGCTCCCGGATTTGATCCAGTCCCATTCCGGCCAGCTCTCCGTTCACCACGGTCGTTGTTCCATTCGGGTGATCTCCGATCATCCAGCCTTCTCCGATGTGTCCCTCCGGGAGGTCAAGTCCGAACTGCTCGAGAGCACGTCCACCCCATACTCTCTCTTTAAATTCAGGTTTGCATTGCAGCGGATAAGGTTTCATCGTCTACGCTCCTAATTTTCTATTCAACTAAAATTATATCAATCCGGCTTTCCATTGGCTATAGGCCAGGGTAGAGGAAAAAGGATCTAGCGAAAGAGCCGGGAGCGCAATAAAATCAGTCATTTGGGGGACTCCATCAGCGTTTCTCGATTGCAATCAAATAAGGAGGACGGTTGATTTGATTCATGAAACGATATTGCAGCACTTGAAACTGCCCTTGAGGCAGCCCGCAGGCCCACTGCTCTACGGCATCCGCTTCTTCGCCGCCCCCGGAATGGCCGGTGTACAGGACTGCGGTGATAATGCCGCCGCGGCGGAGCAGCTTGGCTGACGCTTCCAAGGCGGCAACGGTTGAAACGGGCTTTGTTATCGTGTCGTGATCCGCTCCGGGCAGATAGCCCAGGTTGAACATAACCGCCGAGACAAGCCCATGCTGATCCTGTGGAATGACGTGCAGCAGCTCGGCGTGGCTGCAATGGTGCAGCTTCACAGTCGTACCCGGCAGCTCCTTGGCTAAACGCTCTGCCGTATGCTCCAACGCCTGCCGCTGGATATCGAAGGCATGCACCGTACCTTCTTGTCCGACCAGACGGGCAAGAAAGGCGGTATCGACTCCATTGCCTGCCGTGGCGTCAATGACGGTTTCCCCGGATTTTACGCGTTCTTCAATTAATTTGTGGGTAAAGCTAAGTATGGAAATAAACCCCACGAAGGTCCATCCTCCCCATCCTATTCTTATATATAAAGATAGAAGGCAGACATCCGAATGCCCGCCTTCGTTATTGTTGAACCTGTTTATTTTTGAATCTGAACCGGCTCGCTCAGGGTTGGCGGAGCCCATAAGCCGCTTTCCATCCTTTTCTCGGAAACGGCGGGAGACTGGGTCTTTTCTGCCGGGTCGGCGCTTATCGTTGGCGGTTCAATGGGCTCCGGCAGCATAGGGGCAGCCGGTTTTCCATCCGATTTGGCCTGACCGGATCCCACCGTAGGCGGATCCACCATCTGCGTCCCCGGCTCCTTCGACGGAGCGGAGGTTTTTCCGCTCTCCTGCAGCACGGAGGAAGCAGGAAGCTCAGGGGCTGCAGGCACTTTAGGCGCTTTGGGTGCCGCAGGAGCAGACCTCGGCGCTTTGGGCGCAGGCTCTGTCCGGTTGCTGCCGCTTCCCGCAGCAGAATCTACAATTTTTGAAGAATCCGTCTCTGCTTTCGAAATATTCGGCTCCGCCTGCGGAGTGCCCGTTTCCGCAGCGGGCGTCGTGGGTATGATTTCGGTCGAAGATGTTCCGGCCGGCGTCGGAGGTGCAGGCGGCTCGTTCGCACAGCCGGCCGCGAGCAGCATCACAGCGCCTAACGTGGAGTATAGGAATCCCTTTGTGCCCCGCAGCATATGCGAACCACTCCTTTCCATGACCTCTTACCTATTATAACGTAATCTAGGCATGAACTGTTGCAGTTTTCAGGCTTTCCAGCCATTTTTTGCCCTGCCAGGTGTTGCGGCGCCTAAGCTCCTCGTCAAAAGCATTGAGAACCTCCCATTTTTTGAGGCTCCACATCGGACCGATGAGCAGATCGCGCGGCGCATCGCCGGTCAGGCGGTGAACAATCATCTCCGGCGGCAGCATTTCAAGCGTATCGACAACCAAGCTCACATACTCCTCTTTTTCCAAAAATTTCAGGAGTCCGGCTTCATACTGCTTGACCATCGGTGTTTTGCGCATCAGGTGAAGCAGGTGGATTTTGATGCCCTGCACATCCATGTCGGCCACCGCGCGCCCTGTTTCCAGCATCATCTCATGCGTTTCCTGAGGGAGGCCGTAAATAATGTGCGCACAAACGCGGATGCCCCTTGCCCGAAGTTTGGAAACCGCATCAAGGTAGCACTGCGTATCGTGAGCGCGGTTAATCAGCTTCGATGTCGATTCATGGACCGTTTGCAATCCCATCTCGACCCATAAGTAAGTGCGTTCGTTCAGCTCCGCCAAATAATCGATCACATCATCAGGCAAGCAATCCGGACGGGTGGCGATAGACAAGCCGACAACGCCGGGCTGCTGCAGGATCGCTTCATAATATTCTCTCAGCTCCTCCACGGGAGCATACGTGTTGGTATAGGCTTGAAAATAACCGATATACTGCGCCTCCGGCCATTTTTGATGCTGGAGATCGCGGATTTTGCCGAATTGGGTCACCAGATCATCGCGGCGGCTGCCGGCAAAATCTCCCGATCCCCGTGCGCTGCAGAAGGTGCAGCCGCCTGTAGCGATCGTACCGTCGCGGTTCGGACAAGTGAAGCCGGCGTCGAGCATGACTTTAAATACCTTGGTTCCGAATTGCTCCCGCATCTCATAGTTCCATGTATGAAAACGTTTATCTCCCCATATCAGGGGCCCGGTCGTTGAAGATAGATGCATGAGGTGTACTTCCTTTCCAGTAAAGCTTATCTTTATATTCTATCAAAACTGGGCACAAAAGCGAACCGTTTCATTTTGTTTCCTTTACAAAACACTCCTGACCTGCCGCAGGATAAAAAAAGTCCGTCCGACCCATGCTATATTTGCAAGGCGTCAAAACAATTCAGCTTCAGAAGGGAGAACTCCTAAACCATGAACAAGCTTGTGAAAACAGTTCTTGCTCTCACGTTGACTGCTTCCTTGGGATTTGGCGGCCAAGCTTTTGCTGAGACGGCCGCGACCGGAACGGGAACATCCTCCACTTACGGAACGGGTGCAGCCACAGCGCCCGGCGGGATGACGACGACAGGAACAAGCACGACGACCCCGGGAACCACAGGGCTGCCGGCAACGGGACAGACCGGTACCACAGGTGCCCCCGCTACGACCGGCACAGGCACTTATACGAATCCTATCACCGGAACAACCGGCACTACAGGTACCACGGGCAGGGTCGGTGCAGGCACTTATAACAATCCCGTTACCGGAACCCGTACGTATAATTACAACGATAATATGCTGGACAGAATGAACACCTACACGAATGCCAATGACCGTACGGGCTACGGCTATGGAGGCAATTACCATACGGCTTCCTACCGGACTGCTGCGACAACGACAGGAAGAGGAACGAACTGGGGCTGGTTAGGTTTATTAGGTCTTTTAGGCTTGGCCGGGATGCGCGGACGCAACCGCGAAGAAGGCAGGGAGTAGAGGCCGATCGTCATCGGTGGGGTCTTATAAAACAGTTTCAAGACCGGTCCAGATTGCTTTAGTGCTGGCTAACCGGTCTTTTCATTCCCTTCGTTTCAGAGTATAATCGTTCAAAGACATTGAGGCAGGCTTGCGGCAAGCTGCCGAAACGAAAATGCAAGCAGTTGGAGGACGGTAAACAATGCGTTTAAGAGGACGAAAGGGAATCAGGGAAGCGATCGAGGCACAGCCGGAGCTGGTAGTGCTCGAACCGGAGCCGTTTAAAGGGAAGTGGGCTGAAGTGTTCGGCAATGACCGGCCGATCCATGTGGAGCTTGGAATGGGCAAGGGCCGATTTATCAGCCAGCTCAGCGCCTTAAATCCGCACATCAACTACATAGGTGTCGATATGTACGACGAGTTGATTCGCCGTGGAACCGAGAAGGCGCGGGAATCACGTGAAGAGCATGGAGGGGACCTATCCAACCTCCGGCTTGTACGGATGAACATAGAATATATCGAAAACATGTTTGAAGCTGGCGAGATTGAACGCATTTATTTGAATTTTAGCGATCCATGGCCCAAAAAAAAGCATGCCCGCCGCCGGCTAACCCATGCGAATTTTGTAAATAAATATAGCATCCTGTTAAATGAACGGGGAGAAATTCATTTTAAAACCGATTCCCGGTCTCTATTCGAGTTTTCGTTGAATTCGTTCGCCGATTTGGGGCTTCGGATGCGCAATATCTCGCTTGATCTGCATGCGGAGGGTCCGCGTACGGACCTTGTTATGACAGAGTACGAAACCAAATTTTACGAAAAGGGCATGCCCATTCACCGGCTTGAGGTCGTCATAGGGGAAAAGGCTCTTTCCGAGCACCTTAAACAGCTTGAAGCTGATCAGAACGGCTAGAGATCGTCTGTTTACGCAAACAACCTGACGGGGAAGTCCCGTCAGGTTGTTTTTTTCGTTCGTTGTGCGATACGGGTAAGCTTACCCCTGCAAAATCTTCATGATCGCACGAGAACAATCCGCCGGATGATAGGCATCCGTTCTGCGCGACATGCCTTGGCGGCGCTTCTCAAGCTCTGGGTAATGCTCGATCAGCAGCCGGAACCAGTGGGCCACCGTTTCCGACGATGTGATGGGCTCTCCGAACCCATGCTCCGTAAAATATTGCAGATTCTCTTCTTCTTGCCCCGGAATCGGCTTATAGAACAGCATCGGAATCCCCTTGGCCAGTCCCTCCGTACAAGTCATTCCTCCGGGCTTGGTAATCAGCAGATCGGAAACGTCCATCCATTTATCGATTTCTTTAGTAAAGCCCAGCAGCTTAATATGGGGATGCCGGAACCGCTCGTCTTTTTTTAACTCGGCGAGAGCTCTCTCATTATTTCCAAGACAGACGATAAGCTGAAGCCGGTCCCGCCAACGGATCAAATCCGTTAAGAAATGTTCATTTTTGACAAGACCCCAGCCCCCGCCCATGATGAGTACGGTCGGCAGCGGCTTCAGTTCGAAGTGAGACCGAAGCTCCTCTCGGTTATGCTGTTCCCAAAAGTTCGGATGGATCGGAATCCCCGTGACCTGAACGCGATCGGAAGGTATGCCGCGGCTAAGAAGCTTCTGTTTGACATCAGGGGTAGATACCAAATAGGTGCTTACTTCTTTGCTGACCCAGGTTCCGTGCGCATCATAATCGGTGATCACGGTACACAGCGGAACATTCAGCCCGGACCGCTTCAGCCTGGAAATTACCGCATTGGGAAACGGATGAGTGCATACGATCGTATCCGGCTGCAGCCGGGCAATCACCTCGGCTGCCTGCGCGTAAAAAATGCGGTGAAGTGCCAGCTGGGAGAGACGGTTCAACGATTTTTTATATTGTGACCGGTAGACGAGCCCGTAAAGCTTTGGCTGATTCGATACGGTTTTGCGGTAGGCGCTCAAAATCAATGGAGCTAATGTCGGATGCAAGAACGTGCCAAGCTCAAGTACATGCGTTCGGATGTCGGGCGAGAGCATGCGCAGACTGTCGGAAAGCGCGTAGGCCGCTTGCGTGTGGCCCGCTCCGAAGCCTTCGGATAATAATAAGACCCTCTTCTTACGCATAGCGCTTCACCATACCCTTGTGCCTGTTGGATGTATAACGAATTAACATTACTGCTTTTACCCTAAAAAAGCAACGGTTGTCAGGGCTGTCATCGTTCCGATCAACGAGCCGGCCAGTACGTCGGACGGGTAATGCTGTCCCAAATAGATACGCGACATGCCGACCAATGAAGCCACAGGGAGCAAAATCGCGGCGATCCAAGGGGTGATGAGCATCAGGGGCACGGTCACCGAGAAAATGGCTGTCGTATGTCCGGAAGGAAATGAATGGTCTTTAAGCGGTTTTTTGCATGTATTGGTGCCTTCAAGTACAAGATAAGGACGCAGCCGCGGATACATCTTTTTTATGATGGCCACAGGCACATGACTGAGGCCTAACGCGATGCAGCTCACCATTCCGGCCGATTTCCATACTCCCTCGGCAAACAAAGCGACGCAAAGTGCAGTGGCGATCGATGCCGTAGCGCCTCCCAGGTGGGTGATGGCGTTAAAAAAGAAATCCAGCGCTTGATGCTGAATCCGTTGATTGACAAAGCAGAACATCCGGTTCTCATGATGCTGCAGCCATGCGACAAATCGGTTCATAACAGGCTATACCTCCCTGCAGTGGGATAAGCTTTTGTTTCGTTCTATTTGTATTGTAAGACAGAATTGTTAATGGAGTATCAACAGCATATTAAAGAAGATGATTTTGAGCGGGGTCATGATTCCTACATTATATTTGGCGATGGTGCACCAAGGTTCCTTTGCCATAAATTATGAACGATGTGTGAAGCTTTGTCCAACTTGCAGGGGGATTCGTTTATGGATCGCAAGCCGGCGGTGTTTCACAAAAATTTCAGGGGGGTAATAGGAGAATAGTTTGGAAGCGGCAACTTTTTGGCAGACAGGTTCGTCAGTAGAATCGTCAGCGGAAAAATGTGAATTGACGGATGAAAGGTGCCTGCCGGGAGAAAGCTCGGAGTTTGTCAGGCGGTGTTCTAACCAATCCTCGCATCGCCTCCAGCATGGAGAAAAGAAAGTTTTTCCAGACGGCGCTTATAAAATAATTGAAAAACGATGAAAATAAGACGTAAAAAGATGGATAGCAAAGAGTCTGACCGATACTGCTGATGTTTTTCCCAAAAATGATAAAGAACTGACTTAATCAAGCGATGTGAAGCTTTTGACAAATGACAGTAAAGAGAGGAAAATCATATTCGGTTACCCTCGCAATCGGAGAGGCCTTATCGAATCTGTTTTTAAACTGCTAAAGAGAAAAAGAAATAGGGGTACATACAAAAAAAGGGGGATGTATCATGCTGGACAGTATTTTGTTAGGCCTTCAGTTTACGCTAATTATCGTCGGGGCCTATCAACTGGGGCTGACGTTTTTTGGCTGGTATCGCCGTAAAAACAAGGCCCAGCACGCGCCGCAAAAAACATTTGCCGTCTTGGTGGCGGCTCACAATGAGGAGCAGGTCGTCGGAGCGTTGATTGAAAACCTGAAAAATCTCGATTATCCAAAAGAGCTGTACGATGTTTTCGTGATCGCTGACAACTGCACGGACAAAACGGCGCAAATCGCCCGCGATATGGGCGTATACGCCTGCGAACGCCATAATCCGAACCTGAGAGGTAAAGGCTTCGCGATTGAATGGATGCTCAAGGAGCTGTGGAAGATGCCCCGCCAATATGACGCCGTCGTCATGTTCGATGCGGATAACCTGGCAAGCTCCGATTATTTAAAACACATGAATAACGATTTATGTGAAGGCGCAAAAGTCATTCAGGCTTATTTGGATACCAAAAATCCTAACGATTCCTGGATTACAGCTTCTTATGCCATATCTTATTTCTTCAGCAACAGATTTTGGCAGCTGCCGCGTACCAATCTGAAGCTGGCAAACTTCCTTGGCGGTACAGGCATGTGCTTTGAAACCGGATTGCTCAAGCAGATCGGCTGGGGGGCGACAAGTCTTGTCGAGGACCTGGAATTCTCCATGCGCTGCGTCAAATTAGGCGTGAAACCGACGTTTAATCCGGATGCGAAAGTGTATGATGAAAAGCCTCTTACGTTTAGAGCGTCGGCAAGGCAAAGGCTTCGCTGGATGCAGGGTCATTTTGATGTTTGCCGCCGTTATTTCTTCGTGCTGCTGTGGCAGGGGATTAAAGAACGCAGCTGGACGAAGATTGATGCCGCGGTCTATTCGGCGAATGTATATAACTTTTTTCTCGGTTCGCTTGTCACGATGGCGGTCTGGTTCGACAATATAGCGCTGGGCGGCTCGCATCTGACCAAGCTGTATGAAATATCTCCTACGCTGTTTAACGTGGTGACGATCTCGATTTACGTCCTGCTGCCGATCTCCATGATCATGGATAAGGCTCCTTTGAAAACCTACAAGTATTTGATTTTGTATCCTGTCTTCATGTTTTCCTGGTGGCCGATTACGATTTATGCCTTCTTCACTCAAAACAACAAGCAGTGGAGCCATACGGAGCATACCCGCGTGATTCGTCTTGAAGACATGCATAGTAAACAGGCTAGTTAAAATTGTCATACTGACCAAAATATCCGTTGACTTCAATGAACGGACTGTGGTATAGTATTTGAGTGCGAAAGAAGAAGCGCCCGCTTCTCACCTGTCCGACGTAGGTTGGCTGGTTATGAATGATAGTGACCTAACTTGAATATCTGATGACCAATCGGATAGATCAATCACTTGAAACAACTGCGTGGGCGTTCTTAACGCCCGCGTATTTTTTTTTAATAACCCTTTGGAGGTGGCAGGTTATCAGTACAGAGCACATGATTAATGATGAAATTCGAGCAAGAGAAGTTCGTTTGATTGGTGCAGATGGAGAGCAGCTGGGCATCAAGCCGATTCGCGAGGCGCTGCAGATTGCGGTAGATCAGAATCTGGACTTGGTCAATGTAGCTCCGACGGCGAAGCCGCCGGTCTGCCGGATCATGGATTACGGGAAGTATCGCTATGAGATGCAGAAGAAAGAGAAGGAAGCCCGTAAGAACCAGAAGATCGTTGAGCTGAAGGAAATTCGCCTGAGCGCTACGATTGACGAGCACGACTTTCAAACGAAGCTTCGCAACGTTTCGAAATTTCTCAACGACGGCGATAAAGTGAAGTTGTCGGTTCGTTTCCGCGGCCGGGAGATCGCACATGCCGAAATCGGACAGCGCGTTCTGGAGCGGATGGCCTCCGAGGTGGAGGAGCTGTGCGTTGTGGAACGCAAGCCGAAGCTGGAAGGCCGGAGCATGATCATGATCTTGTCGCCAAAGCAACAGCAATAATTTTACTCTTTAAGGAGGAACACCCCATGCCAAAAATGAAAACACACAGCAGCCTGAAAGGCCGTTTCAAAATTACAGGTACAGGTAAAGTAAAACGCTACAAAGCCTATAAGAACCACCTGCTGTCCGGCAAATCAGCCCGTCAGAAACGCGTTCTTGGTACAAACCCGGTTATGGCTCCTGGCGACGTAAGACGCCTGAAGCAGCAGCTTGCTAACATCAAGTAATTTCGTGAATATACTTAACAATCCTTGGAGGTAGATCATCATGGCAAGAGTGAAAGGCGGATTTGTCCGCGCTCGTCGTCGCAAGAAAATTTTGAAGCTTGCTAAAGGTTACTTCGGTTCGAAACATAGATTATTTAAAACAGCTAAAGAGCAGGTTATGAAATCCCTGCTGTACGCATACCGTGACCGCCGTCAGAAAAAACGCGATTTCCGCAAATTGTGGATCGTGCGTATTAATGCGGCTGCCCGTCAAAACGGTTTGTCCTACAGCAAGCTGATGCATGGTCTGAAGCTGGCTGGCGTAGAAGTCAACCGCAAAATGCTGGCTGATCTCGCCGTTAACGACATCAACGCGTTTAACTCCTTGGCTGAAGCGGCAAAGCAGAAAGTCAACGCGTAAATCATTGGAATGAAGTTCAAAGCGCCTGCTGTAAAAGATGCGTTACCGCGTATCTTGTGCAGCAGGCGCTTTTTGGCAAAGTAGCATGGTGGCCGTGCCGGCTTTGGGTTGCTTTTATCACAGCTGTAAAGCAATGATTAGCTGAAAACCGCCCCTCATAGCGCATGCCACCGGGGTAGAGCGGCGCCTGTTTTTCCGCTTGACTAAAGATAAGGTTCGGCATATAATAAACAAAAGTACAACAGAGTATCGGCTATGAAGAGGACGAAGTTATAAGGGCTCTTATGTTCAGAGAGCGGCGGAGATGCTGAGACCAATGCCATTAATCCCTTATGTACGAGCTCACCTCGGAGCTGTTTTCCTGAAAGCGCGGCGCCTTTAAAGCATCGTGGTTACTAGGGGGAATCGGAGTGGCACACGTTACCGTGCCGAGGGTAAGCGACGCGCCTGCTAGCGGCGTGCATTACCTGCTAAGGTTATTTGTCGTGAGGCATTTAACAAATCTGGGTGGTACCACGGAAGATCAACCCCTTTCGTCCCGTCAGACGCAACCGTTGCGTTTGGGGCGAGAGGGGTTTTTTAGTTGTTATCGGACTTTTTGAGAGGAGGGCTACACACATGATCGTTCAAACCAAACAAAAGTCGAAGGAGCAGCTGCATGAAGAGCTGCTGAAGCCGGATGTGATTACAGGATCGGAAATGCTGCTGCGCAGCTTGCTGCTGGAGGATGTGGATTGCGTCTTCGGTTATCCAGGCGGAGCGGTCTTATATATTTACGATGCCATGCACGGCAACCCGGATTTCAACCATTTGCTGACAAGGCACGAACAAGGAGCCATTCATGCGGCGGACGGTTACGCCCGTTCAACCGGTAAGGTCGGCGTATGTATCGCCACTTCCGGACCGGGAGCGACGAACCTTGTTACCGGTATTGCTACAGCTTATATGGATTCGGTGCCTCTGGTGGTCATCACGGGTAACGTAGCGACGACGGTGATCGGTACGGACGCGTTCCAAGAGGCGGATATTACCGGCATTACGATGCCGATTACCAAGCACAGCTACTTGGTGCGGGATGTAAAGGATCTGCCTCGCATTATTAAAGAAGCGTTCCATATTGCGTCGACCGGACGCAAAGGACCGGTGCTGATCGACATTCCGAAGGACGTATCGAACGCCGCGGCGCCGTTCTACTATCCGGAGAAGGTGGACATCCGCGGTTATCACCCGACGGTACAGCCGCATAAGCTTCAAGTGGATCGTATGCTGGAGGCGATTGCAGAAAGCGAACGTCCGGTTATTCTCGCAGGAGGCGGTGTCGTCTATGCGGATGCATCCAAAGAGCTGATCGAGTTCGTGGAGAAAACCCGTATTCCTGTTACCACCACTTTGCTTGGCTTGGGAGGTTTTCCAAGCGCGCATGAGCTGTGGCTCGGGATGCCGGGGATGCACGGAACGTACGCAGCCAACCATGCACTGCAAAATTGCGATCTGCTGATCGGTATTGGCGCACGTTTTGACGACCGCGTAACGATGAAGGTAAACGGCTTTGCTCCCAAAGCGAAGAAAATCGTCCACATTGATGTGGATCCAGCGGAAATCGGCAAAATCGTTGAAACGGCGATTCCGGTGGTCGGAGACGTAAAAAAGGTGCTGCAGCTGGCTAACCTTAAAGCGAAGCCGTCCCAATCGCAGGAATGGATCGCTTGGAATCAGGAAAACAAGAAAAACTTCCCGCTGAGGTATCAGGATTCGGATACGGAGCTGAAGCCGCAGTATGTCATCGAGATGATCAATGAAACGACCAAGGGTGAAGCGATCATTACAACGGACGTAGGCCAGCACCAAATGTGGACGGCGCAGTACTACAAGTTCAACCATCCGCGTTCATGGATTACCTCCGGGGGTCTTGGCACCATGGGCTTCGGCTTCCCATCTGCGATTGGTGCGCAGGTAGCTCATCCGGATCGGCTGGTCGTATCGATCAACGGCGACGGCGGCATGCAGATGTGCTCGCAGGAGCTGGCGATTTGCGCCATTAACAAGATCCCCGTCAAGATTGTCGTGATTAACAATCAGGTGCTGGGCATGGTTCGCCAGTGGCAGGAGATTATTTACGATAATCGCTACAGCCACATCGATCTTGCCGGCAGCCCGGATTTTGTGAAATTGGCCGAAGCTTACGGCGTGAAGGGCTTGAGAGCAGCCAATAAAGAAGACGCCCGCCGCGTATGGCAGGAAGCGCTGGATACCCCGGGCCCGGTGCTCGTCGAATTCGTCGTTCCTAAAGGGGAGAACGTACTCCCGATGGTAACGCAAGGCTCGACGATAGACCAAATGATAATGGGGGATTAATCAATGACTCGCAAACACACCATATCCGTTCTAGTGAACAACCAGCCCGGTGTGCTGCAGCGCGTATCCGGCCTGTTCGGCCGCCGGGGCTTCAATATCGATAGCATTACCGTCGGCGAATCCGAGGAAAACGGCTTGTCCCGGATGGTCATCGTTACCACAGGCGATGACCATACCTTGGAGCAAGTATCGAAGCAGCTCTACAAGCTGGTCGATGTCATCAAAGTGGTCGACTTGAGCTCGAATCCGATGGTGGCGCGCGAGCTCGCGCTGATCAAGGTCAATGCGGAGCCGGGCACCCGTCCCGAGATTCTCGGCGTGGTGGAGACATTCCGCGCGGCGGTTGTTGACATCGGCCCGAACACACTGGTCGTGCAGGTGGTCGGCGATTCGGAAAAAATCGACGCCATGACCGAGCTGCTCAAGCCTTACGGCATTAAGGAACTGTCCCGCACGGGCGTAACAGCGATGATTCGCGGTATGGCAAAATAAGCGTTTGTAGATATACTGGAAATCGTAGTACAATGTTCTGTGAGCGGGGGCTCAAGCGGATGACGAAAGGCCCAGGAGGCAGGCATGATCCGTTTGAGCACCCGCTCACGGGGTTCATATCAAAGGAGGAGCTATTATACCATGGCAGTAACTATGTATTATGAAAAAGATGCTGATTTGAACGTATTGAAGGGTAAGACCATCGCCATCATCGGGTACGGCAGCCAAGGCCACGCTCAAGCGCAAAATCTGCGTGATAGCGGTCTTAAAGTGATTATCGGTCTTCGTCAAGGTCGTTCCTTCGACCAAGCGAAAAACGATGGTTTCGAAGTATACTCCGTTGCTGAAGCGACAAAGCTTGCCGATGTAGTGCAAATCCTGATGCCGGATGAAACTCAAGCAAGCGTATACCACAATGAAATCGAGCCGAACCTGAAGCACGGTGCAACGATCCTGTTCTCCCACGGCTTTAACGTTCACTTCGGTCAAATCAATCCATCTGCGGACAAAGACGTTCTTCTTGTCGCGCCAAAATCCCCGGGTCACATGGTACGTCGTGTATTCGTGGAAGGCTTTGGTGTGCCTGGTCTGATCGCAGTTCATCAAAATGCCACTGGTCAAGCTCAAGCGATCGGTTTGGCTTATGCCAAAGGTATCGGCTGCACCCGTGCAGGGGTTATTGAAACCTCTTTCCGTGAAGAAACCGAAACCGACCTGTTCGGTGAGCAGGCCGTTCTTTGCGGCGGCGCATCCGCGCTGGTAAAAGCCGGATTTGAAACGCTGGTAGAGGCTGGATATGCTCCGGAAATGGCTTATTTCGAGTGCTTGCACGAATTGAAGCTGATCGTCGATTTGATGTATGAAGGCGGTCTTGCAGGAATGAGACATTCCATCTCCAACACGGCAGAGTACGGCGACTATGTAACCGGTCCTCGCATCATCACAGACGAAACGAAGCAAGAAATGAAGCGTGTTCTTTCCGATATCCAACAAGGCAAGTTTGCTCGCGACTTTATTCTCGAGAACCAATCCGGTCGCGCGTTCCTCACGGCTACTCGCCGTATGGAATCCGAGCATCCGCTGGAGCAAGTCGGTACCCAGCTGCGTGAACTGATGCACTGGATCAAGAAGTAATCGAACTGACAATGAACGATTAGCGGTATAAGGTCGGCTTGGGAACAGCGTGGGGAACGGACGGCAGAGCAGGTTCGTTCCCGGACGTTTCCCGGGCCGTACCTTTTTCTGCTTTAATAAAGTAATTAAATTTCGATAAAGCGCAGGTGAGACGGCATGAGAAAAATTTATATTTTCGACACGACGCTGCGCGACGGCGAGCAATCGCCGGGCGTGAATCTGAACATGCAAGAAAAGGTGGAAATCGCCCTTCAGCTGGAGAAGCTGGGCGTAGACCGGATCGAAGCCGGGTTTCCGGCGGCCTCCCCGGGCGATTTGGCCGGCGTGAACGCCGTAGCCAGAGCCGTGAAGAATGCGAGCATCGTAGGGCTTTCGCGTTCCCGTATGCAGGATATCGATGCGGCGCGCGAAGCGCTAAAGGATGCGCAGGATCCGTGCCTGCATTTGTTCCTTGCCAGCTCCCCGATTCACCGGCAGCATAAGCTGAAGATGGAGAAGCACCAGGTACTGGAGACGGCGGAAGCAGCCATCCGGTATGCTAAAAAATATTTCGATAAAATCGAGTTTTCCCCTGAGGATGCAGGCCGTACGGAGCTGGACTTCCTGTGCGAAGTGACGGAGATGGCCATACGGGCAGGGGCGACCGTTGTGAATATTCCGGATACCGTAGGGTATATGACGCCTTACGAATTCGGAAATATTTTCAAGACGCTGAAGGAAAACGTGCCGGGTATCGAAAAAATTCAGCTCAGTGCGCACTGTCACGATGATTTGGGCATGGCAACGGCCAATGCGCTCGCGGCGATCCTGAATGGTGCCGACCAAATCGAAGGAACGATTAACGGGATCGGCGAACGTGCAGGTAACACGGCGATCGAGGAAGTGGCCATGGCTCTGGAAACGCGTCAGGAGTTCTACCAGGCGAAGACATCGCTTACACTGTCCGAGATCGCCCGTACGAGCCGATTAGTGAGCAAGCTGACAGGCATGGTCGTACCGGGCAATAAAGCCATTGTCGGCGCTAACGCCTTTGCGCATGAATCAGGCATTCACCAGGACGGCATGCTTAAGGAAAAGACGACTTACGAAATCATGTCTCCGGAGACGATCGGTCTGAAGGAAAGCAAGCTGACGCTCGGCAAGCTGTCCGGACGTCACGCGTTCCGTGAAAAGCTGGTCGATCTCGGATATGACCTGAGCGATGAGCAGCTTAACGCGGCCTTCTCCAAGTTCAAGGACTTGGCCGACAAGAAGAAAAACGTAACGGATGAGGATATTCTGGCCTTGATCGAGGAGAAGCTGATCGAAACGCCGGAAGTGTTTGCGCTTGAGACGATTCAAGTTTCTTATGGCAACCAATCGACACCGACAGCTACCATCCGCTTGAGGACGATCGAAGGCGAAACGCTCGAAGAAGTTGCGCTTGGCAACGGTTCGGTCGATGCGATCCTCAATGCGATCGATAAAGCGACGAAAGAAGAAGTCGAACTCGAGGACTACTCGATTCAATCGGTTACGCAGGGCAAGGATGCGCTCGGCGAGGTTCATGTCGTGCTGAATCAGGGCGATTATTCGGTGCAGGGCCGCGGCGTAAGCACCGATATTCTTGAAGCCAGCGCACGCGCATATGTCGATGCGATTAACCGGCTGATTGAAAAACGGAAGTCTCCTGCGCGCAGCCGTGATAATGTATCGTTGATCTAGTTTGGCATATGAATAAACCTTCATTCTCTTCCGGCCGAGCCTGAAGAGGATGAAGGTTTTTGGCTTTGGATGGAAATGCATATCCGCCGTGGGAATGGAAAAAAAGCCCATCCGGGCTGCGTGGATTCCGGAAGGGCTTTTAGGCTTTGGTTTATCCGTGAGCGGCGGTCTTCATTCGCTGCAGCGCCCGATCCAGCCGGTCAAAAGCAAGGGTCATAGCCTCGCTGTCGGTATGCGTAAAGTTCAGGCGCATCGTGTTGGTTTGAGGCTCGTCTGCAAAGAAGCTGGCTCCCGGCACGAAGGCGACGCCTTCCTCAACGGCGAGCTTAAGCAGCTCCTGCGTGTCGATCCCTTGAGGCATCTCCACCCAAATGAACATGCCGCCTTTTGGCTCGTTCCACCGGACGCCTTCCCAATTTTTAGCCTGCAGCAAGCTGACCATTTGGCGCATCCGGGATTCATATTGCGTCCGGATGAGATCGATGTGCGCGTAAAGATCAAACTGCTGGAACAGCTCGTGCAGCGCCTGCTGGTCCATCGTGCTGGAGTGCAGATCCGCAGCTTGCTTTGCACGGGTCATATGCAGGATCACATTCTCGTCGCCGACAACCCAACCGGTACGAAGTGCAGGAGCGACGATCTTGGAGAAGGTGCTTGTGTATATGACAGCCCCTCCGTTCGGGCCGTCGTCCAACGAGTAAATGGACGGGAACGCTTCGCCATCACCGAAGCGAAGCTCTCCATAAGGGTCGTCCTCCAGAATGAGAACGCCATTGGATTTGCAAAGATTCAAGGTGCCCTGACGGCGCTCCAGGCTCCAAGCTTTGCCTGTCGGATTCGCGAACGTAGGAATCACATATATCATTTTCGGTTGGTGTTCTTTAATTTTGCGCTCCAAATCTTCCAAATTCATGCCGTTTTCATCGCAATCTACGGAAACGAGCTTGGCTTTGTGGGATTGAAACACTTGAATGGCTGCGAGATACGTCGGTTTTTCGACCAGAATAACATCGCCCGGATCGATATAAATGCGAGTCAGCAAGTCAATGGCCTGCTGGGAGCCGGTAGTCAGCAGCATGTTTTCTATGCCCGCTTTGATGCCCTTGCGAGCCAGATGCTTCGAGATGCTCTCCCGAAGCGGAGTGTAGCCTTCGGTAAGTCCGTACTGCAAAACGGATTTGCCGCCCTGCTCGAACACGCGCGAGAATGCGTCGCGCACCGCCTCAAGCGGAAAATACTGCTCGTTAGGGAGCCCCCCGGCAAGTGAAATGATAGAGCGTCCCTGTGTCAGCTTGAGAATTTCACGTACGGCGGAAGATTTGAAGCTGTTAATCGTATCTGAAAATTGATAGTTCATAAGCGCAAGGCTCCTTTTATTAAAAAGAAGTAAAGTCATTATATAAGCTTCATTTTAATCCTTTCCAAGCCATGTGACAACTGTGAAAATGAACAAATCACCTGACGGTCTATCTTTTACATTGACCATATATAGCTAAAACCTATTAAGATGATAGATTTTATATCTTTGTAAAACAGAGGAAAATATGCTACAAAAGAAATAATGAACTAGATATAGGAGTGAATGTATCCGATGGCAGACGTGAAAAAAATTGCCGTAATCGCCGGAGATGGGATCGGTCCCGAGGTGGTTGCGGAAGCAATTAAGGTAATGAAGAAAACAGAGGAAGTGTTCGGCTACCGTTTTGAGTTTGAGCATGGCCTGTTTGGCGGAATCGCTATTGACGAGAAAGGAACTCCGCTGCCGGAAGATACGCTGGAGATGTGCAAAAAGTCCGATGCCGTCCTCTTGGGCGCTGTCGGCGGTCCGAAATGGGACAACAACCCCAAAGAGCTGCGTCCGGAAACGGGATTGCTCGGCATCCGTAAGGCGCTCGGCTTATTCTCCAACATTCGTCCTGCGGTCATTTTCGACTGCCTGAAGGATGCGTCCACACTGAAGCCTGAGGTTCTGGAAGGGACGGACCTGATCGTTGTCCGCGAGCTGACAGGAGGGATCTACTTCGGCGAGAAGTTCCGCCGCGAAGGACAGAACGGTCAAGAAGCCGTGGATACTTGCGTATACAATGTAGCGGAAGTGGAGCGCATCGTTCGCCAAGCCTTCGATATTGCCCGGACACGCAGCAAGAGACTGGCGTCCGTCGACAAAGCGAATGTACTCGAAACCTCCCGCCTGTGGAGAGAAACGGTAAACCGTATTGCTCCGGACTACCCGGATGTAGAGCTTGAGCATGTGCTTGTAGACAACTGCGCGATGCAGCTTTTGCGTCGTCCGTCGAGCTTTGACGTCATCGTGACAGAGAACATGTTCGGAGATATTCTGAGCGATGAAGCGGCTATGCTGACCGGTTCGATCGGAATGCTGTCCTCCGCATCTTTGGGTGAGGGAGCGTTCGGTCTGTATGAGCCAGTGCACGGTTCCGCGCCGGATATTGCGGGTCAAGGCATTGCCAACCCGATCGCTACGATCCTCTCCGTTGCTCTGATGTTCAGATTGACGTTTGGATATCACGATGCTGCGGAAGCGATCGAGCGCGCCGTGAAGGAAGTGCTGGACGCCGGCCACCGAACAGGCGACATTGCTGTGGATAAGAGCCAAGCGATCGGAACGACCGCGATGGGTGAATTGATTGTAAACGCGGTCCGAAAGTAAGATATAAAGCCGTCAGAAAAACTCTTGAGAAATTGGATTTCTCAAGAGTTTTTCTGTTTATAAAGAAAGGTATGTCACATGTGTGATAGTTTATAGTTATTATCATGAAACAATTGCTTCAATGTTGACTTTCTGCAGGTCAAAATGTTACGATTTATTACGTGATAACTATTGTCAATAAATTCAGCATAAGGAGGATTTTGCAGATATGACAGAAAGATTAGTAGGCAAACCGGCACCGGATTTCACGATGGCAACCGCATCGGGCGACGGCCAGGGTTTTGGTAAAGTTTCTTTGTCCGACTACAAAGGCAAATGGCTTGTTCTGTTCTTCTACCCGCTGGACTTCACCTTCGTTTGCCCGACTGAGATTACTGCAATGAGTGAGGCAGCCGCTCAATTCAAAGCTGTTAATGCTGAAATCCTCGGCGTATCGACAGATAGCATTCACTCCCACCGTGCATGGATCAACACGCCGGTTGACCAAAACGGTCTTGGCAAGCTGAACTTCCCATTGGCTTCCGACCTTACGAAGAAAGCGGCTCGCGACTATGGCGTATTGATCGAAGAAGAAGGCATCGCTCTGCGCGGCCTGTTCATCATCAGCCCAGAAGGTGAATTGATGTATCAAGTCGTACACCACAACAATGTTGGCCGCAGCGTTGAAGAAACTTACCGTGTGCTTGAAGCGCTGCAATCCGGCGGTTTATGCCCGATAGGTTGGAAAAAAGGCGACAAGCACCTGACTGCGAAGTAATCGTCTTTCAGATGAAAATATACCCCTCAGCCCGCCTCCCCGGCGGGTCTGATGGTTTTTCTACTACTTATGCGAAAAGGGGACAGGTAATGGAAGTTTTGCAAGGACTCAAATATAGCGAGAACCATGAATGGGTACGGATAGAAGGCAACCGCGCGGTCATCGGAATGACCGATTTTGCCCAAGAGGAATTCGGCATGATCGTGTTCGTGGAGCTGCCCGAGGCAGGGGATGAGCTGCAGGCGGGGGAGCCGTTTGGCAGCATGGAATCGGTAAAGACGGTAACGGAGCTTTATGCGCCGGTATCGGGCAAGGTTCTCGAGGTGAACCGTAAGCTGGCTGATAACCCGGGAACGATCAATCTGTCGCCATACGGAGAGGGATGGATGATGGTGGTCGAGCTGAGCGATCCGTCTGAGCTCGACCAGTTATGGGATGCGGACAAGTATGAAGTAACCTATGTCCATGAATAAGAAAGCAGCCTGACCAATACTAGAACAAAGCCGGATTCAACGGGATGTCCCTTGAATCCGGCTTTGTTGTCTTCAAGCCTTGGACGAGGCTTTCAGCTTATTGTACTTTTCAATATATTTCACCACGGCCAGCACGTAGGTCGCATGAGACCACGTGAGCGGAGCGACGGATACCGGTCCTCCGTCGAAAGGATCCAGCTGCTCAGGCAGGACGCCGCTTTCCATCGCATGTCGGACGACCCATTCGAGCGTGCGCTTCGGCGCTTCCAAATCGTCGATCGTTTTCGCGCACTCGATCTCCCACTCCGCGATCCACAAAGTACAGATGATCCAGGGATTGCCCGGGACGTTATGAATGTCCGCCGAGCGCTGAAAGTAATAATCATGGTGGTAACGGGCAACGCCGCCGACATCGGTTTTGATCGTGAGTCCGGCGCGGTTGGCTTTCATCGTCTTGACGACGCGGGGGTCGTCGGCCGGTAGAACGCCGAACTCGAAGATGCCGTAGACGCTGCTTTCCAGCGTTTTGTCCTTGACCCATACGCCGTTGTCCAGAACCAGCCCGCGTACGAACCGGCCTTCTTCTTCATCGTATAAGTGCTTCAGAATACCGGACTTGATCTTCTCCGCCGTATGGCGGTAACGGCTTGCCCGTTCTTCGTCACCGAACAGGCTGCAGAAGTTGGCTGCGGCGATGAGTCCGCCGTATACTGCCGAAGAGGTAAATGTGAAGATGCCGTACCTTTCCTCCCATAAGTCGTAGCTGGGTTTCGGAAGGTTCAGCTCGTGCTCGATGTAGCTCGACATGAACCGGGCGGAGCGGCGAATCAATGTGCGGTACAGCGATTGCGGAAGCTCGATATCGCCGTGCCTAACATAGTCCTGCCACAGCGCAAACAGCACGAGCGCCGTTTCATCCTCTTGAATCGGCAGCTGCATTTTACCGCCATTCAGATAAGGGTGCCAGCTGGAACCGACCGTTCCGTCCGGGTTGTATTTATGATGCAGATAACCGTCCGGCGATAGGCCGTTCGCACAAAAATGAAAGAAAGGTGTAATCATTCCTTGATAGCCCGCCATCGTCATCGCATAGGCAATCAGAGCTCCGTCGCGGGGCCACATGTAGCTGTAATGGTCCCGGTTGGACTGCATGATATCGGAATCGTTGGCAGCGATGATGGCTCCGTTCACATCCGTCTGTGTACGAACGATCAGCAAGCTTTGCTTGTAGAGACGAATACAGGCCTCACTCAGATTGCCGAAGTTAAGCTCCGCTTTATTCACCCAGCGCTGCCAGTAAATTTTGGTCCGGTCCAGAAGCTTGCCGGGATGGCTTTCCTTGATATAGGCGTCGAGCTTCTTGACCTCTTCGAGGTTTTTGCCCGCCGTCATCCAATAATAAAGCGATTCCTCCGAGTTGGGCGGTACATGAAGCCGGAAACTGATTGTGCTGTCGACGGAGCCCTGGGCGATCGCGTTGCCCATCAGGTGGCCGTCCTCTGCATCGCGCCAGGTGCCTTCGGCGTTGTAGAAACGTTTGACCCCGGTAGTATATTGGAACAGCCCCTCGCTGCCGGTCAGCCCGTTGAACATAAAGTAGCGGTCTTTCTTATAATGAAATACCGTATTGTTCTGCGGATAGTAAGCCGCCGTATCTCCGACTTCGGTCTCATTGATGACCAGATCCTGATTGAAGAACATGCGCACTTCGCGCACTTTGTCCCAGTGATTATGAATCCTCACCCGTTTCAAATAAATATCTTCACGCTGGTGAACGCCGTCGTTGATCAGCAGGGTAATTCCAAGATGATAGTGGGAGGCTTTGACCTCGGTGACCAATGAATCCTCAGCATAGGAAATCTCAATATTCCAAGCCGGATCGGCAAGCCAACTGAACGCGCCGTCCACCCACAAGCCTACTCTGCACTGATAGCCTCCGACATGGTTTAATTGTCCTACATAAGGATAATACAAATCGCGCACGTACGTATGACGATCCAAATTGATCAAAAATTTGCCGTTTCCGATGACTAAGTGCCTTGGCAATCCACCCACATCCTTTGCTATCCAGAATGCAACCTATCTTTTTAGAGTACCTTTTTATGACAATTCGGTCAATCCGTGAAAATGAATGAAAACGGATACCGGCGCACTTTTTGCAATCGTTCATGGAGGAAACCGGACAGCGATCCTATGAAGCTATTATTTCCGGTTATCAAAAACATATACAGAAATCACAAAATCTCCAACCCGAAGCCGCGGCCTGGGTACATCTTCTTCGATGTCCGCCGTCAGCCAAGTGGAGATTGGGGGAAGCTGGATTCAATATCCCGTGCCGTGTACGTTTGTCAGGTGCGAGGGGGCAAAAAGTTATTCTCGTCGGTCAATTTCATGATCATATCGTACTGATTGGGAGATTGCAGCAGCGACTGATATAGATCCGGTTTAATGCCGTTGCAGATGAGCGTTTGACCCGTATGATACTGAATATGCATTTGTGAGGATTGATCATCGTAGCTCACAAATGCGATCTGCTTCGAACCGATCGGAAGAAACTTCATAAGCGCACCTATCCTTTCAGGGCCAAATGAAAAATCCGTCTGCTTGCAGCGATGCGGCAGCGGATTTTCATAGTGGAATCGATATCTTACTTTATGTCGAAGGCAGAACGTTTAGAATATGTTCTCTTTAGAATAATGTGCATTTGAAGTTTGAAGGCTGCTGAAGCGGACAGCCAACCTGTCTGCATAAGATATCATAAAGAGACGACCCCGTATCATACAGTTGGAATAAAGCGCTTCGTTTTATTTCAAGTCTATCCAGATTATAGGAAACAAAGGCTTGTTGAACGGGGACAGGAAAGATTTAACTGGCCTTCATAGGATAAAAAAAGAGGATTTTTGTATCCTTTGGTCGAATACAAATTAGGATGTCGGCATGTGTTTTATGGCTTGGAACGAATATAAATCGAATTGATATAGGTTGAGAAGCGTTAAACAGAGATCAGGAGGGGAACACGATGAGCTTTTGCTGCGGTGCCAGCATGTTGGGAACGAAAGGGACGTTAAAACATATTAGAACGCATATACACAATGTGCCTCTGCTATTCTGCCCCGTTTGCCACCGAGTGGAAGTGCATCATCTGGTAGAGAATGAATACGAAATCTTAGCCGAATATGCGCACGGCGACGGCGCTCCTGAAGTCGATTTTGGAGATTATGTAGACAGTCACGATTCGCTAAGCCTGTTTGAGAATTGCGTAAACAATGAGGAAGAGGAGCCGCTGGAGGTTGTGCGCAGCCAGATCGATATGGCGCTGGACCTGCTCATGGTGGCCAAAGAAATCGGGGACGCCGAATGGGAGCGGCAGTTGAAGAAGCGGCTGAATGTACTGAGCCAGCGGCGGCATAAATTAAAGAATAAAAAAACCATGCGAGGCCTATCCTAGGCCGTCCCAACCATAACGTCCCTTCATTACCCGCTTCCTCCCGTCCGGGGCATCAGTCTGCTTGTCGGCTTATGCCTTCAGTCGGGAACGGCGCTTTCGGCAGCATAGGATTATGCAGCCCAAGCAAGCGGGACCGATCCGTAGAAGGCTGCGGCTCGGGAAGGGATGTTTTTTTGTTTTCGAACGGGTTGGAAGGTGTAGCCTTAGCATCCAAATTATTGTGAAAATAGTGAAGGGAAGCTCGGAGCTTACCCCCGTAATCGCTTTGAAATCAGCGAAAAATTTGTAGTGTGAGGTGGAACGATTGCTGCTCGTTTTATTTAAGAAGTTTTTAGGAAAACGCCAGTCTCCCCACCCGGATAACGCGGATTCGCAATCGCCGGAACAAATCGTAATTCGCATTCAAGAGGGTGATTTGCGCCTGCGCAACCAATTTATTACGGATTACCAGCCGTATGTTGCCAAGGTGACGAGCAGATTTTGTAAAAGATATGTCGATCCGTCACGGGATGATGAATTCAGCATCGCACTCGGCGCTTTCAATGAGGCGATCAATCAATTCTCACCCCAAGCAGGACGTTCATTTCTTGGTTTTGCAGAACAGGTGATCCGCCGTCGGCTTATCGACTATGTCCGCAAGGAGCAGCGGTTTTCACAGCAGATTCCATACAGTACGTTCGAGGTGGAGGACGAGGAAGATAATATCGTCAATCCAATTGAGATCCATCAGGCCATCGAACAGTATGAGAAGCAAAAAGGCAGCCTCGAGCGGCGAAGTGAAATCATGGAGCTGAACCGCTCGCTGAACGCATTCGGAATTAGTTTTGCCGATTTGGTGGACGCTTCGCCAAAACACGACGATTCACGTCAGGCGCTATTTGGCATTGCAAAAAAGCTGTCTGAGGATGCCGGGATGATGCAGACGATGATGTCGAAGAAAATGCTGCCCATTAAGGAGCTGCTGGATCAGGTGGAGGTGTCGCGTAAGACGCTGGAACGCAACCGCAAGTTTATTATCGCTGTCGCTCTGATATATAACGGACTCTATCCATATCTGCGGGATTATCTGCATATCAGAAGCGATTCGGAAGAAGGGGGGGACGCCAATTGAACAAAGGAATCGTGATGGAGATCACGGAGAAAAACATCATCGTCATGCGGCCGGACGGACGTTTTCAGCGGTTGGCCCGCAAGAAAAGAAATTGCGAGATCGGTGATGAAATCAGCTATGCCGATGAAGGCATTAACTGGAGGAGCCCATCTATCGCCGGACGTTCAGCTATCGCAGCTGCGGTGGTGTTCTGTCTGGTTCTGTTCGCAAGCTTTCAAGGCAAGCTCGGGAGCCAAGAGGTCGTTGCTTATGTCTCGATCGACATTAACCCCAGTGTAGAGCTGGGCATCGACATCCGGGAGCGGGTGCTTGAGCTTCGCGCTCTGAATGAAGATGGAGAGGCGCTAATCCAAGAGGTCGATTATAAGGAAAAGCCTCTGGAGGCAGTGACGGCGGGCCTATTGAACAGGGCCGAACAAACGGCGTTCTCCAAAGGGGAGGCTGAAATCGTCATTGCCAGCACGGTTATTCAGCCGGACAGTAAGATCATTGACACACAAATTGCGGAAAAGCTGCGCCTGCAGGTGAAGGAATACATACAAACAACGCACCCGACACAAGTACAATCATATCAGATAGCCTCCTTCGTAGCCCCGCAGGAAGTGCGTGATGCCGCCAGCGAATATGGTGTTTCTATGGGAAAGTACACCGTGTATCTGAATGCCAAAAGCAGCGGAGCGGCGGTCACGCTTGATGATTTGAAGGCAAGATCAGTATTAAGCATTTCCAAAGAAATCCCGGAAGTCGCTCAAGTGATGGCACCGGACAAGATTCCGACGAAGACCGATATTCGGAAGCTCGTTGAAGAGGAAAAATCAGGCGAATTGGATAAGATGCTTCAGGAGCGTATGAAAAATCGGGAAAAGGCCAATACGAACAAGCACAATGCGATAAGCCGGCCGGACAACCGAACAGGCGGTCAAGATCCTAAAACCGATCAGAATCCATCGACCATCCCGCCCGTCAACGATAAAAATAACAAGAATGACGACGCTTCAACGAATTCCAGAACCGTCAATGTCAGACCGGGAGCATCATCTCCGTCCGCAACAAATCCGGATACGGCCCGCAGGGACGATAAAAAGGATGATCGGGATGACAAGAACGACCGGAATCGAAACAACAATCGTGACGGCGAAGACAAGCGAAGCTCGGGAAATAGTGAAGAGGAGCGCCGCCGCGATGAGGCGGCAAAGCGCCTGGAGGAGCAGAAGAAAAAAGAGGAAGAGGCGCGCAAGAAGCAAGAGGAGCTTCGCGAAAAGGCCCAAGAGCAAAGGGAGAAGCAGGCCGAAGAAAATCGCAAACGGCTGGAAGAGGAGAAGAAAAAGGCCGAGGAAAAGTGGAATAAGGACGAGGAGAAGCGTAAAGAGCAAGGGAACAAAGAGGATGACCGTCGTAAGAACAAGGACGACGAAAAATCCGACTCGAAGGAAGAGGCAAATGCCAGAAGCCATAGCCTGCAGAACGATAACGGGGAATCAACGAAAGTTTGGAGCCGGACGTTCACTTTTCCGATCTTTCATTAGTGTCGAAAAAAGAATCGCACGGACACTTTTGCTGGATGATCGTCCCCGCAACAGCCGACACCATCTGTGTCGGCTGTTCTTTTTTTACGGCAGATCCGTAAAAGAATGGCGAAGGCGTAGGAAGGTTCGAAAGAAAGAGCGCTTTGAGATCGAAGGAGTGGGTCTTCTGACAGACTGTTTTTTTGCCGGAGATCGTAATATAATGGCATAAAGGTTGGGTTCATAAGCCTCGGCGCAGGATAAGATTGACTTAATGGAGAGGGGAATCTTCGATGCGTTATTCCATGTTCGGCCTAACGGGCCACCGTGTATCCTCGCTCGGGTTTGGGGCGATGAATCTGCCGGAAGTCCCTTTTGAGCAGGCTAAGGCGGCACTGAATTATGCGCTGGATCAAGGCATTAATTATGTCGATACCGCGGCGGGCTACCGCAATAGTGAGGAGATCATCGGAGAGAGTATATCCCGCCGCCGCTCGGAATATTTTTTGGCGACGAAGACGAAAAATCGGGATTATGCCGGTGCGATGGCAGATATGGAACGCAGCTTGAATCGAATGAAGACGGATGTCATTGATCTGGTGCAGATTCATTATGTCAATGCGGTTCAGGAGTTTAAAGCGGTGATGAATGAAGGCGGCTCTTATGAGGCCGCGCTGGAGATGAAAAGAAAGGGGTACATACGCTTTATCGGTATTACCGGACATCGGCCGGATCTGCTCGCGAAGTGGATTGCCAAAAAACAATTCGATCAAGTACTGTTCCATTTGAATTTGGCGCAGCCTTTTTCATTGGATGAGCTGATCCCTGAGGCCACACGGCTGCAGTTGGGGAAAACTGCAATGAAACCGCTGTCAGGCGGATTTATTCAGCCCATATCCAAGGCCATGCGTTATCCCCACAGCCAGGACGTGCATGTTGTGCTTTCGGGTATGGTGAGCGTGGAGGAGGTCAAGGAGAACCTGGCGGCTATCCGTGAGCAAGCAGGAGAAGACGAACGACGGGAGCTCGAAGCCTTGGCGGTGGAGCTGGGAAGTCATAACTGCCGGCGCTGCAACTACTGTACCTGTCCGCTGGAATTTAAAATTCCGGATGTCATGATCTCAAGCCAGATCCGCAAGACATTGGGATTACTGCCGAAGGGCGACGCATTTTACCAAATCCATAAGGATAAGATATTATCCTGTGCGGATTATGAACCCTGTAAGGACAAGCCGCTTTGCGAGCAGCAGTGCCCGTACCATTTGCCGATTCGGCAGATGGTTATGGAGGCGGCGGATTATTACGCTTGAAAGCTTACGATATAGATAAACCCCAGTATGCGGGAATCTGTGCCCGCCGGGATGGAGGAATGAACGAAGTGCAACGGCTTGACCGGTTGGTAACGCAAGAAATCAGCATGAAGATTCGTCCGGTTTGGGATGAACCGCAAGAAGGCAACGGTGCGGGATTCGCTGCGGGCGCTGCAGAGGCGCTCGCGGTATTTATTACGCGGGAAGCGCTGGAGTCGGACGCGTGGACGGCTGCTGCCGGCGTGCAGGTGCCGGCGGCGATCGTCGGCGCCGTCCGCGAGCTCGCGGCGCGCGGACGGTTCTCGGGCCGCCTCGGGGAAACCGAGGCGCTGCCCGCGCTTGGCCTGATGCCGGGCTATCAGGCCCTGCTTTTGTGCGGGCTGGGCGAGGCCGCCCGCGCCCAAAGCACAGACGCCTGGCGGGACGCCGGCGTCTATGCGGCGCGCGCTGCGCTCGGCCATGGGCTCGAGCGCCTGGCGGCGCCGCTGCCGCGCGCCGGGCGCGCGGCCGTTCGCGAGCTCGCGTACGCGCTCGCGGAAGGGCTTTGGCTCGGCTGCTACCGCATGCCGAGCTTCGCCGCCACGCGCGGTGCGCAGCAGCCGCCCGCACTCAAGGAGGTCGCCCTGCTGTGCGGCAGGGCGACAGCGGACGAGCGCGCTGCGCTTACGCGCTCGCTGGAAGCCGCGTACGCCATGGCCCTGGCGACGCATTACGCGCGCGATCTCACGAATCTGCCCGGCAACTATCTGGTGCCGGATACGCTCGCTCGCGAGGCGCAAAACCTGGCCGCCCGTTACGGATTGGAATGCACGGTGCTCGATGAGCACGGCATTGCCGAGCAGGGTATGGGCGGCCTGGCCGCCGTCGGCGGGGGAAGCGTCAACCCGCCGCGAATGATCGCCATCCGTTACCGCGGGACGGATGAGGAGAACGCCGAGGTGATCGGCCTCGTCGGCAAAGGAATTACGTTTGATACGGGCGGGATTTCCCTGAAGAAGCCCGAAGGAATGGAAGAGATGATCAGCGATATGGGCGGCGCCGCGGTGCTGCTCGGTCTCATTCACGTCTTGGGGCGGCTGAAGCCCTCGGTCCATGCGGTCATCGTGATCCCTGCCGCGGAGAACATGCCGTCCGGCTCCGCCTTCAAGCCGGGAGATGTCATCACCGTGATGAACGGACAGACGGTGGAAATACTGAACACCGATGCGGAGGGGCGCGTCGTGCTTGCCGACGGGGTGCTGTACGCCAAAGCGCTGGGAGCCGCCCGTCTTATTGATGTGGCTACGCTGACCGGGGCGGTGCTTGTTAGCTTTGCCGATGTAGCGACCGGCGCCGTATCCAACGACGAGCCGTTCCTGCAGGAGCTGCTGTCGTATGCGCGGCAGGCCGGAGAGAAGGTATGGCCCTTTCCCAATTATCCCGAGTATCACGACATGCTGAAAAGCCGGGTGGCCGATATTAAAAATTCCACGTCACGGGATCGCTGGGCGGGAAGCATCACCGCAGGGCTTTTCATCGGCTTTTTCGCGGGGACTGCTCCCTGGGTGCATCTGGATACCGGCGGCACGGCATGGCTTTGGAGCGAACGGGGGACGGAGCCGCAGGGAGGTACGGGAGCCTTGGTGCGGACATTGGGGCATTACCTGTGCCGATCCTTAACGGCTGAAGGGATATTGGACTTATAGGAAGGGCTCAAACAGACAGTGAAAAAATAGCGGATACAATAAGCGCCTCATCGGCCGTTATCTCCTCATGAAGGGGCCCGACATCGGGATGAAGTCTTCTTCCCATCCGCTATTTCTGAATGTAAAGCGCGGCGCCTTAAGCCTGCAGCTGTTTTCCGGTTCCGGAGGGTACCTCGTTTGGGGGCATATATGCCATGATCACAGCCTCCAGATCGCTCATGCGAATCAGCAGCCGCGTCACTTCGTCAGTCGTATATGACAAGCTTGCGGTGCGCTGAGCGAGCTGGCTGAGATCGATGCCGACCCATCCCTGCATGCGGGGATGGACGGACAAATCAAAGGGGAGTACTGTTAGAGAAGCTTCCCTGTTGGCCTCACCGGGTGTTTCGGCAAGCTCAGGCTTCTGGCTGATTTGCTTCCAATGGAAATACAGCTTGCGGGTTTCCCGTTTCCAACGGATATACCCGGGGGTAAACGATATGGCAAGCATGGTATGGCTGCCGATCGTAAGCTTGGCAAATCGGATATTTTTGTTGTTGGCCGCATTGACATACTGATGCTTGACCATATCGGGCAGCAGCGGCACAATCACAACCGGAAGGGCACTTGCTGCGTATAAATAATTAGCGGATTCATAATAAATGGCAATGCCCAACAAAGTGATGAATGTGATAACGGAGAGACTGAGCCATAAAGCTTTGGACTTCCATTTCAATGTGAATTCCCCCAGATGTTTAGCCTTGTGAGTTTAGATATGCCTATTTATCTTATCATAATGCCTTTGGCCTTTGTAGTCGTTGGTTGGTCGGAAACTTGTGAATTAATTGTAATTTTTATCACCTTCATCCATGATACACTATAATTGAAAACTGGATTTTTTGATCTTTAGCTAAGGCTAGGGGGGATGATCGTTATCGTTTTGCGACCGATAAGAAACAGCTTGCAAGGCAAGGGCCATGCGTTCTCATCCCATTCGAAAACGGGCCCGTCTGAAAAGTACGATCCTGCTGCTTAAAGCAGGCTGATCCGGCGGGTGAGGGAGGATGCCGATGCTTCACAAACGGCTGCTGCAGTTCGATAGCAACGGTTCGCCTTTGGTGGCGGAGCCCGTTCTTTTCTCGTTTGCCTTTGGGAAGTCTAACGGTCCGTCTCACAAAAGGTTCTCAGTATATCGTTCTGCAGAGCGGCTGTACCCGTTACTTAGGGCTTGATATCGTATTCGCGGGTTGATTTGCGGAGGAGGTAACGATGATCTATGGAGCAGAACGCATGGTTTGAACACAGTTTTACATTTGCGCCTGCCGGAATGGCGTTGATCTCAATAGACGGAAGCTTTGTTAAAGTGAACCAAGCTTTTTCCCGATTGTTAGGCTACACGGAGGATGAGCTGCTTAAGATGAAGGAAGCCGACATCACGTTTCACGGCGATCCGTACGCAGCGTCTGTCCTCTCCAGATTATCGGCTGCGGCATTTGCTCATCCGATGGAAAAACGGTACATTCATAAACAGGGTCATGCTCTCCGCGTATCGCTCCAGCTATCGATGATACCAGATGATCCGGATGGACCGCGATATGTACATCTATTTGTATGCGGGCCTCCGGTCGAAAACGGGGTCAAAGCCCTCATTCCGGAAGCTTGCGAGCTGCATGAGCTGATTTCGGAGCATTGCCAGGATATCATCAGCTATAGTGTGGACAGAATCTTCCAATATGTTTCTCCCTATGCGATCTGGAAGCATCTAGGCTACAAGCCGCAGGACATGCTGGGCAGGCATGTGAAGGAATTCCTGCATCCTGAGGATGTATGGCTGCTTTCCCGACAAAAAATATTGGACGAGGAAAGCTGCAACTGCCGTTTACGCAGAAAAGACGGAAGCTATGTCTGGTTTGAAGTGACGGTAAAGCGGATTCGGGATACGGACGGAACGGGTCAAAAAGCGATCTACGTTGCCCGGGATATCTCAGATCGTGAACATGTGCTGGCGGCACTGCGTGACAGCCAGCGCAGCTTGGCGGAGGCGCAGCGGATTGCAGGCCTTGGCAGCTGGGAATGGGATATTTCAACAAACAGGGTCACCCTCTCGGATGAGTCGTATCGTATTTTTGAATCGGATGCTCATGCGTTTGAAGGAACGTTCGAGAAGTTTTTGGAGCAGATCCATCCTGAAGACAGGGAGACGGTTTATACAGCGGTTCAAGGAGCCTCGGCCGGAAACCCGATTCATTTGGACTGCAGTACCTTGTTGAAGAATAACAAGATAAAGCACATTCGGATCCAAGGCGTCGCTTCCATGAATTCAAAGGGCCGGGCGGTTAAGCTTCATGGGACGGTTCAGGATATTACAAGCCAAAAGCTGATGCTTCAAATGCTGGAAGAAAGCGTGGACAGATACACCTCGCTTAAAAAATATAATCTGGATGCGATCGTTTCACTGAACATGAACGGGGTGTTTACTTCCGCCAATCCGGCCGCTGAGCATATAACCGGTTATTCGGCGATGGATCTGATGGGTATGCATTTTACAGATTTGGTGCACAAGGATGAAGCGGAATGGGCAAAACACTTGTTTCATCGCATCATGAACGAGGGCTATTTTGCCAGCACCGAGATCCGGATTTACCACAGGAAGGGGAATATCATCCATCTTCTGGTGACACCTGCGCCAATTTATGTAGGACGAAGACAGGCTGGCTGTTATATCATCGCCAAAGACATTACGGAGCAAAAGCGTAAAGATGAACTGCTGCTTAAATCGGAGAAGCTGACCATCGCCGGACAGCTCGCTGCCGGTGTCGCTCACGAAATACGCAATCCGTTGACGGCCTTGAAGGGCTTTGTTCAGCTCATGAGCCGTTCAGCGGAATACTACAGCAAATATTTGCCGATCATGTTAGAAGAGCTCGAACGTATTGAACTGATTATCAGCGAGCTGCTGATGTTGGCCAAGCCGCAGGCGAACCAGATGAAAGCGGCGGATTTGTCCGTCATATTACATGATGTGGTGCTTCTTCTAGGGGCGCAAGCGGCTCTCCAAAACATTGAAATCAGCATGAAACCGCCTGCCGGAAAGCTTATGATTCTTTGCGATCGGGGACAAATTAAACAGGTTTTCATTAATTTTTTGAAAAATGCAATGGAATCGATGGCAGATGGCGGTAACATAGACATCATGGTGAAATCGGCAGGCGGCAGTTATGCGGTTGTTCGTATTAAAGATCAAGGGTGCGGAATATCCAAGGAACAGCTTCGGGTGATCGGCGAGCCATTCTATTCCACCAAGGAAGCCGGTACCGGTCTCGGACTTTTGGTCAGTCACAAGATTATCGAGCATCATGGAGGAAGAATTGATATTCAGAGCGAAATCAATGTGGGAACGACGATTGAAGTGACTTTTCCTGTTGCATCACATGAGGATGGAACCATTCACGATAAGGAGTGAAAAACATGAGCATGGAACAATCATCGCAAGGCAGATCTTTGGCGGATCGGATCCCTCCCGGTCAGACGTTGACCAACGGCTTTCCGGTGCTGCATTACGGAGACGTGCCTTATTATAGGGATATGAGCAAGTGGAATTTGCGGATTTTTGGTTTGGTGGAGGAAGAGCTGACCCTTAGCTATAACGAATTTATGGGACTGCCGCGGGAAGAATTCAAAAACGACATCCACTGTGTGACCACTTGGTCGAAGCTGGATAATGTTTGGGAAGGCGTTGCCGTGTCTACGATCATGGAGCGCGTAAAGCTGAAGCCGGAAGCGCATTATGTGATGCTGCACGCGGAGCAGGGCTGGACGACGAACCTGCCGATCGCAGATTTTCTCCGCGGGACCAGCTTCTTCGGCATCAAGCATGGCGGGGAATTGTTGACACCTGAGCACGGATATCCGGTCCGCATGGTCGTTCCGCACCTGTACTTCTGGAAGAGCGCCAAATGGCTCCGCGGCATTGAGTTTATGGAGAAGGATAAGCCCGGCTTCTGGGAGCGTAACGGTTATCACATGTACGGCGATCCCTTCAAGGAACAAAGATACGATTTTGATTGAAGGGTGCTTAAGAAGAGCTCACTTGGTTTAGAGACCTGACTGAGCTCTTTTTTGTGCTGATTTGCGGTTGGATGGATCTATAAATTGAACAGGCTTTATATCAGGTATATAATAGATAAAAAACAATAACAAGAAAGCGGGAAGAGCATGGGCCGTAAATGGAATAATATTAAAGAGAAAAAAGCGTCAAAGGATGCCAATACGAGTCGTATTTATGCAAAATTTGGTCTCGAAATCTATGTGGCTGCAAAGAAGGGCGAACCGGATCCGGAATCGAATCAAGCCTTGAGATTCGTACTTGAGCGGGCGAAAACATACAATGTACCGAAAGCGATCATAGACCGCGCGATTGAAAAAGCAAAAGGCAGCTCTGATGAAAACTATGAAGAGCTTCGATATGAAGGCTTTGGACCGAATGGATCCATGGTCATTGTGGATGCTTTGACGAATAACGTCAACCGCACCGCTTCGTCTGTACGTGCTGCATTTACCAAAAACGGCGGGAATATGGGAGTTAGCGGCTCGGTAAGCTATATGTTTGATAATACGGCTGTTATTGGTGTAGAGGGTAAAACCGCTGATGAAGTGATGGAGCTATTAGTGGAAGCCGATGTAGACGTACGTGATATTCTTGAGGAAGAGGAGAATGTGGTCGTTTATGCCGAGCCTGACGCATTCCATGAAGTACAAGAAGCATTCAAAAAGGCCGGTATCCATGATTTTACCGTTGCAGAGCTAACCATGCTCGCACAAAATTACGTAACACTTCCGGAAGGTACTCAGGCGCAATTTGAAAAATTGATCGATGCATTAGAGGATCTCGAAGACGTTCAACAAGTATATCACAATGTGGAGTTCGAGGAGTAGCCTTTCACAATAGCGAGAAAGTCCTGGTCATTTAGGGGCTTTCTTTTTTTTGTGGAAAAAGCCATTTTGGCAGAGAGAATTGGAAATGGTTTACACAGGATTTTCACCCCCGAAACTCGAATTATGTAGTAACCGAAGGGATCATTTGAGGAGATTTGTTGTGAAAAAGCATTGGATTAAGCTGGTTGTCAGTTTATTGCTCGTCACCATTGTCCCCGTCTTGTGGTATCTCCAGAACATGAACTCCCTGCACGACAGTCCGCGGGCAGCCGCAGGAACCATGGATTTATCGAATTGGGATTTTACAGCAAACGGTACCGTGCCTTTGCGCGGAGAGTGGGAGTTTTATCCGAAGCAATGGATTGCTCCGGGGCAGCTTGAACCATCCCTCAAGCCTTCAGGCTTTATATCTGTTCCGGGAAAATGGGATGAAAAGATATCGGAAGATGGGAAGCGTCATCCGTTCGGCTTTGGAACTTATCGGCTGCTCATCCATCTGGATAACGCTCATGAGAAAATTTACGGAATCCATACTACCAATATTCGGATGGCAAACCGTGTGTTTCTTAACGGGCAGGAGGTCGGAGCCAGCGGTAGTCCCGGCTCCTCGCCGAACGGGGAAAAGGCCAATAACGTCCCTTATACAGGGTTTCAAACCATTAAAGGCAATACGGTGGAAGTTGTGGTGCATGTCTCGAATTTTACCTATTCATCGAGCGGGGGGATGGTTTTACCGATTGAATTTGGGGACCAGCCATCGGTCATGAGAAGCCGGGAGTCCGCGTTGTTTTATGATGTGCTGACCTCCGCGGGCTTTTTGCTCCCCGCCATTTATTTTTTCCTCCTGAATCGGCTGCGAAGGCAGGACCGCGCCTTGTTTCATCTTGCTTTCTTTTGTATTTGCACATTGATTTACGTGCTTACTCACGGGGAAAAACTGGGTGTGGCTATATGGCACGGGCTGCCGTATGAGATCGTGCTGCGGGTTCAGCTGATTTCGTCGACATTGGGCTATTTTTTTCTTCTCCGCTATGTGGCTGCCACGGTTCCGAAGGCCACGAATCCAATCGTGCTCCATCTGTTTACAGTTGCCGCATCGTTCTTGGTGCTGTCAAGTCTGGCTCTTCCGACAGGGGTTTTCACACAGTGGGAGCTGCCGATCATCGGTTTTGGATTTGCGAGTGTAACGTACGTGCTGTATATCATATTGATCGTAGGCCGGCGCCTGAAGGGGGGAAGCGATTTTTGGGTGCTGGTCAGCTTGCAGAGCATTTTGGTCTTTATTCTTGTAAATATCCTGTATTTGCTGGGTGTGGATTTTGGTCCCGTGGTGATGATGTACGAATTACTCCTCTTTGTTCTGGCACAGGCGCTGATACAGGCGAAGCGGTTCGCCCGATCCTTCAATGAGGTCGAGCAGTTGTCTCAGAAGCTGCTTACGCTCGACGGACTCAAGGATGAATTTATGGCTAACACCTCTCATGAACTGCGTACGCCGCTGCATGGGATCGTCAATATGGCACAATCGATGGTTGAAGGCGCGGCAGGACAGCTCAATGCCGAACAAAAAAAACATCTATCCGTAATTATTTCGACGGGGAAACGATTGTCCTCGCTGATTAACGATATTATCGATTTTGCCAAGCTGAAAAACGGAGAAATTATCTTGAAACGCGACGCGGTTGAGTTCCGGGCGGTCGCCCACTCCGTGCTGGAAATCATCCGGCATTTGGCCGGGAAGAAGGACATTCGCTTCGTGATGGAATGGCCGGACGATTTGCCGCGGATGGATACCGACGAGGAGCGGCTGCAGCAAATTTTGTATAATTTGCTGGGGAATGCTGTGAAATTTACCCGAGAAGGGGAAATACGGATGAAAGCGGAAGCGTTCGGGGGACAAGTCAAGGTTTCCGTTATGGATACGGGAATCGGGATTGCGAAGGAGCGGTTTGACGATATATTCAAATCGTTCGATCAAGGCGGCTCGGCCATTCACCGTGAGTATAGCGGAACGGGCCTGGGATTGAGCATCACGAAGAAGCTGGTTGAGCTTAACGGAGGCAGGCTGTGGGTGGATTCGGAGCTTGGGCGCGGCTCCACGTTTTATTTTATGCTGCCGGCTGCAGATGACCATAGGTTAGAGCGGAGGCAAAAGCCCGTTCCGGTCATGGAAGAAGCTCTCGTTGAGGTTTCTGCAGCCGTGAGGGTGGAATCTCCTCGGATAGGAAGGAGGGGAACATACGCAGGCTGTGTGTTGATCGTAGACGACGATCCTGTCAACCTGCAAGTGCTGGACAGCTTATTGTCTGTGGAAAATTATAAGATTATGGCGTTCGATAATGGGGTTGATGCACTTGAGGCGCTCAACCGGGGCTTGGACACCGATGTTGTTATTGCCGACTGGATGATGCCGGGAATGACAGGACTAGAGCTCTGCAAAGGAATCCGCGATCGGTTTTCGTTATCCGACCTGCCGATCCTTATGCTGACGGCGAGAAGCCGTCCGGTGGATATCGAGCTGGGTTTCCAAGCCGGGGTAAACGATTTTTTAAGCAAGCCGGTGGATGCCGGAGAGCTGCGGGCCCGCGTTCGGACTCTGCTGGAGCTGCGCAGGTCGGTGCAGTCTTCGATCCGGACAGAGATGGCCTTCTTGCAGGCGCAAATTAGACCTCATTTCTTATACAACGCATTAAATACGATCATTGCGACTTGTCCGACGGACCCCGACCAAGCGGTAAATCTGCTGCTCGAGTTGAGCCAATACTTGCGAAGCAGCTTTGATTTTCAGAATCAGGAGCAGCTGACGCCGCTGCAGAGGGAACTGGAGCTGGTAAAATCGTATTTGCATCTGGAGAAGGCCCGCTTCGATGATCGGCTTCAGATCCAATTTGAAGTCGATGAATCGCTCCAGGTCCTCATTCCTCCGCTCAGCATTCAGCCGATCGTGGAAAATGCGGTAAGGCATGGCGTGATGAAAAGGGCGGAGGGCGGTACAATTCAAGTAAAGGTCCAATCAGAGGAGAACGGGTTTACGGTGCTTGTCGAAGACGATGGCATCGGGATTCCGCAGCATAAGCTGGATTCGATGTTGTCAGATCACAAGAAAAGCGGCTCCGTCGGATTGATGAATATTCATAAACGGCTGTTGACATTATACGGGAAAGGCTTAGTGATTGAGAGTGAGTGGAAGCGCGGTACCAGGGTAAGCTTCAGTGTCCCCCATACGGTCTCATGGCGCGAAAAATAAACACGAATGGAGGTGAACTATGGTGAGGGCCATTCTGATAGACGATGAAAAACCGGCGCTGCTCCAGCTCGAACGGCTGCTGGAAGCAGACGGCCGCTTTCAAATCGAAGGAAAATTCACTTCCGCACAAGCCGGTTTGGAGCATCTGCGGCGGCAGGGAACGGACGTCGTCTTTCTTGACATCGATATGCCTGAAATGAACGGTCTGGAGGCGGCGGAACGGATTCAGCAGATCAACGCCGACACCCGCATTGTGTATGTGACGGCTTATGCCAATTACGCCGTTGAAGCTTTTGAGCTGTACGCGTTGGATTATTTGCTGAAGCCGGTTAATCCGAGCCGCTTGGACAAAACGCTGGACCGGACCGCCGCCGTACTTCGTCAGCGAAATGTGTTGGCCATAACGGCACCTGTAAAGGAAAAGCGGGTGAGCTGCTTTAAGCGGCTGACGCTTTACGATGGAGTGGATACGGCCAAAGATATTAGATGGAGAACGACAAAAGCAAAGGAGCTGTTTGCCTTCTTACTCCATCACAAAGGGCAGTGGATATCCAAGGATCGGCTTCTCGAAGCGTTATGGCCCGACACCCTTCAGGATAAGGCGATGACTCATTTGCACACCTCCATTTATCAAATCCGCAAATTGATGAAGGAGTGGGGAGTTCGTGCAAAGATAGAATATGCGCTTGATAGCTATCGTTTATCGGCCGATGAGATTGTGACAGACGTGCAGCTGCTTGAGGAAATTCCGGAGGAAGAAGCAATAACGGAACATAACAGGGAGCACCGCGATAACATTTTGAATTTGTACAGCGGTGATTACTTGGAGGAGCATGATTTTTCGTGGGCCGTTACGAAAAGGCAGGAGCTCTTGAATCGATATCTCCGTCAGTCGCTTACTATGGCGCAGTATGAGCTGGATACAGGGCGGGAGAGGCTGGCGGTACAAAGGCTGCGGCGGCTGCAGGATAAAGAGCCTTATTCGGAAGACATATGCGAAATGCTGCTAACCGCTTACGCGCAGAACAATGATTACAAAGCTATGCGAAGCCATTATGAGTCTTTTGTCCGCCTCATACGAATGGATTTAGACAAAAATCCGGAAAAACTAACAAAAGATTGGCTGGAGCAGCTGATCGATTTTAAATCAATTCAGAAATAATCGAAAGAGAAGCCTTTCCTTACGGGGAAAGCTTCTCTTTTTTCATTACCTGACATGATGTTCAGAATTGGTTCAGAGAAGGCAGGTATAGTACACATATAGACATAAATACCTAAATTGAGACTAAAGGAAGGTAGATTCATGACGAACGGTGTAGAACCGTATGAAAAAAGGGATCTATGATTGGTGAGACGGGTTGGTTTATTTGGTTTTTCGATTTCATGCTGCAGTAAATGAGAATGGAAAGAAGACGGAGGGAAATGCTTTGGAGCGAAAACGATGGAAAACCGTATTGGCGAAGCTGTTGATTGTTACGCTTTTGATGCAGCTTGTGCCTTTCCTGCAGGGAGGGGCAGGCACTGCTTATGCGGAGGAGCAAAACGGCGGTACGGTGATGGAAGAGGTTTATGGCGGTGAACCGGTACAGCCGGTAGAACCTGCCGCCGGAGCGGCTGCGGCCCCGCAGGCAATGCAATTCACTGCGGCAAGCATGCCCAGTGATAAAATAACAGACTATACCTGGGAGAGAATGTCGCTTAATTTATCTCCCGACGCCAGACAAGCGGCGGCGATGGCCTACGATGAGAACGCAGGTAATGTGGTCATGTTCGGGGGTCAGGGCGATACCGGCCTGTTGGATGATACATGGATTTGGGACGGAGGACAGAAAACCTGGCACGAAGAATTGCTGAGTACTGTTCCCAAGCCCTCTAAACGTAAAGGGGCGGTCATGGCTTATGACACTGTCAGCCAAAAAGTGCTTCTTTTTGGAGGCGAAGGTGCCTCCGGTGTGCTTAACGATACGTGGCTGTGGAACGGCACGGCTGCCCAATGGGAGCAAGTAACCGGGCTTTCAGCCTCTCCTCCTGCCCGCGCCGGAGCGCAGCTTGCCTTTGATGGCCGGCAGCTTGTATTGTTCGGCGGTTATACGGGAAGTGGAAGTTCGAAGACGCCGCTCGGCGATACGTGGCTGTGGGATGGATCGGCTTGGACACAGGTACAGCCGGCCCAGTCCCCTCCGGCTGCCTATGACGGCAAGATGTCTTTTGACGGGAAGACTGCAGTGCTGTACGGCGGTAACACGGGATCGGTGACGAATACCTACCAAAGCACGGGTACCAACGAAACCAAAACGCTGAGCCATGATGACAGTTCTGCGCTTCTGTGGAAGTGGGACCCTGCTGCCCAAACATGGAGCTCGGTGAATGGACCTGAAGGTTACGGCCGTTGGGGCCAGGTTATGGCTTATGACGGACGCCGCGTTGTAATTTTTAGCGGGGAACGTGACTATGTCCATATGAACAACGCGGTGTTGGTGGAGGGTTTGAAATTACCCTCGACCATGTATCCCCTAATGTCTGGAAGTTTGGCCTATGGTTGGAACGGGAGTTCCTGGCAGTCTTATCCTCGTACGGTGTCCATGGAAGCCGTATATCAAAGCAATAAGGACAAAGACGGGAAGGAATATGTGGTCCAAACCGTTCCCAATCAGCTGCCTTTTCCAATTAGCTATGCCAGTATGGCATTTGACGGCAAAAATTTCGTCGTGTTCGGAGGAAACCGGAACCAAATCAGCATTTTGGATAAGGTTTTCGGTTCCGTAGTCGGTGCTATGCCCGCGGGCAATGTGAACGAAACGTGGGTGTTCGGGTATACACCGCCGACAGCGCCAGGCGTAAAGTTTGATGTGGATCCCGTGATCCATTTTGATCCGCAGCACATCCATGATACCGTCAGCGTCATCACGAATGTTTATTCTGACGGAACCAGAGCCATCACTTCACGAGGTGTGGAATACCGTCCGTATACAGAAGCGGGAGACGGCACTTGGACACAAGTCCCTTATACGGATTCAGCTTCAACGGGAACGGGTACCTTTACCGTCACGCTATCAGGTCTGACATGGCACCAGGAGTATGAGACTCGGGGCTATGCCGCTAATGAACTCGGTATAAGCTATACCGAAACGAAACGTTTTGTGATGAAGGACGATCCGAATATGACACCACCGGATGTCCATTATGACAGAGTTGGTGCTTCGGTTCTGCACGTCAAGGATAAGAAGCGGCTGGTTGCAGTCGGTACAGGCATCACCAATTTGCTGCGTAAGCCTTTGACCGATATCCATTATTACTTGCAGAGCCAGAATGGCACACGATATGAATTGAAATACAATCTTTTAAATGATCGCCAATTGGAGCTGACATGGACGGATGAATTGCCGCCAGGTAAATATAATGTTCAGCTGGAGCATGATTTCTACAACGATCGTGTATTCACGGAAGGGCTGCTGGTAACGGCGCTTGACTTCTATAAGCCGCGCAACTTTGCCAGAGTCGAAGTGCCGAGCACGTCCGCAGGCAACGAAGTGAACAGCGTGGTGCTGCAAGGGCCGTTTACGGAAGACCCGTCGGCACCGAATGTCTATGTCCTTAATGACACGTCCGAAACCGTGACGATCAATGGGTCGTTGTTGTTTAAAGGCAGCCGTCTTGTCGTGGACAAGAACGGTCCGAACGGTAAAGCTGCGATTAGCGGTGAGGGACGCCTGTACGTTAACGGGGGCGGAACGCTCGGGGCGAATGTATCCTACACGATTCAGGATGGACCATTCACCATCTCATCGGACAACTTTTCAATTACCCTAAACAGCAGCGAGGCAACCGATTATTTGAATAGTGGTATGCCTGTCAAGGCGAGCTCGCTTGTTTTTGCCAAGGATGGCTTGCGCCTGACGGGAGATTTGCAGATCGGTGTGCAGGTAGGAAGTCAGAAGGTTACGGATACCGTGCCGGTTCAAGATATGACATTCCGCAATAACCGCTTTGATCTGTTTGGTACCTTTACCATGAACAACAGCATTAAGGTTGGGCCGTTTAACGCAAGCGACACCAAATTTGTTCTGGACACCCGTATTCCTTATATGGCTGTTAGCGGTAAAGGCAATTTGCCTGATACGAATCTGAGCTTCGATATGTATATGAAGACCAAGCAGGGACGTCTGGATGGCGTAAGCTTCGGGATGTACCGCAAAACGAAACTGGCCTCGACAGGTCTTCAGGTCAATTATTTGTTCGGCAGCGTCGACAAGCTGGCGGAAAAAACGCAAATTCCGCAAAAGTTCAGCGTCACAGGCTCGGTGAATGATGTGATTGTGCCTGAGCTGAAGCATCCTCAGGTCGATTACAGGTTTAATCTGATCGGAACCGATTCGGTGAACATGGATGTATCCTCCTACGGCTTTAATGCCAGTGGAACCGAGTATTATTACTGGCTGCCTGTGAATAACATGAGCATGCAGTCCGTGGTTAACCCGGCAGCGGCCGGAATAAAAGGCTTTTCCACCCCTGGCTTTGCTACGAAGGGCGAGGTCAATGTATTCGAAGTGGTAAAGGGAGCCATCGGGACTTATTCCTTCAATAAAAAAGGCTTTAACGGGGCGATTAAGGGAACTGTCTATGTTCCAAAAGGAATCCCGCGTATCGGCGGTGCGGTAGTTCGCGATGTTGCGTTCAGTGTGAATGAAACCGGAATTTACGGCACGCTCAGACATAACGGGGTAGGCGCTCATGTGAAATATACCTTCAATAACAACACGATTCTGTTTGAGGTGGAGGCCGAGCCTCCGAAGAAAAAGTGGTGGGAAAAAGGTCTGGACTTCATGAACAGTGTCTCCGACTTTATGGATGCGGCCGAGCCATGGCTGGATTTGGCGGAAGAACTGTTTCTGGTGAATCCGGATTCCGGCAAGCAGGTAACCATCGCCTCCGCGGATGCGTTGAAAAGGGTATTTAATCTGCAGCCGGTCAGCTTGTCGGTCCAGCCGGAGGATACGGCGCAAACGGACGTCAAGGTGCGGATTGTCGATGGACAGCTTACCGCGCTTGATCGGACGCCGCTGATGACAACGGAGGCGAATGCTTCGGGCGGACAGGTGACCAACAGTTTTGCGGTAAACCGTGCTTTTAACGCCCTCATTGCCTTGACGGGCGATCAGCGATCTGCCGTTTTGAAGACCCCTGCCGTTCCGGGCCAAAGGTCCGAGCAAATTGTGCAGGCGGCAGTATTCTATGATGCTGCCAGTGATACAACATTTATGCGCGTGTCGCTGTATGCAGGAAACTGGAAGCTTGTGACCAACGGCAGCAGCCGCATCCGCGTAAATGAACTGCTGTTTGCTAAAGAATCGCTGACGCTTGGTATATTGGCAGGGCTATGGGTGCAATCGCCTGAGCGGTCGGTCACATCGATTACGATGGAGGAACGCGGATCCTACCTGCTGAAAATAGGTGCCGCACAGGGCGAGGTGGTTGTCTATAAGCCTGACGGACGGCCCTACAGCCTGCAAACGGCGCAGAATCAGCCGGATTGGAACGCCTACCGTGACGCAAACGGCAATCTGTACGCGCTGCTGGATGCGGTGGAGGCGGGAACCTGGATGATCAGCGCCGGCACCAGCCCGTCGGCCGTATTGAACAGCGTGCCGCCGCAGACAACGATCGGCGAAGTAGTGCAGTGGGGGCAAGTCCAAGCTTACCCAACGGCATTTCAAATGAGCCGCACGAACAATGGACAGGCCATCGTTGAGATTTACGGGGCAGACCCGCAGACAAAGCTGTATGCCCCAAGCGGTGAATTGTATACTTTGCAGCTTGATCCGAATCAGTCCGGCATGAATGCCATTTATGACGAATCGCAGCAGAAGCTGACCATTCTGCTTGACGGGGCTGATCTGAGCGGGCAGTGGAAGGCGGTCGGCAGCAGCTTTACCAGTGTGGTTGCCTACCAGTCCAGCAGGAAGCTCAAATCCATTAAGCCGCTGCTGATGGAAGGCCGCTTTAGCAAATACTTTGAATTGGCGGAGAATGGCAGCTATCTGCTGACCGTCATCGGTGGAAATGCTAACACGGTGATTACCGCCCCTGACGGCACTCCGTATACCTTGAACTTTGATGCTCCAAACGGCAATGCCTACCTGCAGCCGGCAGCAGACCGGATAGCAAGTGCGGGCGCGAGCGGGGATCCGCTCCAGCAGACGCAGATTGACACGCCAAATCCTGTAAAGGACGGACGGGATACACTTTACGTCTCGCTGCTGAACGCTCCTGCGGGCAAATGGACGATCCAAAACGCTAAAAAGGTGGATTTGCAAATTCAGAAGCTAAACCCGCTGCCTGCAATCAAGGCGTCTGTATCGCCTGTTTCCGGCGCGGAAAACCGTATTCAAGTGACGTGGTCGATGGAGAATGCCGCGCCTGATGCGGAAGTGACGGTTATGCTTACGGACAGCGCCGATCAATTCATCGGAGAAGTGATAGCAGACGGTCTGGCTGCTTCCGGCAGCACAATCATCGATGTTCCCGGTACGACGATGCCAGGGACTTATCATCTGTCCGTGGCGGGTACAAGCGCCGGCCGCGCGCCGGTGTACGCGATGGCGGAAGGAACGGTAGAGGTAACCGCGCCGTATACGCTTCATGCCCCAGAGCGGCCTGAGGTGCTTTCTACCGGTAACGGGGAAGTTTCGCTTCGCTTTTCTTCCCTGCCGGGAAATGTGACGGCGTATCGGGTTTGGGTCAGTAAAGGAACAGACGGACAGGCTGCTTCTCCGGTCATGGACTTTGCCCCGCAATCGGGGAATTCGCAGGTTGCGGTTGTTTCGGGATTGTCTGCCGGAGCTTCCTATACCATTGCCGTATCGGCTATTGGACAAGAGCAAGGACGTTTGGTATTGAGTCCTCAGTCCCCTGGCGTGACATTGGAGCTTCCTGTCCCTCAGCCGGCTGCTGTAACGGTATTGCTTGACGCAGGCTCGCATGCGGTCAGCGAACGCAGCTATACGGCAATGGACGGAAACGAAGAAACGCTGCTGCTTACATCAGCGGAGCAGGCTTCTTTGCAGGCGACAACAGATCAAAACGCAACGCTTACCTTATCTGTCAATGGCCTGCAGCTTGGCCGGCAGCAAGTATCGGCAGGTGCAGCTTACGCGTTTAAGCTGCATGAGCTGCTTAACGTAAGTGAGCTGAAAGAGCGGGAATACAATCTGCTGATCGAAGCGGTCAATGAGCGCGGCGACCGCAGCCTGGTGTACCGCAAGCTGTTTGTGGATCGTACCGGTCCGCTGCTTATCGCATCCGGGGGGGATGATCCACAAGGTAATTCTATTTCCTTGAACGGTACGGTTACGGCTGACAGCAAGGTCTTGATTACCGGTCAAACGGACGTTGGAGCGAAGCTTGACATCAATGGAGTCATTGTTCCTGTCGATGACGGAGGACGCTTCGTATATTACGCTCCGCTCGATTGGGTCACGCAGGCGGATCGTAACCAGATTACGGTGACAGCATCCGATGAGATTGGCAATAAGACGGAGTACGGCTTTGAGGTGCTCCGAGATACGGCAGGAACGATCCCGACTTACTCTGGCGATCTTGCTGCTTTAGCCTTGAACGGGGCGAAGATGGACACTCCTTATGAATTTAGCAAGGCTTCGTACCAAGCATTAGCCTACTCTGAGAAGGTTCGGGTCTACGCGGTTCCAATGGCGGCAGCCTCCATGGTAACGATAGACGGACAGGAACTTCCGGAAAGCGGCTATGTAGATGTAGAGGCGCCCGCGTCTGGACGTATCGTACAAATACGGGTCCAATCCGACAACGCGGCAGATAAATTGTACACGATACAAATTGACGGAACCGGCTCCAGTGTAGCGGGATTGCGTACACTGAAGCTGAATAACGCCACGGCTGCCCCATCGGGTGAAGAGCTGGCCGCGCAGACATTTACAGGAGCGGAAGAAAGCTATACCGTTTATGTAGACCATACGGTAGACAGCGTTACCTTGAGGCCTGGCGCCCTAAAGGCTGGATCAGACATAACAGTTAATGGGCTGGCGGTTCAGAGCGGGCAAGCTTCTCAACCGATTCAGCTTCAAGCAGGAGAAAATCGAATTCCTGTAACGGTTATCTCTCCGGACGGCTCGCAAACGCGAAGCTATCAGGTATCCGTATGGCGGGAACCAAGCAGTAATGCACTGCTGCGGGAGCTGGGACTGGCTACGGCCGGAGCGGAGCTGGTGTCTGGCTTTCATCCGGCTGCATTGAATTACCAGGTGCTTGTGCCTTATGCGACCGAAGCCTTTACGCTTCTGCCCGTTACGGAACAGTCCGATGCAGCGATTCGCATCGATGGTCAAGCCGTGACGAAAGGTACTGCCTTATCGATTCCGTTTAACCGGGATGCGCAAACCTATACGATTGAGGTAACCGCGCAGGACGGAACGCCGCTCACGTACACCGTTTCCGTTTTGCGTCAGCAGGCTTTGCCTGCACGGCCGCCTTTACTGGCGAGCATGCAAGCAGATCCAGTCTTGGATCATGCCTTTACACCTTACAAGCTGAAGTATGGCACTCTTGGAACAACCGATCGCAATTACGCTGCGATAAAGGCGATACCGAATGACCCTCAAGCCACTGTAACGGTCCAGGGCAAATCTTTGAAGGGCGGCGGCATCTTCTCACCTGATCTCGTGCTGGGCGATAATACCATTATTGTAAGCGTCGAATCCGCTGATCTAACCGTCTCGCAAATGTACTCCATTGATGTGGAGAGGGTAAGCGAGAGCTCTGAGGAATCGAACGTGCGTCAGACGCCGATTTCAGGCGCCGCCGGAGGCTGGACGGATCAAACCTCCATTGTTCGGACCCGCTCGGGAGAGGGAAAGACAATCGATACGGTGAGGCTGGATGTGGACAAAGCGCGCGCTATACTGGAGAAAGCTGCTCAGAACAAGGACGGCATCGCCCGCATCTATGTAACGGATGTGCCTGATGCGCCTGCGGATGAGCGAATTGTAAGCTTAGGTGCCGATACCGTGACCTTGCTTGCGGATGGCGGCATGTCGCTGCAAATCGTGCTGCCTGATGCGCAGCTCGCTTTACCGGCAGCTTCACTGAAGCAGCTCAGTAAAGATGGAAAGGATGCTTATTTCCGGGTGGTTCCGGTTCGCGCCGATGCCGAGCGCAGCGAGGTTACATCGCGCGTTCTGGCCGCCGAGCTGGTGCAAAACGCGGCGGGAGGTCAACCGGTCGCCGTTACAGGACAACCCGTCAAGATTGAAACGAATTACTCGGGATACACGACAGAGCTCCTGTTCCCGCTGAATCACTTGATGCTGCCAGACAACGAGGCAGAAGCCAAACAAATATTATCGGAGCTGGCTGTTTATATTGAGCACAGCGATGGCGACAAGGCGCTTTCGCAAGGAGAAATCCGTTATGATGCGGAAGGCAAGCTGGCCGGTATTGCTATTGAAGTCAATAAGTTCAGCACCTTTACCATTATTCAGAAGAATGAAACAGAGGCGTCTGAGGTGATTGAACCGTACCTCTCCGGCTATCCGGATGGCACCTTCCGCCCTTCGCAATCGATCACGCGTGCAGAGCTGGCGATGATTCTGCATCGCGTTCTGACCCAGAAGACATCCGGGGGCGGCGCTTCGTTGTCGGCACAGGAAGAGCAGGCGGCTGCAGCCGGTTACGCGGATGTTCCCGCGTCGCACTGGGCGGCGGATGCGATCAGCCGTATTCAGCGTTCCGGGCTCATGGTCGGCGACAATAACGGTTTGTTCCGTCCGAATGACGCTGTCAGCCGCGGGGAGCTTGCTACTATTGCAAGCAGAGTGCTGTCTGTGGCCAAGGCAGGCGATATTCCGGCAAGCGGCTATAGCGATGTGGAGGGTCACTGGGCCTTCCAAGCCATTATACGAGCCAGTGCGGCCGGTATTTTGCAGGGCTACCCGGACGGCACCTTCCTGCCGGATCATGAACTGAACCGCGCCGAAGCCGTGAAGGTGCTTAACCGCTTGTTTGAGCGTCCGGTATCCGAAGGTCCGCTGACCTCCCGCTGGCCGGACGTGCCGGAAGCACACTGGGCCTTGAAGGAAATCGAATCGGCTTCGAGCAAATTGATTTTACTGCCTGACGGAAGGGCGCATATTGTACCAAGCCGATAAGGCAGCAGCTGGCGGTTCTGTCTCTAGCCCTAATATTCAGGTAAAAGGAAAGCCCATGAGTGAAATATCACTCATGGGCTTTCGTACTTGCAGATAAGCTCCCGCAATACCATTTTTTTGATGAACCAGCTGTTGAGAATATTTTCTTGTGCCTGTTTTCGGCTTGCTCATCCTTTATTCTTCACAAAAGTTCCTTTTTGGTAACCTGGATACAAAAAAGTGCATGCTTCACAAGGAGGATGGAGAGGAGTAAGCTAAGCAAGGTCTTTAACAAATCGTTTTTACAATAAAGGAGGCAGCACGACATGAGTAAAAAAGCTTTATTGATCATACCGCCGGAACGCTTCAATGAAGATGAATTATTCAAACCGAAAGAAGCATTGGAGACGGCTGGGATAGAAGTGACAATCGCGAGCACCAAAACCGGTGAAATTACCGGCGACTATCAAGGTAAGGCGAATGCTGAAGTGATTTTCTCAGACGTGGCGGCCCGTGAATATAGTGTTGTCGCTGTCATCGGAGGATCGGGAACTAACGATCATCTTTGGGGAAATCAAGCTTTACAAGATTATTTAAAGCAGGCTCATGAGGATAAAGTTCTGGTAACAGGAATTTGTGCCGGGGCTGTCACGGTGGCCAAAGCAGGGCTGCTTTCCGGACGGACGGCAACCTGCTATCCCGTAGACGTTCAAATCAACGAATTAAAGGCCAATCATGTCGAATATGTGGCTCAACACGTTATTGCCCATACGGATATTATTACAGGCGATGGTCCGGATGGAGCTAAAGAATTTGGAGAAAGTCTGGTTAAGGCGTTAAGCTGATACCAAGAGGATTCAACATAAAGTTGGGTGCGGGAAGCCTTCTGAACTACAGAGGGCTTTTTTCCATCGCATCGGGTGTCGGCTTCTCTTTTCGGGGGATGACCAAAACATAAGAGAGGAAATAATATGGAAACTACACACCCCGGGCAAAAAAGGTTCCCTTTGGCGTTGATTGCTTTAATGATCAGCGCACTCGCGGGAAATATCCTTTGTGCTTTGTTGGAGTAGGAGCTTGATTGGCAACACGATAGGAGGCAAATTATCGGATTGGAAGCTCATGCCTTCTCTTGCTGCTATCCTCGCGTTATTAGCTGCGATTATGGCCGTGTTCACGATAAGCGCGAATAACAAAACGGCGGCAGTAATCACCGTATTTATATGGGGGGTGGCTGCCTTCGCAAGCATCCCTGCTTTCCAAATGCGGGTTCCCGATAAAGCAAAAAGCGCACCCCATTTGGCCTCTTCATTGAATATCAGTTCGTTTAACCTTGCTAATGCAGGCGGCGCTTACCTTGGCGGTCTTGTATCGATAGCAGCTGGGGGCTCTCCTCCGCTTCGTTAGTAGCGGCATCGGTGACAGCCTTTGGTCCCAGTCACAGATTATTGCCATTTGATGTGATTTCAATCACACGGTACGGGCAAATCAAGGGATTATACTTGGCTCATAGGATAAAAAATGCTTATGACCAAGGAGAGAACGGATATGTTAAGCAAAGAAACCATTCAGATCATCAAATCAACCGTGCCTGTGCTGGAAATCCACGGGGTGAGCATCACTAAACGTTTCTATGAACTGTTGTTTTTGAATCATCCGGAACTGCTGCATGTGTTTAATCATGCGAATCAGAAGCAGGAGCGGCAGCAGACCGCTCTTGCGAACGCCGTATACGCCGCGGCGATGCATATCGATAATTTCGCCGCTATTCTTCCCGCGGTGAAGCTGATTGCACACAAGCACCGCAGTATCGGGATTAAGGCAGAGCATTATCCGATTGTCGGAAAATATTTGCTTGCCTCCATCAAGGATGTACTTGGAGAGGCCGCAACAGAGGATATATTAAACGCATGGGCAAAAGCCTATGGAGTCATTGCGGACGCCTTTATTGGTGTCGAGGCAGGCTTGTACGAACAGACCGAACGGCAGGCCGGCGGTTGGGAAGGATATCGGGCCTTTGTAGTGAAGCGAAAAGTGAAGGAAAGCGGTGTGATCTCCTCCTTTTACCTCGTTCCTCAGGATGGCGGACCATTGGCTGGATTTGAACCGGGGCAATACGTAAGTGTCAAAACGGATATTCCAGGGGAAGAATATACCCAAATTCGCCAATACAGCCTTTCTGATGCTCCGGGGAAACCGTATTACCGCATCTCTGTCAAACGCGAGGACAGGTTCCCGAATCGCCCAGCCGGTAAGGTTTCCGTATACCTGCATAAGCAGGTAAAGGAAGGAGATATCCTGTGGTTGTCTGCTCCAAGCGGAGTCTTCACGTTAAAAAGTAAGGATTCGCGCCCGGTTGTTTTCATCAGCGGAGGGGTCGGAATAACTCCAATGCTGAGTATGCTCCATACCTTGGCGGATACAGACCCGCAGCGTTCGGTGACCTTCATTCATAGTGCTGCGAACGGAAGCATGCATGCTATGAGGGAGGAGGTTACATCCCTGGTACAAAAGCTTCCTAATCTGGCTGTTTACTTTTGCTATACTCAACCGACGGATCTCGATAGAACGGCCGGGGTACACCATCATGAGGGATACATCGACCTGCCGTGGATGAAAACGTTGATTCCGGATACGGATGCCCAATTCTATTTCTGCGGTCCCGTTCCGTTTATGAGGACGGTCAATCAGGCATTGAAATCGTGGGGGATTCCCGCAGCCGATAGGCATTATGAATTTTTCGGTCCAGCCGGCAGCTTGGATGAATCCGCCGAGGCGGCGGAGCAGGCCGGAGCAGCTATCCGAAATTAAGTTTCGGCCTCCTTCGATTGGGCTCGGAGCAGTCGGTTGATCGTCTCGCGCCGGAGCCCGATCAGTTGTCCGATTTCATCTTGTGTGAGAACCTCCGTCAAAGGCTTAGGACCGATATAGGTCTCAAACCACAGCTGCAGCTTCCGAAGCTTGTCTGCAGGAGCGATTTCGCTCAATTGATCGATTCTTTGGTGCATCATTCGAAGCTTGCCCTGCAGCAGTTGGGCGATCTCGCGGTATTTCTCCGGTTCCCGCATCAGGCTTTCGTACCACTGCTGTGATGGAAGGCTTTCGACCATGCTTGTTGTAAGTGCAATCGCCGTTCCGTGATAAGGCATAGGGCTGATCAAGGAATGGTGAGGAATGATTTCCCCAGGTACGATGATATTGATTAAAATCGGATTTCCGTTTTCATGGACGCGGACGATTTTGAACAATCCGCTTTGGACTTGATAAAGGGGTCCGGTTTCCCCTTGGCGAAACAATATCTCACCTTTATGCAGCAGCATCCCAAACACCTCATTTATTCCAAAACGCCTGATAGGTTTATCATCGGCGTTTTTTCTTTTCGTTATTTTTATTATAAATATACTACTTCAATGGCGTGGTCAGGCGGCAGTATGACTATACAAAACGCATAAGAAATTCAAGGTTAGGGTAAAATGTTGGCATTCTTTCAAGAAAGCGACGTGAACTCTCTTGGAACCAAAATTTGTAAAGGAAACGAGATGCTTTAGAATTTCGCGAATTTTTCCTCAGGATGTCAACAACCATAATACCATGTTCGGCGGTAAGCTCATGTCTCAAATTGATGATATTGCATCAATATCGGCTTCCAAGCTATGCCGTGTAACGGCGGTAACGGCTTCTACGGATTCCGTAGATTTTCTTCGGCCGATCAAGCCAACGGATAGCGTAAGTCTGGAATCCTTCGTGACATGGACCGGCACCACATCCATGGAGGTTTTTGTGAAGGTCATTACCGAGGATTTGCGTTCTGGCCGAAGGGAAATCGCGGCTACGTCTTTTTTAACGTTTGTCGGGCTGGACGAGCATAATAAACCGGTTCCCGTAGCTAGGGTCATCCCGGAAACCGAGGAAGAGAGGAAATTGTTCGAAACGGCTCAACATAGGGCCGAAATGCGGAGAAACCGGAGGGAAGCAAGTAAAAAATTCGCGGATTATTTGGTCACGAATTATCCTTGGGAATAAGCTTCTGACCGCTTTAAGTACACTAAACCGGCAAACGATAGATTCAACAAGCGGATTCCTTTTGAATTAAAGACGCTGGATGGCCATGATATACCAAAAGGAGCAAATCTATCGGATTCGCTCCTTTTGCTAAAGATCAATATGCTTATCTAAGATTTAAACCGACTTAGGTACACCGTTCATAATCGGCTGCGTTTCTTCCGCCGCTTGTCCGGCAGCGGGCTCAGGATGACCGCCCGGATGGAATTCATTTTCCGATTTGGCGACGATGACGGTGGCTACGCCGTTTCCGATCAGATTCGTAATGGCACGCGCTTCGGACATGAACCGGTCGACGCCGAGCAGCAGGGCCATACCCGCAATAGGGATGGAAGGGAAGGCGGCCAACGTAGCAGCTAGTGTGATGAAACCTGAGCCGGTGACGCCTGCAGCGCCTTTGGAGGTCACCATCAGGATGCCAAGCAGCGTAAGCTGCTGCCAGATCGTCATTTCCACTCCGGATGCCTGGGCTACAAACATGGCTGCCATAGATAGGTAGATGGCCGTACCGTCCAGATTGAACGAGTAGCCGGTGGGAACGACCAGTCCGACGACCGACTTGGAGCAGCCGTATTTCTCAAGCTTATCCATCATGCGCGGCAGTGCCGACTCCGAGGAGGAAGTACCGAGCACCAGCATGATTTCCTCTTTAATATAAGCGATAAATTTGAATATGCTGAAGCCGTATGCTTTTGTGATCGCTCCGAGAACGACAATAATGAAGACGGCCATCGTGATATATACTGAACCCATTAGCTTTCCTAAAGAAGTAAGCGACCCAATCCCGAATTTACCGATCGTATACGACATGGCGCCGAAGGCGGCAATCGGGGACACTTTCATGATTATGTTCACGACACCGAAAAAGGCATGTGAAAGCTTATCGAACAAATCGATTACAGGCTTGGCCTTTTCGCCCATAGCCGTCAAAGACAAACCGAAGAAGATTGCAAAGAACAGAATCGGCAGCAGATCGCCGCCGGCCATAGCAGCCACGACATTATCGGGTACGATGGCGACAAGAAAGTCGACAAAGCCGTGATTGGCTTGTTCCGCTGCTTTCTCTGTAAACTTGGAAATGTCGCCGGTCGCCTTGGATACGTCGATACCGGCTCCCGGTTTGACCAGGTTAACGACCGCAAGACCGATGGCCAGTGCAATCGTGGTTACGATTTCGAAATATAAAAGCGCTTTCCCGCCGATGCGACCAACCTTTTTCATATCACCCATGTTTGCAATCCCGTGAACGACGGTAAAGAATACAATAGGCGCAATAACCATTTTAATTAGCTTGATAAAGACATCTCCAAGGACTTTCAGTTTTTCGCCCGTTGCGGGGAAGAAATGCCCTAGGAGGATACCTAATATGATGGCAATAACGACCTGGACGGTAAGGTTTCTCAGATTGATCCGGAGCTTCATGGGACAATCCTCTCTTTCTTGTTTTGAAAACGTTTTTTCGTGTCCCAAGTGTATTAAAGAAAGCAATTTAAAACAATAATACGGTCATATTGTTTGTTTAGTATCTTTTGGTCAACGGATCTCCTTCATCAAGTCGTTTCCGATCATGGCGGCGAATTCATCATACAACGGCTCGAAGCGTTTTCTCCAGAGCGTCTTTTCCTCCTCGGAGAGTGTTATGATTTCAAGGGATTGATCTTGAAGAAGCGACGGCGGCCGGTTTTCGAACAAAAGCGCTTCGCGGCGATTCCAATCCGACGTTTCCGCCAACGCCTCCTGTAGAAGCTTTTGTATATCGGGAGGAAGCTTCTCCCAATAGGTTTTGTTAAATGTGACGACATAGCCAAGATAACTGTGATTGCTTATGGTCATATAGCGCTGGACCTGGTACAGCCTTTTGCTTAGAATATTGGAAACAGTGTTCTCCTGACCATCGACTTTACCGGTTTCCAGAGTTCGGTAAAGTTCATTAAATGGTGTGCTAATCGTCGATGCGTTCAGCGCTTTAAACTGCTGCTCCAGTACAGGGCTTGGCTGGACTCGGAACGTCAAGCCTTGAAAGTCTTCAGGCGTGCGCAGCGGTCGTATGTTATTCGTAACCTGCCGGAAGCCGTTATCCCAGAAGGCGGCCCCTTTCATCCCCCTGGCATCCAGCGTTGCGAGCAGCCGTTCGCCCAATGCCCCTTGAAGAGCCTGATCCACCTCCTGTTGATTCCGAAAAAGGAACGGCAGATCCATTACGAGCCATGCGGGGTCAATTCTGTTCATATTAGAGAACGAGGGAGCGATCATTTGAATATCGTCGCGCTGCAGGGCGGCGATTTCGGTGTCTTCCGTGTACAGCATGCCGTTGGGGAATACCTGAACTTCTATCCGGTCTCGCGACTTTTCTTTGACAAGCTGGGCAAAATGCGCCGCGGCCAGTCCCTTGGGGGTATTCTCGGCGACGACATGGCTGAATTTGATGATAATCCGGTCTTTTAGGCCTGTGAATTCCTCGTCGTAGGGCAGCTCGCCTCTCATATCGGGTTGAAAACCGATCAAATATGCGGCAAGCAAGCCAAGCACAAGAAAGATGCCGATTCCCGCAACCGTTTTGATGTGAGCCCACCTCCGGGTTATTGCTATTTCAGCCCTATTATTTCACAATGGAATAGAAAAATAAACCGCACGAAAGGACGGGGAAACGGTGAATCGGCTTCGCATCTATTGGAAAATCATGCTGCTTTCGTTCGGGCTGGTCCTTTTCTCCCTTCTGATCGGCGGTGTCGTGCTGATCGGCAGCCTCACCCGGCTTAAGGAGGATGAATTGAGAAACCGGCTGACGATCACAGCCCAAACCGTCGCTAACCTGCCGAATGTGATCGAAAGCATCGATAGACCTGATGCCGCGGCACATATTGCTCCGGTCGCGGACAAGATCAGGATTTTGAATCATGTGGATTATATCAGTGTACTGGACATGAACCGGAGAAGACTGTCCCATCCGTTATCGGAGCGTATCGGCGGAACGTTCGCCGCAGAAGAGAACGATCCTGCATTTGCCGAGCATATGTATGTCTCCAAGGTCCGAAGCGAGGCGGGTGTCGGTCTTAGAGCTTTTGTGCCCGTCATGAACACCGAGCATGAACAGGTCGGTGTGGTTGTGGCCGGAGGCTTGCTCCCGGGCATAGCTGAGCTGATCCGTGAGGAGAAACGTCCTCTTGCCGTCACCTCTCTGATATCGCTACTGTTCGGCATTTTCGGTTCGATCCTGCTGGCCCGCCATATCAAGCGGCAGATGTTTAATCTTGAGCCGCAGGAAATCGCCGGCATGTTTAGGGAACGTACGGCGGCGTTCCAGGCCATGCATGAGGGGGTTATTGCCATCGATCGCAACGGAGCCATTACGATGATCAATGAACGCGCCAAACGCATTTTTGGCGTCAGAGACGATGTCACGGGGCAGGCCATAGGTGATGTCGTTCCGGAAACCGGGCTGATGGAAGTACTCGAATCGGGGCAGCATGCGCTGGGCAGAGAGCTGAATTTCGGAGGAGCGATCCTATGGAGCAACCAAATCCCGATCCGTGATGCGGGCGAAACGGTTGGAGCCATCGGGATATTTCAGGATCGGACCGAAGTGACGAGGATGGCGGAAGAACTGACCGGCGTACGTGAATTTGTTCATGCTCTGCGCGCGCAAAATCATGAGCACATGAACAAGATACATACGGCGGCGGGATTGATTCAGCTTGGAAAGCAGCAGGAAGCGCTCAATTACCTGTTCGAAATCGCCGAGCAGCAGGAGGAGATCACGCGCTTTCTGCAGCAGCATATCGAAGATGACGGCGTGGCCGGACTGCTTCTGGGCAAAATCAGCCGTGGCAAGGAGCTTGGCATCGAGGTCAGGATGGATTCAAACAGCAGGCTGCAGCGCTTTCCGGAGCTTCTTGACCGCCATGATCTCGTATTGCTGCTCGGCAACCTGATCGAAAATGCTTTCGATGCGCTTGCCGATGTGGAAGCCGAACATAAAGAAGTGTATGTCGGTATCGAACAAAATGATGAGCTGTTGTCCATTGCCGTTGAGGACAACGGGTGCGGGATGTCGAAGGAAACGGTTGACCGTATGCTGGAGCGAGGCTTCTCTACCAAGGGCGGGGAAAATCGAGGGACGGGCCTGTATTTACTGAACGATATTGTAATGAAAGGCCGCGGCAAGTTAACCTGTGAATCCTCGATCGGTTTGGGCACAACGATGGAAATCCTGTTTCCGATGAAAGGTGGGACAAGTTTACGCGATGAATAACACAGAGAAACCGCACGTTCGGGTGCTGCTGATTGAGGATGATCCAATGGTTCAAGAAGTGAACCGGCAGTTCGTGGAGCAGGTGGACGGTTTTCAAGTCATAGGAATGGCAGCCAACGGGTTGGAGGGACTTAAGCTGATCGAGCAGCTAGAGCCCGACTTGGTCTTTCTTGACATCTTTATGCCTTCGCTTGACGGAATAGCCACTCTGCAGCGCATCCGTTCTGCAGCGATGCCTGTCGACGTGATTGTCGTGACAGCAGCAAAGGATACGGAGACCGTGCGCGCGATGATGCGTAACGGGGCGTTTGATTATATCATTAAACCGTTCAAGATCCAACGGGTTCACCAAACGCTGGAGCGGTATCTTGCACATCGCAAGACGCTTAGGCCCGGAGAATCAGTCACTCAGGATCAGCTGGATGACATTCTGATCAGCGGTGAAGCTGCAAGTGCTGAACGAATAAAGCCCGAGCCGGTAGATTATAGGCAGGTTCCGTCTGAAGATTTGCCTAAGGGGCTTAATGCCACAACGCTTAAGCAGGTGCTCAATGTCATGGAGCTCCAGGGCGGACGCCTGTCAGCTGAAGAAACGGCTGTAGGAGTAGGGATTTCCCGGGTCACGGCCAGACGATATTTGGAGTTTCTTGAAAAACGCGGGATTGTGCGTCTTGAAGTACATTATGGTACTATTGGTCGTCCCGTCAATAGATATGAATTGGTTATTGGTCAAAAAGACCAAAAATAAGATGTACGTTAAATTAGCGCGAAAATGTTAATGTTGTCAGGTGATAGGATGGAGGTTTAAATCATACAAAACATTAAGAAAATAAGCTGTCAAAAGGCCGGGGGCCTTTTTTATTTTTAACCTATTTCTGATAAAGCTGCAAGGCAACGGTTAACCCCGGGCGCGTTGATTCGAGAGCGGTTGAAGTGATATGCTGGAAAGGAGCCTATGCCTGTTCTGCCGCGGGAAAGCGAACTGCGGAGGAAGGCTTTGTACCTGACGGTACCAAGAACAAGGAGATACATCTTAAGGATTCGGGAAACCCGATATACATTACATCATCGCACAGGACCATCTAAAAGGAGTGTCAACATATGTTTCAGGATCTGACCGTAGCGGAACTGCTTGAGCTTCAGCGTAAAGGAGAAATCTCCTTGATTGATGTCCGGTCGCCGTCTGAATTTGCAGAGTCTACGATTCCCGGGAGTATAAACATCCCGCTTTTCGACGATGCGGAGAGGGCGGAGGTAGGTACGCTGTACAAGCAGGAGAGCGTAGAAGCAGCTAAAGACAGAGGACTGGAGATCGTATCGCAAAAGCTGCCTGGTTTTATCCGTGCGATCAGCCAAACCGAACAGAAGCGCAAAGCCGTATTTTGCTGGCGAGGGGGAATGCGGAGTAAAACGTCCGCCACCGTCGCTTCCCTGATGGGATTAAAGATGTTTCGTCTGACCGGAGGATTTCGCGCTTACCGCAATTGGGTTGTAGAAATGCTCGGCAATTTTCCGGAGCTTCCTCCCTGCTATGTTATTAACGGGTTTACCGGTACAGGCAAAACGGAGCTTTTGAACCGCCTAGCTCAACGGGGATATCCCGTTATTAATCTTGAGGAAATGGCGCAGCACCGGGGTTCGATTTTCGGGCATATCGGAAAGTCGCCGAACAATCAGAAATCGTTTGATTCCCTGCTGGTCCATAACCTTATCCGCTTGGGGAAAGCGCCGTATATTATTATTGAGGCGGAGAGCAAACGGGTGGGTAAGGTTTTTTTGCCCGAATTTCTTGTGAAGGCCAAAGAAAAGGGAACGACGATCTTCATAGAAATTCCGGTCGAAGAAAGAGTTGCCAATATCTTAATGGACTATAGACCTCAAGAGCATAAGGAGGAGTCCGTCCGCTCTTTCGAGCATATCGCCAAACGGATTCATACGCCTATCGCAGCCGAAATTCGCAGCGCGCTGGAGAACGACAGGTTTGACGTGGTAGCCAGACTCCTGCTGCTGCATTACTATGATCCGCGCTATCAGCATGCGTCGGAAAAGTATGAGAGGGGAAGAATCACGGTCCGCGCGTCCAACGTGGATCAAGCTTTGGAGGAAATCGTCCGGCAGCTGCCGCCTCCCCTTGCTTGAATAATAGGATAAGACGAGCGTAAGAATGTTTGGAAAACAACGGTTCTAACGCTCGTCTTTTTTTGAGTCGTCCCTTAGGGTTATCTTCGGCTCTTTTTCGGCTGATAAAAAAGTTTAAAGTCCGCTTTTATAGCGGCGCTTATCCTTGTACATTTCTTGATCCGCCCGTTCGATCATTTCATCCACCGTCACGGTCATGCCCGCCTGAAAAGAGAATAAGCCATAGCTGACTGAAACGGTATACGGCTTACTATTCAATTGATGGATATGGTTCAAATCTTTGTGTATTTGTTCCCATATGCTGCAGACCTCGGCAAGTTGTTTATGGAAAACAATAATAAATTCGTCACCGCCGTACCGGAAAAGAAAATCTTCGCCCTCCAGGCTGCTTTTTAAGACCTGACTTGCCGTAATGATCAAGTGATCTCCTTCGGCATGGCCGTATTGATCATTTACTATCTTCAGATTGTTGATGTCTACAAAGCAGACAATAAATCCGGTTCCCCGCGTTTGAGCGTTTAGCAGCTCGTCATGCAGCAGATTCATTCCGTGTCTTCTGTTCATCACCCCGGTCAGCGCATCGATGGAAGCCTGTTTTGTAAGCTCGTCCTCCATTTTTTTTAGCTCCGTAATATCGGTTATGCCTGCCAGAATGCATTTTTCGTTTTCGTAGTCCATGATCTCATAGTTAATCATAGCCCATTTGTTCCTGTGAGGGGGCACATTCAATTCGCAAACATAGTTATTTATGCTGCCCGTATGGAGCAGCTTCTGAATGAGAATTTTTTTTCCCTCCCCTTTTGGATAGGTCACCGCTGCATTAAGCTTATCCATTTGGCCGGGGGAGACCTGAAAAAATTCTACAGCTTTCGGATTGATCAGAACGATGGAATGATCTTTTATTCGGGAGAGAACCAGAGGGAAAGGGTTGACCGTAAACAGCTTCCGGAAACGCTCCTCATTCTCTTTCAATTTCAGATGCTGGATAAAATCCGATTTTTTGTAATTATAAAAAGCATAAGCAATAAAAAAAGCGATGACGGCCGTTGCCGTTGTATTCATTTGCTTCATCAGAAACGTATATTCATCTTGGCTGACCAGGGAAAGCAGAACCAGGAAAACGATGTGATTGAGCAAGAGGATCATGAAGAAATTCCGCGGTTTTAACGGAAGGATCACGGCAACGCTAATCACGATAATGATGTAGGCGTCCACATTTCCCGTCAACCTTTGGCTGTTAATGGAAGCAAGAACGCCCATGAAGATATACAAGGCGGCATAACTGTTTACAAGCAACGTTGGCCAGATGGAGTGTGCAAACGAGTTTTTATATTTATGGATTCTGTATACATACAGGAATAGGATGGACATCAGGAGGCCGGCTAAGTGTATGGCAATAAGCGTATATCGAAAGGCTGAATGCTCCAGATCTTTTAGCATGACAAAATCGGTATAAAAATAATAAGGATAAAAAAGAATCAGAATGACAGATACGATTCTGATTCGATCCAGTACGTGAAGAAGATGCGATTTTGTAAACAGCAAGCTCTCCTCTGGCGTCAAAGAAATCGGAGAATGAAATAAGCGCAAGCTAATCCACCTTTTTGTGTGATATAAGTTGTATTTTACCATAATATATCGCAGGATGGGGTGCAATGGTTAGCGATGGATTGAATTGTCTGCTTGCAGCAGCCAAGTACGCGGGCCGGCGTAAAAGGATTTTGACAGTCATTAACGAATCTTTTATGACAGAAAGGAGAAATGTGATCAGTTTCTAAAAGAACGAATATCAAAAAAACAAAAATGGCAGCGTCGGCATCATTGTACAATAGAACATAACAAACGATTGGGGAGTCGGTCACAATGGATTTGGGAACCGTGTTTGATTATGCCATTGAGAGATATCCGAACAAAATCGCTCTTGTGCAGGACCATAAAGTATTGACCTTCCGGGAATTGAACGAAGAAGTAAACCGGCTGGCATTTTCTCTTCAAAAACTGGGAGTCGTCAAAAGAGACCGGGTGATGGTGCTGCTCAAAAACCGGCTGGAGACGGTTTGCCTGTTTTGGGCCGTACAAAAGCTGGGTGCGATCTTTACGCCGATTAACCTGCGCCTTTCTCCCGAGGATACGCAATACTGCATCAATGATGCGGAACCTAAAATCGTAGTATATGAAAAATTCAGTCAACGTTCCGTTCTAAGCGCCAAATTTAATGAACGGCCTATTCTCATCAGTCTCGATCCGGATAAAGGCGATCTTTCCTATCAGGATTTGATTTCCAGAGGTATCGGTGACTTTACCGGGTCTTCCCATGACAGCGACGATATCGCCGTCATGCTGTACACTTCAGGAACGACCGGGGTGCCTAAGGGAGTCCCAAGATTTCACAAAAATGAATACGCCTCCACTATGGCGCACATCATTCAAAACCGCTATGAAATTTTTGACAGCACGCTCGGGGCCATGCCTTTATACCACACGATGGGAATACGTTCTCTACTATCCATGTGCGTTCTGAACGGCAAATATGTTCTAGCCCCGGATTTCGACGTCCGAAAAGCTCTTGCGCTTCTGGCTGAAGAAAAAATCAGCTGTCTTTATATGTATCCGACCATGTACCTTGAATTGCTGAATGACCCGCGTTTTTCAGATTTTGATCTGTCCTCTCTCAAGAAAATCGGCTATGCAGGCGCTCCGATGTCCGCGGCGCTAACCAAAAAATGTATTGAAATGCTGAAGCCGAATCACTTTATCAATCATTATGGAAGTACGGAAATCTATACCTTCACTACCTGTTCAAACCTGGACAAAAAGCCGGGATGCGCCGGAAGGCCGGGTATCCATCAAAAAATCCGCTTAGTTCCAACCGACAGCTCCCAATCCTCCTCTTCCGACGGCATCGTTAAGCCGGGAGAAATCGGAGAAATCACAGTTCAGGCCGAATCGATCGAAGCTTTTAAAGGGTATTGGAACCGACCGGATGCGACAAGAAATGCGATCCGGAACCATTGGTACTATACAGGAGATTTGGGATACTTGGATGAAGACGGAGATCTGTATGTCGTCGGCAGAGTGGATGAAATGGTGATTTCCGCGGGAGAAAACATTGCTCCTGCAGAGGTGGAAGAGGTTTTGCTTCAGCACCCTAAGGTATCGGAGGCCGTCGTCATGGGCGAAGAGGATGAACGGTGGGGACAGATTGTAGCCGCCTTCATCGTACCCAAAGACAGCAGTCTCACGGTCCAGGAATTGGACCAATTCTGCAAGCAGCATCCTAAGCTCTCCAATTTCAAACGGCCGCGGAAATATGTTTTTATCAACGAGCTTCCCAAAAGCCCCTCGGGCAAAACACTGCGACGTGAATTGCGGAAAGAACATTTATCGATCACGGAATCATAAGGCGGGAGGGGACGATCTTGACTGGACTGCTGATGATAGATGATGAAGCAGAAAGCCGCCAAGCCATTCGTATGATCATTGAAGAAAGCCAGTACAACTACCTCTCTGTTTACGAAGCAGGTTCCGCCGAGCGGGGGTTGTTTCTGTTAAAGCAAAATCAACCGAATATCGTAATTCTCGATTTGTCGCTGCCTGATATGGACGGGATCAAGCTGGGGAAAAAGATACTGGAAATGAATCCAAAGGTGTCGATTATTGTAGCGACGCATTTGAAAATGTTCGAAACCGTACAAACGGCCATGAATTCGGGCTTTTCCAAATATTTTCTGAAACCGCTTACCGAGACGGAGCTGATTACGGCTTTAGACGGTCTTCTGCTTCCGGGCTTGATGATGGAAACCAATTATTTGGGCAGCCCTTCTTCCTCCTCCAAATCGGTTGAGATGGATTTGGCAAATCCGATTCAAAGCGTAATCCGATATATTCACAGTCATTTCTACGAACCGATTACCTTAAACGAAGTGGCCGATTGGGTGTATCTCAGCGCTTCTCATTTCAGCCGTTTGTTTAAAGCGGAAATGGGCGTTACGTTTATTGAATACCTGACCAAATACAGGGTGGAACAATCGAAGCGGCTCATTAAGATGACCTCTCTGCCTATTGAGGTGATAGCGAATAATACCGGATTCGCGAATGCCGGTTATTTTGCCACAACCTTTAAGCGGCTAGAAGGGAAGACGCCTACCGAGTATCGCAATCTGTTTTCCAATTTAATGAACAAATAGCATAATTTTTAAAATAAGGTTGAAACAATCACGAAACCATTCCCGCCTGATCTTTTTTATACTAAAGGTACGAACTTGAGAGTGACAACAAGCGAGGTGAAAAGACACATGGTCGAGATTTTGAAAGCGCTGCAGCAGTGTTGGATCAACAAGGAACGAGCCGTGTTAGCGACGATCGTGGATGTGGATGGTGCGGCATACCGGCGGGAAGGAGCAAGATGTCTCGTCCTGGAAAGCGGCAGTGTGATCGGAACGATCAGCGGCGGCTGTGTGGAAGGGGAACTGCTTGAGTACGCGCGGCAGGTGCTCGACGCGGGCGTTCCCCGGGAGATCCGTTATGATTTTAGGCTGGAAGGAGATCTGTTCTGGGGTTTGGGAGTGGGCTGCAACGGTGCGTTAACGATTTGGCTTCAGCCTTTTGACCCCTTGCATGATCCGAAACAAGCGCAGGAGCAGATCCAGGCGTTTGAAAAGCGAATGTCCTCTCTTCAAGAATATATATCAGGTCTTGTGCTGGAATCGAAAGATCCGGCACAAATTCCGGTGGGCTCTTACCTGACATTCCATCGCAGGGAAACGGAATGGGGTGCCCCTCTTCATTTATCGTCCGGGCTTTCGAACAATACGGTGAACGGCGTGGGTGTAAAGCTGTTTGTGGAAAGCGTAAAACCAAGACCTAGATTAGTTATATTTGGTGCCGGCTCGGATGCCGTTCCGCTGGTGGAGGGGGCCAAGAGACTTCACTGGCATGTAACCGTAGCGGACCACCGTCAGGAATTTCTCGATCAGCAGCATTTTGCGCAAGCGGATGAGCGTATGCTGACCTCCAGAAATCAATATTCGCAAATGTCTGTGACAAACGATGCTTTTGTCGTCGTGATGACGCACAACTATGAGCTGGACCGCATGCTGGTCCAATCGCTGCTCCCCGAAGTCATTTCCTATTTGGGGGTTTTGGGTTCCCGCCATCGGATCCAAAGCATGCTGGATGAGATTCGCTCGGAGCGAGGAGAATTCAACGAAGAGGAGCTGCAAAAGCTCCATTCTCCGGTCGGATTGGATATCGGAGCGGATTCGCCGGAGGAGATCGCTTTAAGCATTCTCTCCGAGCTGGTGTGTCGCAAGAACGCACGCGACGGCCAATCCCTTCGGCTGCGTAAGGAACCCTTGCATGAACGGCAGGCTGCCGACGGGCTTCTAGTGGTGAATTTATGAAGCCGTCGGTATGGGTAGTCCTCCTTGCCGCGGGCTACTCCAGACGTATGGGGACGCGGAAGCTGCTTCTCCCGATAGGGGAAGAGCCGATGCTCCGGTATGTGGCCCAAAAAGCGCTGCGAATCAAAGCCGCCGGAGTCGCGGTTGTCGTGAATGCCGAATTTCCCGAATTAGCGGAAGCCATCGAAGATTTGCCCTTGGTTGTCCTGTCTAATTCTGAGGCTGATCGGGGAATGAGCTCTTCCCTCCGATTGGCGATGGATTACCTAACACGGTTGTCGGCGGATGCCGGATGTGTTCTTTTGGCGGACCAGCCGGGAATCGATCCGTTCGTCGTCGAGCAGGTGCTGCTGGATTACGAGAAAAGCGGAGCACCGATTGTCCAGGCCGCGTACCAGGGCAAGCCGGGTCACCCTGTTTTGTTCAGCCGTACCGTATTCGATGAATTGCAGCAGATTACCGGTGATCAAGGCGGCCGGGAGCTGATCAAGAAATATGCGGAAGTACGGCGATTGGTTCATGTGCCGGCATCCGAGCCGGAAGATATCGATGTATATGAAGATTATGAGCGACTTAAGGAGAAGGGAGGCTTCGATCGATGAAACACAATCGAATCGGCCAGCCGATGTCCCGGGTAGAAGATGCCAGGCTTACTTCGGGGCATGGCACTTACATTGAAGATATGAATCCGCTTCCAAACATTCATCATGCGGCGATATTGCGCAGTCCTTATCCCCATGCAAGAATCAAGGCGATTCGCACGGAAAAGGCGGCGCAAATGCCGGGGGTGAAAGGGATTGTTACCGGCAGGGATATTGCAGCGATGACAGCGCCGTTTCCCGTAGGGGTTACCGTGCCGGTAAAGTACTATTCGCTGGCGGTCGAGAAAGTGCGGTTTGTAGGAGAGCCTGTCGCTGTTGTCGTAGCCAAAAACCGGTATTTGGCGGAGGATGCGCTTGAGGCGATTGAAGTCGAATATGAACCTCTGCAAGCCGTAGTGGATATTGAAGAAGCGTTGAAAGAGGATGCCACGCTGCTTCATGACGAGGTCGGCTCCAACATTGCCAATCATCGAACTTTCGATTACGGCGATGTGAATCAGGCCTTCGCTGAAGCGGATATGGTCATCAAGCATAAGTTTTTTTATCCGAAATACAGCGCCACTCCGGTAGAAACCTATGGGGTGATCGCCCATTACGAGCCGAGCGGCAATCACCTGACGATATGGTCCAATTTTCATGGGCCCTTCACGCTGCAATCAGTGATGGCGGCCGCGCTGCAAATGCCGAGCAATCATCTCCGGATCATCATTCCTAAGGATGTGGGAGGGAGCTACGGCATCAAGTCGGGGGTTTTCCCTTATATGGTCTTGATGGGAGTAGTCTCCAAAAAGCTCGGGCTGCCGGTCAAATGGATTGAAGACCGTCAGGAGCACCTGATGGCAAGCTCCAGCGGAACCGATAGGGTGACCTGGATTGAGGCGGCGGTGCGAAAGGACGGAACCGTGACAGGCTTGAAGATGAAAATGGTCGATAACGTAGGCGGTTATATCCGTGCTCCCGAGCCCGCTTGTTTGTATCGTACGCACTCCAACAGCACCGGAGCGTACCGGATTCAAAACTTGTTTATGGAAACGATCGCCGTGATGACCAACAAGTGCCCTACGGGTCTGATTCGGGGATATGGCGGTCAGCAGCTGTATTTTCCGCTGGAGCGGGTCATGCATATGGTTGCCGAGAAGCTTGGAATGGATCCTGCGGATGTCATCCGGCGGAATCTGATTCCAACGGAGGAATTCCCATATCATACCGCTTCCGGCGGCATATACGACAGCGGTGATTATGTTGCGGCTTTTGAAAAAGCGCTTGAGGGCGTCGGTTACGGGCGGTTTCGGGAGCGTCAGGCGAAAGCCCGGCAGGAGGGCAAATATCTGGGGATAGGATTGGCTTGTATCGTAGAGCCATCCGGATCAAATATGGGATATATTACCATTGCTCTTACTCCGGAGCAGCGGGCGAAGTCGCTGCCCAAATCGGGATGTGCCGAAGGAGCTACCGTGTCGATTGATCCAGCGGGGGGAATATCCGTTCGCATCAGTACGGCTCCAACGGGCCAAGGCCATGAGACGGTTGCGGCACAAATCGTTGGGGAAGTGCTGGGGGTAGATCCACGGACGGTTCGGGTCATCGCCGAGATGGATACCTTAACGAGTCCATGGTCGGTGGCATCGGGGAGCTATTCCAGCCGTTTTGCCCCAATTGGTTCGAGCGCAGTGTATCAGGCGGCTGGAAAGGTTCGCCAAAAATTGCTTGCTATTGCGGCCGATCAGATGAACAAGCCGGTAGAGGAACTGGATATTCAGAACGGAAAAGTGGTTGTCCTGGACGATCCGCAGCAGCAAATTTCATTGAAAAGACTTATCGGCTCGGCCCATTGGAACCCGCAGGGATTGCCGGCCGGGCTGGAGCCCGGGATACATGAGACCGCTTTCTACTCTATTCCGACGGCTCTTCCTCCGGATGAGAACGATCTGGTTAACGGTTCTGCCACCTACGGTTTTGTGGCTGATGCGGTCACCGTCGAGGTCGATGCGGAAACGGGAGAAGTGAAGATCCTTGATTATATGACGGTTCATGATGCGGGTAAGCTGCTGAATCCACTCATTGTCGACGGACAAATTATGGGGGGGCTGGCTCACGGGCTTGGCGGAGCATTATATGAAGAATTGGCATATGACCGAAACGGACATTTTCTTACAGGCAGCTTTATGGATTACTTGTGTCCGACGGCAACGGAGATGCCTAAGGTTACGATTGAGCATTACGAAACGGCATCCCCGTTAACACCGCTGGGGGCCAAAGGATTGGGCGAGGGTAACACCATGAGTGCCCCGGTTGTCATCGCCAATGCCGTTGCCGACGCGCTCTCGCCTTTGGGGATCTCGATTGACAGCTTGCCGTTGTCGCCGAATCGGATATGGTCGCTCATGCAGGAAGCACAAAAAGGGAAGAAGCAATTGAAGGAGGAACCGGTATGAACGGTAGTGGAGAAATTACTTTAAATGCGTCTATCGATCAAGTATGGAGCAAACTCATGGATCCGGAAGTGCTGGCAGAGTGCATCATGGGCTGCAAGAAGCTGGACCTGATAGAGGAAGGCAAATATCGTGCGGATCTAACCGTCGGCATTGCGGCGGTAAAGGGGAAATATGATGCGACGATCGCGCTGATGGATGTGCAGGCTCCTGCCAGCTACAAATTGGTAGTGCATGGGGAAGGCGGGCCGGGCTTTCTGGATGCGGAAGGACAGCTTCAGCTGACTTCTGTCGACGAAGGTAAAACGACGCTCTCCTACAGCTATAACGCAGAGGTTGGCGGGAAAGTGGCAGCGATCGGACAAAGAATGCTGGGCGGAGTCGCTAAGCTGATTATCAGCGATTTTTTCAAAAAGATGAAAAAGGAAATCGAAAATGACAAACAATCGGCGTAGGGACGGTTCTAAAACACAGAACACAAGCCTCGCTACGAGAGGAAGGGAAGGGTATGAAACCGGCATCCTTTGATTACTTCCGTCCCTCGACGGTGGAAGAAGCGTTTGAACTGCTGACCCAGTCCGGCGACGATGGGAAACTCATCGCCGGAGGACAGAGTCTTATACCGATTTTGAATATGCGGCTGTCCGCTCCGGGGTGCTTGATCGATATCAACGGATTGCAAGATCTGAGCTACATTCGGCAGGAAGCTGAATGGATCCGAATCGGCGCCATGACCCGGCAGCGGGAGGTGGAGAAATCGGGGCTGATTCGCGAGCTAAGCCCGCTCTTATCGGAGGCGGTACCGTTTATCGGCCATATGCAAACTCGTAACCGGGGTACCGTAGGCGGCAGCGTGGTCCATGCGGATCCGACGGCCGAGCTTCCTTTGTCGCTGCTGGCGCTGGACGCAAGGGCCGTGATCCAAAGCGCCGATGATATCAGGGAGGTGGAGCTGCGCGAGTTTTTCATCACTTATCTGACCACCGACATTATGCCCGGCGAGCTGCTTACGGAAGTGAAAATCCCGCTGAACGGGATGCCTAAGGGATACTCGTTTCAGGAGTACAGCCGGAGGCACGGCGACTTCGCCTTAGTGGCGGCCGCCTGTGTCATCGACACCGATGCCGAGGGACGAATCACAGCCGCACGGCTTGCATTGGGTGGAGTGGATGCCGTTCCGTTATTGGCGGAAGAGGCGACGGAGCTCCTCATAGGAGAGAAATTGACAGAAGCTTTATTGGAAGAAGCGGGAGCTGCGGCATCGGCACAGGTCGATCCGGAGGGCGATTTGCACGCATCCCGGGAGTATAGACTCCATTTAGCGGGTGTGTTTGCCAAGAAGGCCATGAGGGCCGCTTATCACCGAGCCATCGGAAAGGGGGGAGACGCATGATTCAAGCGTCCGCTAACGAGACGATAGAGGTCCGCGTAAACATTAACGGCAAGACCTATGCAGAGCGGGTGGAGCCTCGAAAGCTGCTGAGCGACTTCCTGCGGGAGGATTGCGGCTTAACCGGGACGCATATCGGCTGCGAGCATGGTGTCTGCGGAGCATGTACCGTTCTAGTTAACGGGTCTGCGGTCCGAAGCTGTCTGATGTTTGCCGTCCAAGCGGAAGGCACGGAGATTACGACCGTGGAAGGCTTGGCTAAAGACGGCCAGCCCACTCCTTTGCAGGAGGCATTCTCTGAATGCCACGCGCTGCAGTGCGGTTTTTGTACCCCTGGCATCCTCATGTCGTCTGTCGAATTCCTGGGTTCTCATTCCGACCCGACAACAGATGAGATTAAGGAAATGCTGTCAGGCCATTTATGCCGGTGTACCGGATATAAGGGAATTATTGAAGCAATCGAGAAAGAGGCAGTCAGACGAAAGGACGGTGGAAGCGTCAATGAATCTGGGGACACTGTTTGAATTTGCGGTGGAGAGGCATCCTCAGTTCGAAGCCCTGATGCAGGGGGATATCCGCTTTACCTATAAGGAAATCAATGTGGAAATCAATAAGGTAGCCTCCGCTTTGCAAGACATGGGGGTAGAACAGGGCGACCGGGTCGTCCTTGTTCTGAAAAACCGGTTCGAGATGGTGACGTTGTATTGGGCAGTACAAAAGCTTGGAGCCATCTTTACTCCGATCAATTTCCGCCTTTCCCAGGAGGAAATCAAGTACTGTGTGCAGGATGCGGATGCCAAAGCCGTTATCTATGAACCGATAAGCGAAAAAGCGGTATTGGAAGCGGTCAAGGAACTGAACGTTAAGAAAATCGGCGTGCAGGGTGCGCAGGGCGCCGATGTTACGTATGAAGAACTTAGGGATAAGGGATCGGGAAAACCGGTACAGCCGAAAATTCATGATGAAGACATCTGTCTCATGCTCTATACGTCAGGCACGACCGGGCGTCCCAAGGGAGTTCCGCGCAGCCACAAGAATGAGTACACGGCTGCAATCGCTCATATTATTCAAAACCGATATGAAGAACAGGAAAGCACCATAGGCGTCATGCCCTTGTACCATACCATGGGCATGCGTTCCCTCCTATCGATGGCTTTCCTGAACGGAAAGATGGCGATGATACCGGATTACAGCCCGCTAGCTGTTCTCGAGCTGATCGAAAAGGAAAAAATCAGCTGTGTGTATCTGGTACCAACCATATTCCATGATGTAGTATACCATAACGACTTTCAAAATTATAATCTTTCTTCGTTGAAGAAAGTCGGCTACGCCGGTGCGGCAATGACCGAAGTCCTGACCCAGGAAATTTTTAACAAGCTGAAGCCGGAGGTCTTTGTTAATCATTACGGCTCCTCCGAGGTTTACACATTCTCGTATTGCAATTATTTGAACAAAAAAGCGGGATGTGCGGGAAAGGCCGGATTTCATCAAAATCTGCGCGTCGTCGTTCCCGATCCGGAAGGCAACTCCACGCCTAACGATATCGTTCCCTACGGTGAGCCCGGGGAAATTATCGTCGATTTAAGAACGAGTGAAGCGTTCCAGGGGTACTGGAATCGCCCTGATGCCAACAAGAAGTCAATCCGCGACGGATGGTATTTCACGGGCGATATGGGAATGCTCGACGAAGACGGCGATCTGTTTGTGCTTGGACGTCTGGACGATACGATCATATCCGGCGGTGAGAATATTCATCCGCTGGAGGTGGAGGATGTCATTGCGAAGCATTCTAAGGTCGCTGAAGTGGCTGTAGCGGGGCTGCCGGATCCGCGGTTTGGAGAAATTGTTACCGCTTTCGTCGTACCCAAGGATCCTTCTCTGACGGTGGAGGAGCTCGACGATTACTGTAAAGAGAGCAATGAATTATCCAACTTTAAGCGCCCGAGAAAGTATGTATTGGTCTCCGCCATACCGAAGAGCCCCGTCGGGAAAATATTGCGCCGGAAGCTGAGAAGCGGGGAATATGAAGAACTATATTTAAAAAAGGAGAGTGCATCATAAATGGAACAGCAGAAACTAGGACAAATCGAGTGGGATCACATCCGTGTGGAAAAAAATCAGGAGCGCAAGACGGCAACCATCATTCTGGATCGTCCCGAAAAAATGAATACGCTCAGCTACATTGCACGATCCCATTTGAACCAAATCTTTGAGCAGTTAAACAAGGATGACGAAGTACGGGTCATTATTATCAAAGGCGAGGGAGACAAGGCGTTTACTTCCGGAGGCAATATCGCCGAGTTTATGGAGCGGTCCCCGGAGGAGCTTTCTGTACTGCACAAGAACGTGGCGGCTCCGGAACGTTCTCCTAAACCGGTTATCGCCCAGCTTCAGGGCTATACGTTTGGCGTAGGACTCGAGATCGCGATGGCTTGTGATTTCCGGGTTGCATCGGAAACGACGCAGTTGGCCTTGCCGGAGCTTAGATTGGGAATGATTCCGGGAAGCGGCGGTACGCAGCGAATCGCAAGAATCGCAGGACTGGGCCGGGCCAAAGACATGATTATGCGCGCACGCCGAATCCCTGCAGCAGAGGCTTACCAATGGGGACTTCTCACCTCGGTATCGCCGCAGGAAGAGCTGGAGGCTGCGGTGCAAAGCCTGGTGGATGAGCTGCTGGAGTTCTCTCCGTTGGCGCTCAGCACATTGAAAAAGGTGCTTAACGCTTCTCAGGAGGGTCCGCTCAGCAGCGGCCTGGAGATCGAAGGATATGCTTACGGAATGCTTAGAAGCACGGGGGATTTTAAAGAAGGCGTGGATGCGTTCTACAGTAAAAGAAAACCGAAATTCACCGGAAAGTAAGGTCTTGAAGCCTGCCGGGGGCGAATTCCTGCCCCCAAGGCTTAAGGGATGGCATGTATCATATACCCAATATCGGAGGGAAAAAAGATGTCGCTCGTTACTCAGGAAAATACCAACATCAATGCGCCGAAGGTTACGGTTAGCCGTCGCCAAATGATTAACGCTTCATTAGCTTCTCTTTTAGGCTGGTCGTTGGATTTGTTTGATTTGTTTATCCTGCTCTTTGTGGCGCCTGAGATCGGAAGATTGTTCTTCCCGACGAGTATACCGACACTTTCTTTGGCCGCCGTCTATGCTTCTTTTGCGATAACTTTGATCATGAGGCCGCTCGGTTCAGCTATTTTCGGCAACCTGGCGGACAGAACCGGCAGAAAGCGGGCCATGACTATCGCCGTAACCGGTGTCGGTATTTCGACCGCATTGTTCGGAGCTTTGCCTACCGTTTCGCAAATCGGGATTTTTGCAGCGGTACTGTTCATCATTCTGCGTTTGGTGCAGGGTATTTTTGTCGGCGGTGTCGTTGCATCCACGCATACGATCGGTACGGAGTCGGTTCCACCCAAGTATCGCGGCTTCATGTCAGGTCTGATCGGAGGCGGCGGAGCCGGTCTGGGCGCGCTGCTGGCTTCCATTGTGTACTTTATCGTATCGGCCATATTTCCGGGAGAGGCCTTCAGTGAATGGGGCTGGCGGGTTATGTTCTTTACGGGAATTCTCAGTTCCATCCTTGGCCTGTTTATTTTCAAATCGCTGGAGGAATCCCCCTATTTTGAACAGCTTAAGCAGGCACAAGGGGATGCCAAGCCTCAAAAAACACCTTCCCGCGTTGTATTTTCTCGTGACTACCGTTCCATTCTGCTTGTGAATGTGATGATAGTAGCAGGTGGCGGGACAGCATACTACTTAACCAGTGGCTACCTTCCTACTTTCCTCAAGATAATCAATAAGATACCGGCTGAAACCGCATCGATGATCCTCATGGGTGCCAGCGTGACCGCGATTATATCCGCTGTATTATTCGGCGCCCTCAGTGATTATATCGGACGCAAAAAGGTGTTTTTGATCATTGGCACAATCAATCTTGTGGCACTGCCTATTCTTTACAACCAACTGGCAAGCTCGACCAGCATTTCTTCGATTACAGCCTGTGTCTGGGCGCTGGCTTTCCTGGGCAATGCCGCCTATGCGCCGGTCCTCATCTTCCTGAACGAGCGCTTTCCTACAGCCATACGGTCTACAGGTACCGGACTTTCCTGGAATATGGGGTTTGCGGTTGGAGGCATTATGCCGACCTTCGTACAATTATCCAGCGGAACAACAGAAAACATTCCTGCTATGCTTGGCTATTTTACCATAGGCATTTTTATTATCTATCTGATTGGAAGCGTAATCATACCGGAAACCAAGGGAGAATTCAAGTAAACGGATCTGCAGCATAAAAATCCATACCGTGGGAGGGAGAGCATGTCTTCTTTAACCGAACAGAAGCCGGCTGTTTATTATAATTATGTCGGTGGCGAATGGACGGAATCCGCATCACGGGAAAGGCTGGAATCGCGAAATCCGGCTACCGGTGAACTGGTCGGCTATGCGCAGAAATCAACGGAAGCCGATATCCTGCAATCCATCGATTCCGTTTACGAGGCCTACCGCACAAGTGACTGGGGAATGAATCCGAAGCGCCGTTATGAAGCTTTATTAGGCTTGGCGCAGCAAATCGAAAGCAATCTGGAGCATTTGGCCCGGCTGATGACGATGGAACAGGGCAAACCGATCCGCGAGTCCCGTGTGGAGCTTACGGGGTGCGTGGATACGTTGAAATATTTTGCGGGCGCTGCCCGTACCGTATTCGGTCGCTCGGTACAGCTTGAGCCTTCGAATTTCGGCGTGATAGCCAAAGAGCCTATCGGCGTCGTAGGGATTATTTCGCCCTGGAACTGGCCGGCGCTGCTGATGATTCGGGAGCTGGCTCCCGCGTTGGCGGCAGGTAACGGGGTCATTGTCAAACCGGCGAGTCTTACGCCGATCATCTCCGTCGAAATTTTTAAGCTGATTGATCGGGTACCGCATTTCCCCAAAGGCATTGTCAGTATTGTGACGGGCCCCGGACAATCGATCGGCGCTGCCATGGGATCAAGTAAAAAAATAGATATGATCAGCTTTACGGGAGATACCTCTACCGGGAAGACGATCATGGAGCTGGCCACAAGCAACATCAAAAAACTGGCTTTGGAGCTTGGAGGCAAATCGCCGAATGTTGTGTTTGAGGATGCCAACCTGGATAAAGCGATACCGCTGATCGGACGTTCCATTTTTATTTCCGCCGGACAGATCTGTATGGCCGGTTCCAGACTGTTGGTTCAAGAATCGATTAAGGATGAGGTGCTATCCCGCTTGAAAAGCTATACCGAGAAGCTCTCGGTCGGTAACGGGCTGATGGAAGCTACGGATATGGGTCCTTTAGTTTCGCAAAGTCAGCTTGATTTAGTGAACGAGTACTGTGAAATCGGGCGCCGGGAAGGAAAAATCATTACAGGCGGCTACCGATTAACGGGTGGAGATTACGATAAAGGTTATTTCTACGCCCCTACGATCATTGACGATCTTCCATCAAGCTGCCGTGTCGTCCGGGAAGAAATTTTCGGTCCGGTTCTCGCGGTACAAACCTTTTCCGATGATGAGGAAGCTCTTGCCATGGCCAATGATACCGATTTTGGATTGTCAGCCGGGGTGTGGACGTCGAGCTTGAACCGGGCGATGCGGATGTCACGCGGAATTCAGGCCGGAACCGTGTGGGTCAACACCTACAACAAGAACTTTCCCGAGGCGGAATTCGGAGGCTACAAGCAAAGCGGCTTAGGGCGGACGCGGGGCGTTGACGGGTTGATGGAATACTGCGAAACCAAGCATATTCATTTTGAAATGGACTAAACCAATGGATTGCGAAAGGAGGCAGGACAACGGTGATCGGAAAGCTGGCAGTCGAACCGAAGGAATTTGAATTCTCGTTTCATCTTCCGACTTTAATTGAGTTCGGATACGGCAAGGCGGCGCGTCTTGGAGAAAGATTACTGCAGCTCGGGGTAAGAAAAGTATTTGTGGTCAGCGACAAAGGGGTAGAGTCGGCAGGCCTGCTTACCGCTATGACGGAATCGCTGCGGTCAGCCGGCATGACGTACGATATCTATACGGATGTCGAGCCCGATCCCAGTCTGGAGACGATTAACCGCGGGGCTGAGGCGTTCAGGACCCAACCGTATGATTGCATCGTTGCCGTCGGCGGGGGAAGCGCGATTGATGCCGCCAAAGGGCTCCGCGTGGTTGCGGCCAACGGAGGAAGCATCGGCGATTATGCCGGTGTAAATCGTATCCCTTCTGTGAGCCAAGTCCCTCTGATTGCCGTGCCGACCACTTCCGGTACGGGAAGTGAAGTGACCATCTTTGGCGTGTACTCGGATTGGCATAACAATGTGAAAGTGACCGTAACCAGCCAGCATATGGCTCCGACGATTGCTTTGGTTGATCCGGAGCTCACGATGAATCTTCCTGCAAGGATGACGGCGGCTTCAGGTATCGATGCTTTGGCGCACGGGATCGAAACCTTCTTTTCCGTAAGGGCCCGTCCGGCCTCCGATGCGCTGGCGATGCGGGCGATTGCCGCCGTCAATGCCAATCTGCGTCGCGCGGTACATGAGGGATCCGACATCGAGGCCCGCATCGGAATGTCCCATGGGAGCTTGCTCGCCGGCATGGCCTTCAATAACGGATTTTTGGGCTTGGCCCATGCGATAGGCAGCGCTCTGTCCGGACACTGTCACGTTCCGCACGGGATCGCGATCGGACTGCTGCTTCCTTCCGTAGTTGAATTTAACGCCTTCGTCCGTCCGGAAAAGGCGGCGACGATTGCCCAGCTGATGTCCAGCATATCCAATGGTACAGGTTCCAAAGTAGAAGGGGCCGCATCGGCTGTGGCTCATATGGTACGGGATATCGGGCTGCCTACCCAGCTTCGAGAGGTCGGAGTAACGGAAGAGAAGCTCACGGATATCGCCAAAGATTCATTCAAAAGCGGAATGATGAAGTTTAATCCTCGAACTCCGACGGAATCGGAAGTACTGGAGCTTTTACAACGCATATTCTAGTTTGGCTAATAACCAATATAGGGGGGCAGTTGATCATGAGTCAAAACGGAATGCAAGCCGAAAGCGAGGAGCTCATCCCAAGCCTTGACCGGTCAACGGATGAGGTGGCGTGGGATTTGTACCGCAAAGCGATCCGCTTTGGCACCTGGGACCCGGCCGCCATCGATCTGAGCCGGGACAAAGCTGATTTTGAGTCTCTTGATCCGGATCTTCAAGGCTATCTGATTCATTTTTGCACAGGTTTCCTGGATGCGGAGGAAAACGTGGCCTTAAAGTTCTGTCCGTGGATTATGCTCGGCTCCTCCACCGAGCAGCAGGCTTTTTTAAGCACCCAGCTGCTTGAGGAATTTAAGCATACGGAGTTTTTCATGCGTTATTTCAAAGAGGTATTTGGTCAGGAACGAATTCACGGCGTGAAAAACATTGTTCAGCAAAAGCTCGATGATCGGGTGAAATTGATGCTGGCGGCTCTTGAGCAGGAACCGGAGGACCGTGAGGCGGCTTTGGTCGAAGGGCTGACCCATTATCAAGGGATCATTGAAGGCGTTCAGGCCATGACCGGATATGAAGTGTTTGAAGCGGTATATGGAAGCAAAGGGCTGTTTCCGGGACTGGCGGAAGGATTCGCCCGCATTAAGGAAGATGAGGGCCGGCATGTCGGCTTCGGACTCCGCATGTTAAAGCTGTTCGCCCGCAATCCCGTTCATGCCAAGCGTATTCGCGCATTGTACGACGATTTTCTTCCGTACATTCTGATCCGTTATGATCAGCCGATCGTGGTCAACGGGCGGGAATATCCTACACCGCCTGAAGTCCGCGGTCGTGAGCGGTTAACCCGAATGTTCGAACGCCGTCTGAAGGATATATTCGGCAAGCCTGCTGCAGTGTAAGTCGTAAGGAAACATCAAGCAGGGGAGGAATCGTTCTTTATGAGGGCCAAGACGTTTCGCACATGGCTTGAGTATTTGGAATCCAAAGACCGTTTGGCGGTCATAGATAAAAAAGTCAGCCTGCAGTATGAAGCAGCGGCTGTTGCCAAAAAGCTTGACGGATTGAAAGCTGTGTATTTCTCATACGTAGAGGATTATACGATTCCGGTTGTATCGGGCATCTGTTCTACAAGGGAGGATTTTGCGGAAGCGTTGGAAACCGATCTCAACGGAGTTATTCCGAAGTTTACCCAGGCCGTTTCCTCTCCTCTTCCTTGCAGACCGGTGGATCACTCGGAAGCTCCCGTCAAAGAGAATATTATAAGGAAACATATCGATTTAATGAAAATGCTGCCGATTCCGGTTCATCATGAGAAGGATTCGGGAAATTACATTACGGCCGGATTGTTTATTGTGCGGGATCCGGTTACACGCAAACAGAACGTATCCATTCATCGTTTGCAGGTATCGGGAAAAGACAAACTGGGAGCCCTGCTGCTGCCCCGCCATACGCACCATTTATATAAACAAGCGGAGGAGGCCGGCAGGCCGTTGGAATGCGCCATCGTCATCGGAGTCGATCCGGTTACGCTGCTGGCTTCCCAAGCCAGCACTCCGTTTGGGGTGGATGAGCTGGAAATCGCCGGAGCGCTTCGCGGAGAGCCGTTGGAGGTCGTCCGATGTGAAACGGTCGATATCGATGTCCCGGCGTATGCGGAGATTGTGCTTGAGGGCAAAATCCTGCCTCACGTGCGCGAGCCGGAAGGCCCCTTCGGTGAATTCCCTAAATACTATGGTCCCCGCAGCGATAAGGAAGTCGTCCAAATTACTGCGGTGACACACCGTAACCATCCTATGTTTTACACAATCGTTCCTGCGGGCTATGAGCATCTGCTGCTTGGAGGCATTCCCCGGGAGGCAAGCCTGTTCCAGACGATCAGGCAAACCGTGCCGACAGTCAAGGCCGTCCATATGAGTGTCGGCGGAACCTGCCGTTACCATGCTATCGTTTCCATCAAAAAAAGAAATGAAGGGGAAGCCAAAAACGCGATGCTCGCCGCCTTTGCCAACAGCTTTGACATCAAGCATGTCGTTGTTGTGGATGAAGACGTAGACATTTTCAATATGGAGGAAGTGGAATGGGCCATCGCCACGCGTTTTCAGGCGGAAAGGGATCTGGTGGTCATCGATGGAGCGCAGGGCTCCAAGCTTGACCCCTCAACGGACGATGGATACGGATCGAAAATGGGACTGGACTGTACGGTTCCACTGAAAAGCGAGCCTATGCGGTACTTACGGGTTCGGATTCCCGGATTTGAGACCGTCCGGTTAGAGGACTATGTGAATTCTAAAGCGGGTATACGGTCGATTCATCTGGAGGCAAGGAACAGATAAAGGCTTGAACAGAACCGGCATTCGATTCCAGGCGGCCATCTCATCATGAAAAGAGGGAGAAATCATGAACAGCACTTTACGCCATTTGACGGAGGAAAAATTAAACGCATTGATTTCTGTCTCACGGTTCAGAGCACCGGCAACCGCTTGGATCAAGGGGGGCCAGGTTCTTAACATCTATACCGGTGAAATGGATGAGCGGCATGTGGCTATTTTTGAAGACCGCATCGCTTACGTAGGCGAGAAAGAGCCCTTGTGGGATGCGAATACTCAAGTGATCGAGGCGCAGGGATGTATTCTTGTCCCCGGATATATTGAACCTCATGCCCATTCATTTCATGTTTATAATCCGAAGTCGTTGGGGGAATATGCATTAGCCCGCGGAACGACAACGATACTGCATGATAATTTGCCCTTTTTTTTACAGCTTCGGCAGCATGAACTCGAAGGATTGATCGATATATTTGAGGATATGCCGGTCAAAAATTTTTGGTGGGCTCGTCTTGATCCGAGTGTCAGAGAACAGGAGATGGTGCAGCAGTTTACGGCAGACCGAATACAGAGAACGCTGCGGCACCCGTCAGTACTGCAAGCGGGCGAGCTTACCTTTTGGAAGGAAGCCATTGACGGCGACCCCTCGATGATCACCCGCATGTGGGAGGCGCGGCTTGCCGGCAAGCGCATCGAAACGCACAACCCCGGCGCATCCGTAGAGACTCTAAATGCCGTAGCTGCTGCGGGCGCGACCGGCTGTCACGAAAGTATTACTGCAGAAGAAGTGATGAGAAGAATTCGCCTAGGCTATTATGCAACCCTCCGTCATTCTTCGATCCGACCCGACTTGGGTGAATTGATCAAGGGCCTACTGGATTCCGGCTGCCGTTACTGGGATCGGATGATGTTAACAACCGACGGTTCGCCGCCTTTTTTCTTAGCTGCGGGCTTTACCGATGAATGTATACGGATTGCTATTGATGCGGGTTTGGACCCGGTGGACGCCTACCGGATGGCATCGCTGAATCCTGCCGTCTATTACGGTCTGGATCAGGATCTGGGAGGGATCAGTCCGGGACGGATTGCAGATATTGTCTTTTTGGAGGATCTCAACAATCCTACACCTGTGAAAGTGATGGCCGATGGACGGATCGCAGCGGAAAGGAAGGCGCTGACCACGCCCTTTCCCGAGGTGGACTGGAGCGCGTTTGGGTTCGAATCCATTGCTTACATGGGTCCATATGCTCAGCCGGAATGGTTTGACGTGCATCCGATGGAAGAAAAAACTCCGGTGATCGAGCTGGTCAATGCCGTGATCACTCGTAACCGATTGGAGCAGCTGACCGTTTTTGAAGGAAAAGTGAGCCTGACAGACTCACCGGGTTATGTATACGTCTCTCTCCTTGACCGCAGGGGAGAATGGATTACTGCGGGAGTGCTGAAGGGCTTTGGCGAAGTGGACGCCTTAGCCACCACCTATTCTATAACGGGCGATTTAATTGTTCTTGGCAGAGATCCGGTACAGATGGCCCAGGCGGCTAATCATGTCCTGGCGGGTCAAGGCGGGATTTGCGTGTATCATCGGGGGGAAATGCGGTTTGATTTGCCTTTACCCTTATTGGGAACGATGAGTCTGCTGGATATGGATGACTTAATTGCGGAAACAACACGATTGTTTAGGCTCCTTGGCGAAACGGGGTTTGGTTTTGCTGATCCGATTTATTCATTAGAATTTCTGTCCTCCACTCACTTGCCCAAGGTAAGGCTGACTTCCCAAGGAGTGGTCAACATAAACAATGGAGAAATTTTGCTCCCTTCCCGCAGATTACAATGAAATAACCGTCCTGAAAACGGAAGAGAACGTTTAAATTTTGATAGAGGGGGTGAAACGACGTGGTGGGATGCAGGACAGCATTGCTTTGGGAGGTGATGTCTATTCCATATTCACCTTGCGTTTGAGGACTATAAGTAAACCATCTGGATTATGTTCATGAGAATGATAGAAGCGTTATCGAGGGTGAAAAAATAAACTAAATGAGGAGTGAATCAGCATGTCAATGGTATCTCCCGTTAAATTATGGAATAAAGTATTTATCGGTGGCGAGTGGAAAGAAGGGTCTAGTGACCGGACTGTAGCAGTTACGAATAAATTCAGCGATGAAGTGATTACCGAGATTAAGCTTGCCAATAAACAGGACATTCATGAAGCCTATGAAGCGTCAAGGAAGGCTCAGGCAGAGTGGGCTCAGGTTTCGCCGCATGAGAAGGCCGCATTGATGGAAAAGGCTGCGGCACTCATTGCTGAACGCCAGGAAGAAATTGTAAAAATGCTTGTGGAAGAAAGCGGAAGCTCGCAATTAAAGGCAACGATTGAGGTAGGAGCTTCCATTGGCGATGTCAAAGAAGCGGCTAAGTATTGCTTCCAAATGAACGGCGAGATTCTTCCTTCTTTTATTCCGGGCAAGGAAAACCGCATTTATCGCAATCCGGTCGGCGTCGTCGGAGCGATCACACCTTGGAACTGGCCGTTTTATCTGAGTATCCGTGTAGTGGCCCCGGCCATCGCAACCGGGAACGGGATTGTATTAAAAGCAGACTCCCAAACTCCGATTACAGGCGGGCTTATGATTGCGAAAATATTTGAAGATGCGGGACTTCCCAAGGGATTATTCAGTGTAGTGGCATATGACCTGGAAGAAGTCGGCGACTACTTTGTAGAGCATCCGATTCCTAGAGTGATTTCATTTACGGGCTCCACAGCGGCAGGGAAAAAAGTGGCTGAAATTGCCGGTAAGAATCTGAAGAAGGTGGCTTTGGAGCTTGGCGGCAACAATGCCTTTATTATTCTTGACGATGCGAATGTGGATCAAGCCGTCGCTTCCGCAGCCTTCGGCAAATATTTGCATCAGGGCCAAATATGTATTGCCACGAACCGATTTATCGTGGACCGCAAAATCTATCCTGAATTTGTCACTAAGTTTAAAGAAGCAACTTTAAAAGTAAAAGCGGGAAATCCGGCCGAAGCCGATACGATTATCGGACCGATGATCAACAAAAAACAAATCGAAAAGGTCCAAAGCTTAATCCAACAAAGCCTCAGTGAAGGCGCTAAGCTTGAGCTTGAAGGCAAGGTCGTAGGAAACGTTATTGAGCCTTATATTCTTACCGACGTTACCAACGATATGGCTGCAGCCAAGACAGAGATCTTTGGTCCTGTAGCGGCCATTATTCCTGTAGACAGCGAGGAGGAAGCGATTCAAATCGCCAATGATTGCGATTTTGGATTAAGCGGCGCGGTACATTCCGGATCGATTGAGCGCGGGGTCAAAGTGGCGCAGCAAATTGTTACGGGTATGATTCACGTCAATGATCAGACCGTAAACGTGGAATCCCATATTCCGTTTGGCGGGGAAAAATCATCGGGTCTGGGCCGTTATTGCGGTGAATCGGCTTTGGAGGAGTTTACAACAGTAAAATGGATTTCTGTGCAGCAGGAGCCGCGGCAGTATCCGTTCTCGTAATGATGAGTTTTGGGTTTGAATAATTAGAGTTTATGATGGGGCTGTTGATGCAAGATCAACGGCCCTTTTTCATTCATAAAAAATGAAAAAAATACAAAATTAAGAAAAATATTACTTTCGTATTATACTAAAGAACAGAGAACTATTTTTTCATAATGTGAAAACGGTTTCATTGATATTAAATATCTGAATTGCTATACTATTCTTAACATTAAGGCAGCATAACAGACGAATTCCGGTTTGGAAGCAGTAAAAAATTTAATGTTGAAAACAAATGAATAAGAAAGGGTGATCCTTATGAGTCGAAGGAAGGGATGCTAAAGAGCTGTTGTACAGGATCAAAGATATAAACATCATTTTAAAATGAAGAGGTGAAACGTTTATGTATCCGGCACCAATATCTGAATATTTTGCTCCGTCATCTTTAGAGGAGTGTTTGGAGCTGTTGGATCAATACGGAAGCCAAGCGAAGATCATTGCCGGCGGTCAAAGCGTGCTGCCGATATTGAAGCTAAGAATGATGGAAGCTTCAGCCGTCATAGACATTAATAAAGTGATGGAAATACAGGAATTTGGCGAAAGATTCCGGGAACCGGAAAATCGGATTCTCAGAATCGGTTCATTAACCCGGCACAGAACGTTGGCCGCCCATCCGTTAGTGCTGTCCAAATATCCCATTATTTCTGATGCGGCAAGATACATAGGAGATGTACAGATCAGAAATAGAGGCACCATCGGCGGGAGTTTAGTTCACGCGGATCCGGCAGCTGATCTTCCGGTACCGATCCTAGTTCTGGACGGCACTCTCCGGGTTCGCTCCAAGGGCGGCGAGAGCATATATACTGCTGAGGATTTTTTCCTTGGTTTGATGATGACGGTTGTCGAGGATAATGAGCTTCTTGTATCCATTGATATTCCGTCCCCCGAGCCGGGATCAGGAGCGGCTTATAGTAAGCACGCCGTCGTATTTGGTGATTTTTCGGTGATTAGCGTGGGAGCCAGAGTCACTCTTCTTGACGATATTTGCCAATCTTCCCGAATCTACGTTGGCGGAGTGAATCCCCGTCCACAGCGTGCTGCCGGTACCGAAAAGTTCCTCGCCGGAAAAGCGATCACTTCACAGCTTCTGCAGGAAGCGGCGGACGTCCTGGCTCAAGAAATTGATGTGGAATCGGATATGCGGGCAACGGCTTCTTACCGAAAAGTTCTTCTTAAGGAATACGGGGTTAGTGTATTAACCAAAGCAGTCCGTAGAGCAAAGGGGGATGTCATTTAATGGCGAATTCAATACAAGGCATTCAAAAAGCCGGTACGGATGGAACAAAAACGGTTCAGGTCCGCGTGAATGGTCGAATCGTAGAGAAGCAAGTCCCGATCCGTATGCTGCTAGTGGATTTTTTACGGGAAGAATTAGGTTTTACAGGTACTCACGTGGGGTGCTCTGTAGAAGGAAGATGCGGAGCCTGTACCGTCGTGTTAGACGGAGAAGCCGTGAAATCTTGTTTAATGCTGGCTGTGCAGGTAGACGGCTCCAGCATTATGACGGTAGAAGGATTGGGAGAGGCCGATAACCTTCATCCTATTCAAGAAGGCTTCTGGGAAAAACATGGTCTGCAATGCGGCTTTTGCACACCCGGAATGATGATGTCAGCCTATAATCTATTGAAGGTTAATCCGCATCCTTCCGCTAACGAAATCAGAGAGGCATTGGTCGGAAACTTGTGCAGATGTACCGGTTATCAACACATTATCGAAGCGGTACAATATGCCGCCGATCGTTTAGCCTCTATGCCTAAAGAGGAACGCGAAAAATGGTTGGCTAATTAGGACAGGTTTACTATTCTCTATTAAGGAGAGGATTCGTTGTATGACTATAACTATATCTGAGACGAAATGGGTGGGACGGCCTATTCGTCGCCGTGAGGACCCTCGGTTATTGGTAGGCGAGGGAAAATATATTGCCGATTATACCGCCCCTGGAACAACCTATCTTCATGTGGTACGAAGCGTTCATGCGCATGCGCGAATTCGGAATATCGATATCAGCAAGGCGGAGAATTACCCTGGTGTGGTGGCGGTTGTGACCGGTGCCGAGGTTGCCGCAGCGATGAAGCCGATGCTCGTTCCATCCATCATACCTAATTTGGGCGGAGAGCTGCAGATCCCGACCGTTTATCCGCTGGCGATCGATAAAGTCCAATGGGTAGGGGACCCGATCGTGGCCGTGATCGCGGAAAGTAAATATATTGCGGAGGATGCGGCGCAGCTGGTAGAAATTGATTACGAACCCCTGCCTGCACTGACCAACCCGGAGGAAGCGCTCAAGCCTGACGCTCCGAGGCTTTATGACGATTGGAAAAACAATGTCCTTTGGCACGGTGTGCTTGCCAGCGGAGATGTGGATAAGGCATTTGAAGAAGCGGATTATGTACTTTCCGAACGGTTCTACGGACATCGTACAGGAGCGGCACCAATGGAAACGCGCGGGGCACTGGCCACCTATGACGGATTTTCAGGCTTGACCATTCATGTCAACTCGCAGCGGCCGCATATTCTGCGGATGGCCATATCGCAGATTATGAATATTCCTCATCATAAAGTGCGTGTTATTGCTCCTAAGGATGTTGGCGGAGCCTTTGGTACCAAAGCCCCTGTATATCGGGAAGAACTTCTCATCAGTTATTTGGCGCTAAAATTAAAAAGACCTGTCAAATGGGTCGAAAACCGAATGGAAAGCTTGATGACCATCGGACATGAACGTGACCAAATTCATAACCTGGAGATTGCTGTTCGTAAGGATGGTAAAATTCTGGGCCTTAGAAATCGTATGATCGCGGATATTGGGGATGGAAGAATCGGAGTGTACTTGGGATTTGTCATGGCATGGTTAGGCGCAGCATATTTAACGAACTCTTATGAAATTCCGAGTGTGCACATCGATCTGTCTTGTGTAGTAACCAACAAGCCCTCATTAACGCCCAGTAGGGCATTCGGGGAATTCCCTGCCCGATTTGCAATGGATTATGCTATGCATTTGGCAGCGAGAGAACTCAAGCTGGATCCCCGTCAAGTGTTTGAAATGAACATTATTAAGAAATTTCCTCATGTCACAGCTACGGGAATCACTCATGACAGCGGAGATTATGAAGGCGCTTTCAAGAAACTGTTGGAACACCTCGATTATGACCGGGTGAAAGAGGAGCAAAAAGAAGCACGGAAGAACGGCCGTTTAATCGGTGTCGGTTTTGCTATGGGCTGTGAAATGTCCGGCTTAGGCTCACAAATCTTTGTGCCGATGGAAAATCAACCGGGATATGGGGCTGCTACAATCAAGATTGATGCTCATGGCATGGTTCAGGTATTTGAAGGGGATTCCCCTCAGGGGCAAGGTCATGAGACGACGATTGCGCAAGCCGTGGCCGATGAACTTGGAGTTACCATGGACGATGTTTATATCAGTTATGGCGATACGTTTGGAACTCCCTTCGCTTCGGGAACCTTAGGAAACCGGGGAGCGTCATATACGGTTAGTGCCGCAGTTCTCGCTTGCCGGAAAATAAAACCGAAAATCCAAAGAATTGCTGCCCATCTCCTGGGAGTAGAGGCTGCACCGGAAGACTTTATTTTTGCCAATGGGGAGGTCATTTGGACCAAAGAACCAAGCAAAAAAATAAAGCTTCGGGAGATCGCAGATGCGGCGATACTAGGTCCAACCAAACTCCCGCCGGGAATGGAGGCCGGCTTGGAAGCTACCGCTTACTTCGAGGCCGATATTGCCGGGATGTTAAGCATTGGCGTACATGGGGCCGTTGTGGAGGTAAACCCTGAAACAGGCAATTATAAGATTTTACGTTATGTCGTTGTAGACGATTGCGGTGTCCCGATCAATCCGATGATCGTCCGCGGGCAAGTCCATGGCGGAGTGGTGATGGGAATAGGCAACACCCGATATGAAAAGTACGCATTTGATGAAGCAGGTCAGCCTTTATCTACGACATTAATGGAATATCATATGCCATCCTCCGCCGATGTTCCCGATATCGAAATGATCGAGTTTAATGTTCCGACGCCTTATACTCCTTTGGGCACAAAAGGGAAGGGAGAGGGAATTCCGGGACCAGTTCCGGCGACCTTAGCCAGTGCGATTACCGATGCAATTGATCGTCCGGGCTTTAAGCTTCTGAATTTACCTTTGACAGCGGAATCGATTTGGCGCACGTTAAATCAAAAGTAAAAGGATATTTCTCACGCAAATTCTTTCTTATAATGATAGCATGGATAAGTTTTCAGCGAAGCTGAATCATTCGAAAGGTCTTCGATCAGAATCTTTTCTTACAATAAGCGCTACTTAAGGAGAGTGGAATGGGATGAAAGTGTCCGGTACCTATGAGCTTCCGACCAATTCGGCTGCGGCTTATCAACTGCTTACCGATCCAGAGGTTCTGGTACGAACCATGCCGGGCCTGAAATCGCTGCAATCCATTGGCGATAATAAATACAATGCGGAGCTGGAAGTTGGAATCAAGATGGTGAAAGGGCGTTACAAAGGGACGGTACAACTGGTTGATGCGGTTGAAGGAGACCGGTTTCGGTTAATTATGGAAGGCCAGGGACCCTTAGGATTTGTGCAGCAGGATATGCTGATTAAGCTCGAGCAGATTGGAGAATGTCAAACCAATGTCATATGTGAGGGAGAGGCTACGGTCGGGGGAGTCATTGCCGGGATCGGACAGCGGATGATGTCGGGTGTAGCCAGTTTATTAATGGGGCAATTTTTTAGCGCAATGAAGAAAGAAGCAAGTTAAGACCAATAATACAAGTTAATTTCATGCGCACCAAAATCGCTGGAAGACTGCTTTACAGCGGTTTTGGTGTAATTTTTCAATAGGGGAAGGAGGGGAGGAAGGTGGGACAGCAGCATAGGGTATGCAAAGACTTATTGGGTACTGCGAAAGACCTCGCTGAGTTCATTCGAAAACAAGTTGCACAAGAGGCAGATAAGGAGCGGATCCTGCTGAAGGTTTGGCCGCAGCTTGTAAAGGCCGGATTTCACCGTTTGTTGATGGATACCCGTTTTGGAGGACTGGGGCTGGATCTGAGAATTTACTTGCAGGCGGTAAGACGATTAGCTTACGGAGACGGAGCGCTAGCCTTAGCAGTGCATGTTCATAATGTTGCGGTGTATATGATGTATGAATTGGGAAGGAAAACATTCCAGCATCGCTTAAAGACATGGCTGGATGAGGCAAACCTCTTTGCGCTTGCCCGGTCTGAAGAGGGAAGGGACTACAGGTATGATTTTTCTACACGAATAACTCAAAGCCGTTCCTCGATGGTTCTTAGCGGACAAAAGGATTATTGTACCCTTGCAGGCCTAGCTGATTACTATGTCGTTTTTGCGCAAACGGAGTTGAGCGAACCATCTATGAATTCTTTACAGCTGTGCTTGGTCAACGGGAAGGATCCCGCCGTTGAAGTGATCAAATCCAACGGTCTGGAATCGATGGCTGCTTCCTCCACCTATAGTGTCCGGTTTACATCTTATGAACTATCTCCGGCTGAGCTAGTTGGGCGGCCTGGAGCGATTATGGATTTAATCCATCCCGATATTCTCCCCCTTGGAATATGCGCGATCAACCTCGGCATGGCCGAGTTAGGAATAGAGCTTTTTGTGGAGAAGCAAAGACAGCACTGCGTTGACAAAAATGAAGATGCCGAAGTTATGAGATGGCTAGGTCATATCGATGTCCTGTCACATAGCACACAATTATTACTGGATGTGTCCATAAACTCCCGGCCCGGGTCAGAGGCCGGTTCCGGCATTTGTTTAAGACGGGCCAAGGCAGCCTCCGATCTGTTGATTCAGGATGTGACCGAAGGGGCAATCCGCTACTTGGGCATGGATGGAATTAAGGCGCCCAATTCTTTTATCTATTTAAGAAATAATGCGTATGCCACCCGGCTATTGCCGCCAAATACACGAAAGTGCTTGTCGACGCTCGGTTCCGAACTTATCAAGCAAGCTGTTGAACCAGGCATATCGTATGAAAATATATTCATGTCAGAGGAGTAACGACTATGAATGATGCTTACCGGATTTTAAGGAAAATGAAAGAAAAGAATCAACAGCAATTTGCCATGGCGACGATCATTGCTGTGGACGGTTCAACATACCGCCACCCGGGAGCAAAAATGTTAATCGGGGAAGACGGCAGTCAATATGGGACGATCAGCGCAGGCTGTTTAGAAGAAGATTTAGCTTACCATGCCCGCGAGGTCATGACCCATCGCCAGCCCAAAACGGTCATTTATGATTTAAGGTCGGAGGACGATTTGTCATGGGGACAGGGAGCCGGCTGCAATGGGAGCATCGAGGTTTATGTTGAGCCTAATGAATGGGGATATATACCTCCATATCACAATCAACCCATATGGCTCAAAGTGGAATCGGTTCTGAACAACGGCAGCAGGGTTGCGAGCGCTAAACGTATAAGTGACGATGCGGAGAAAAGAGTGCATTTATTTTATTCGGACGACGGGGCGGTTCTTGGGGAGGCGGAAGCAGACTTGAAGGAGAAGATCTTGCCGGAGTTAAAGAGGTTTTTAATCAGCGGCAAGAAGATACAATTAGTACGTCCGGCTGACGCTGAAGGCGAATTCTTATTGGAATTGTACGAACCCAGAGAGCAGCTATACATATTTGGAGCGGGGCCTGATGTAGAACCTATAGTCAGACTAGCCTCTCACTTGGATTTCTATATTACCATTATCGACCCCAAAAGCAGTCGCTGCAACGCAGACATTTTTCCAACGGCGGATCAATGGATACCTGAGCATCCGGAAGCTTATCTGCAAAAAAATAAAATACCTAAAGCAAGCTATGTGCTTATTATGACGCACAGCTTTCAGCGTGATCAAACCATTTTGCGTCATTTGATTTCAACCCCGCCTCAATATCTAGGGGTATTGGGGCCCAGACTTAGAACTACTCGTCTCCTGTCGCCTGATCCCTTACCCGATTGGGTTCATTCCCCAATAGGTTTAGGCATCGGAGCGGAAGGGCCTGAAGAGATTAGTGTCAGCATCATGGCCGAGCTGCTAAAAATCAAAAATAAAAAATAACATGAGGGGGAGAGAAGGTGGCTCTAATCGGCAAAATGACAGACACGCTGCGGCGTCCTCTTCGTGATTTGCGAATTTCTGTGACCGACCGGTGCAATTTCCGCTGCCGTTATTGTATGCCGGAAGAGCTATTTGGTCCCGACCATCGATTTCTTCAAAAGGACCAATGGCTTGGATTTGAGGACATTGCTCGTTTGGCTCGCATTTTCGTATCGCTCGGCGTGGAGAAAATTCGTATCACGGGCGGTGAACCGCTGCTGCGTAAAGATCTGCCCCGTTTAATCCGGATGCTTCGGTCGATTGAAGGTTTAATCGACGTTACCTTAACCACCAACGGTTCGCTGCTTGCAAAACATGCGAGGGAGCTAAAGGATGAGGGCCTTGAGCGGATCAATGTAAGTCTGGATAGCATAGACGAAACCCGATTCGGCCAAATGAACGGAGGTCGCTGCGATGTCCAAACGGTGGTTAAAGGGATCGAAGCCGCTTCTAAGGCTGGTATTAAAGTGAAAGTGAACATGGTCGTCATTAAAGGGATCAATGATCAGGACATCGTACCTATGGCCCGTTTTTTCCGCGGGACGGGGCATATTTTACGCTTTATTGAGTTTATGGATGTCGGGAACAGCAACGGCTGGAATCTGAAGCGGGTGGTGACCAAGCAAGAAATCCTTGAACGCATCCATGCCGAAATGCCCTTACAACGAATGCCCTCCGCTTATTTGGGAGAAGTGGCCGACCGCTACCGCTATGAGGGTACAAATGAAGAGATCGGCATTATTTCTTCCGTCACGGATTCCTTTTGCTCCACCTGCACCAGGGCCCGCCTATCGGCGGACGGTCACCTGTACACGTGTCTGTTTGCCTCAGAGGGAACGGATCTTCGTTCGCTGATTCAATCCGGTGCAGAGGATAAAAAAATACGGCGGTTGATTAGGGAAGTATGGGGCGGCCGTCGGGATCGTTACTCCGATGAACGGCTTCTCCATACCCCAAGCCCGGAAAGAAAAAAGATCGAGATGTCCTATATTGGAGGTTGAAGCCCGTTATGCCGTTATATATACCCAATGCTACACCCATCCCGTTGGAGGAAGCACAACGTCTTGTACTCGCGACAATTCGTCCTCTTTCCATGGCTTATGTATCTTTGTCCCAAGCCTATGGGTATTGTCTTGCGGATCATGTGTCAGCTGATCATAACGTCCCCATGTTTGACCGATCTACTGTGGATGGGTACGCTCTTCAGGCGGAAGACGTGAAATGGGCCAGTCAAATGAACCCTGTGAAGTTAAGCAGCATGGAAGAAATACCTGCAGGATATATACCGCAAAAGGATATCGTTCCAGGCAAGGCAAGCCGCATTATGACGGGAGCGCCTATCCCCAAGGGTGCGGATGCGGTTGTAAAAGTAGAGGAAACGAAGGTGGAGGAGGATGAGGGACGATCAAGCGTGTGGGTTTACCGTGCCGTTCCGGCCGGAGAATCGATTCTAAGGAAGGGAGCGGACGTAGAGGAAGGCAAAATCATACTCCCGGAAGGGACCTTGATAGGGCCCGTCGAAGCCGGCCTTTTGTCCACTTTTGGAGTTGGAGTTGTTCCGGTTTATGCCAGGCCCAAGGTGGGGATTCTTTCGACAGGAACCGAGCTGCTGCAGGTCGAACAGCAGATTTCTCCCGGAAAACACCGTGACAGCAACGGTGTTATGCTGGCCGGACAGGTGAGAGAGGCAGGCGGAGACCCTGTTTATTTGGGGATTGTAAAGGATAATCCGGAGGAACTGGAACGGCGGATGCTCGAAGCTCTTCAGCAGGTGGATGTTTTAGTGACCAGCGGGGGCGTTTCTATGGGGGATTATGATTTTTTGGGAAATACATTTGAGAAAATCGGCGCAAAAGTAGTGTTTTGGAAAACTTTAATTCGTCCGGGGATGCCCGCTTTGTTTGGGATGTGGAACAATAAGCCTATTTTTGCCTTGGCGGGAAACCCGGCTTCGTCTTATGTGAACGCCTGGCTTTATTTGCTTCCGGCCATACGAAGGATGTGCGGTTGGAGAAATCCGCTGCCTCAACGGTTAACCGGGATATGCGATGAACCGATTGAAATGATGCAAATGCCGCATACTCGGTTTCTACGAGGGTTCGCTTATGCTTCCGGTTCGGGTGAACTGAGAGTTAAAATCTCCCCCAAGCAGGCTTCCGGCGTGCTATCCAGCTTTCTGGAAAGCAATTGTTTAGTTAGAGTCCCCGGAGGAAAAGGGTATGCTTCCGGTGAACGGATCGAAATGGAGATGTTAGGAACGATGGGGGAAAGCGTTTGGCCTCCAATAATCAATTGACGCATTTTAGCGTGTTTGCTCGAAAATCCTTGAATTTTCAAGGGTTTTTTTGTTGTACAGCCACATCCGATGTCGTGTTATGTATACATGGATCGGATCAGTACATGGATTGTTTTTCGAATAGTTTGAATATTTCATATTATGAATTTATTTTCATTGAACTCAGAGATATTCACTGTTATATTTTGTTTAGGTGATGCTCATGGAAAAAGAAAAGACAAGAATAAGATCCGTTTCCAAAGCGCTTCAAGTCTTAAATTTGCTTGGAAAAAACCCGGGAGGATTGCTTATTAAGGAAATCAGCATCGACCTCCATTTAAACTTAAGTACTACATATCATTTAATCAACACGCTGCTCGACTATGGGTATGTGACCAAAACCAAAGATGATGTCTATTCGATTGGCTATCAGATTCCGTTTTTGAACAATGCTTTTTTGCAGTCCATGACCCCCGAAACCACCTTGAACATGTATTTGCAGGAGCTTTCCAACATTACGCAAGAAACCGCCTATTTGGGCAAAGAAATTGATGATTCCGTGATTCTTACGGGCATTATCGACTGTCCTCAAGCTGTAAAGGTGAAAACGCTTTATATTGGTTATAAGGAATATCCTCATGCCCGGGCCTTGCCTAAGTCGGTTATTGCTTTTTGGCCGGATTCAAAGATCGAAAATTATTTTAAAGATAACCGGTTTGAGAAATTAACGGAATCCACCCCGTCCAATTTGGATGATTTAAAGGCGGAATTAGCTGAAGTCAAAAAACGAGGCTATTGTTTGGATGATGAAGATTTTATGAAAGGGATATGCTGCATAGCTGCTCCGGTTTTTGGAGCGAATAAAAAGCCGTTGGCAGCCTACTCCGTGACAATGCCGCTTGAAAGGTACAAGCACCATAAAGACGAGTATATCCAAAAGGTTTGTATGATTGCCAGGCAGGCCTCGCAATCTTTAGGCTATTTTGATTTTGAAGGAAATGAGAATATAGAGCCTTAGAATACTAGATACAAAGTCATGACAAACAAACTGACTCCATTCTCCTGCACTTTGTGAAAGCGCTTGTATTATGGTGCAGGAATGTAGGCCATATCAAATTTTTATGGAAAAGCTGGATAAGGTAGCGAAAATCATATTTGATTTTCTACATAAAAAAATTTAGGAGGAATGATCAATGAATTTAAAGGATGTTCACAAGCGTGTAATTCGCAGACAGGATGTAAAGGCCAACTGGAATGCATTCCCGGATTTTAAGAAAGCGACGTACAGATACATTGGGACATTGGCTGCTACAGAAACCACCATTCCGCCTGTATTGATGGAAAGCCAAATATCCATGGGAATTATAGAGGCAGGCCCGGGTCCCCAAGCCAGGTTGCATGATCATGAAGTGGAAGAAATTTTTATGCCTCTTGATGGTTTGTGGGAGTTTTTCTGGGGTCCGAACGGCGAGGAAAGAACGACATTAGGCCCATTGGACGTTATATCGGTTCCGCCCGGTGTGCTTAGAGGATTCAATAATGTCGGTGGGGGAACCGGCCGTCTGTTAGTGTTGAATACAAGCGCGAATGCCCAAGGAGCCGCATTTGATGTCAAGGAAGAACTATCCAATGTAACGGCAACGAATTACAACAAACAGTAATATGCAAATAACAATGCTTTACCCGTCGTTATGCCGGCGGGTAAAGCACTGTTATGGAAACCGGCTCAAGCGATCTCATGGTTAAAGATGAGGAGGCCCATATGAAAATCGGTTTTGCAGGACTCGGAAGAATGGGCTTTGCCATGGCAGAAAGATTATTGGCTTCAGGTATGGATCTTACCGTTTGGAACAGAACGAGGCTTAAAGCAAAGCCCTTATTAGACCAGGGCGCCAAATGGGCGGAAACGCCGAACATATTAACGGAAGGCTGTGAAATGATACTTTCCATTGTTACAGATGATCAAGCGGTCAAAGACATTTATACCGGTAAAGACGGTCTCTTAACAGCCGACTTGAACGGCAAGCTTTTTATAGAAATGAGCACCATTCATAATATTCTTACACCTTATCCGAGGCGGTGGCGATCGGTATCAAGGCAGGCATTGACTTGAAATATATGCTTGAATTGATTGCGGATAGCCCTGCGGGAATCAAAGTTCTCCCGTAAAAATTCCGGCGATGCTGCAGAAAACGGAGGAAGTCTCTTTTGACATCAAGGGCATCAAGAAGGATCTGGCCAATATCATCTTGACGGGCCAATTTTATGGAGTTCCTACTCCGGCCGTCAGTCTGTCGCATCTTTCCTATATAACGGTGGAGGAGCTTGCGAAAAGATTAAAGGTACGCACCGTGAATGTGGATTATCATGTGGATACGTTGAGTGGAGGGAATAGGCAAAAGGTGCTTATTGCCCGGGGGATGTTTGCTCAAGCCCGGATCCTGATCTTTGTTGAGCCTACACTCGGGGTAGATGTTGGAGCCCGGTCTGAAATCTATTTTGGCGCATTATACATGCTTTCGGAATAAAGCCGTAGCCATCCTGGGAGGCGCAGAAGGGATTGGGAAATCGTGCGCCCTTCTATACGCAGAGCAGCAGGCTGACATTTATTTGGCGGACATTAACGAAGAAAAGAGCATGAAGCTGTGCAGGGAGATCAAGGAACGGGGAGGACGGATCACGTACATCAAAACCGATGCGACAAGCTCCGAGGAAATTCGAAGATTTGCCGACAGGGCTGGAGACAAAGCCGATTTATATGCCGTTGTTAATTGTACTGGCGGTTTTACCGGCTACACGCCGACAACCCATATGACCGATGAGGAATGGGAGAAGGTCATTTCGTCTTAACATGTACAGTGTATTCTACAGCTGCAGGGAGTTCGCCAAACGGATGATGCCGGCCCGAACGGGTTCGTTCGTTAACGTGAGTTCCATATCCGCCCGTACCGCCTTAAAGAACACCCCTATTCATTATTCCTGTGCCAAGTCTGCCGTCGAATCGATGACAAGAGGGATGGCGGCGGAATTGGGGCCCTATGGAATTCGTGTAAATACGGTTGCACCAGGCACAACAAAGACGGACCGCGCGATCGGCGTAAGAGGAGAAGAGGTCATGGACCAGTGGGGGAAAGAGATCCCTCGCGGAACCCTGGCTGAGCCTGAAGATATTGCGAATGTGATCTGTTTTTAACCAGCGCAGAAGCCGCTCATATTACAGGCGTAAGTCTTGATGTCAATGGCGGCCAACTCATAGTTTAACGGCAGGATTCATCATTTAACATGAAACAGGAGGTTTCCATGGATAAAGAATTGTTAACGGAAGCTTATACCCTAATGAAAACCATCAGAAGATTTGAAGAAACGTTAAGCGATCTATTCGCGGAAAATTTCATCCGGGGTTCCATTCACTTGTCCATAGGTCAAGAAGCGGTAGCTGCCGGCGTCGGTTTAGCGATGGCTCCACAGGATAAAATGACCACGACATACCGTGGGCATGGCCATGTTATTGCAAGAAGAACACCGGTGAAATTGTTGATGGCAGAAATGCTGGGAAGAGAGACTGGAATCAACAAAGGACGCGGGGGCTCGATGCACTTCACCGACGTTAGCCGTGGCGTTCTAGGGGCCAATGCGATTGTGGCTGCAGGCCTTCCTCATGCGGTTGGTGCAGCGTACAGCGCCAAATATCTCAAAGAGGATTATGTTACCGTAACAATCTTCGGCGATGGCTCAACGAATCAGGGGGCGTTCCATGAGGCGTTGAATCTGGCTGCAATCTATAAGCTGCCCGTACTGTTTGTTTGTGAGAACAACCTGTATTCGGAAATGACACCGATTGAAGAAATCGTACCGGTCGAGAATATGGCCGAACGTGCGGAGGCGTACAAAATTCCTTCCTATATCGTCGATGCTTACAATGTCGAAGAAGTCTACGATATCACCAAAAAAGCGATTGAAGACATACGTGCCGGCCATGGACCGATATTTTTGGAAATGAAAACGTATAGACTTGTGGGACATATGTATGGGGATCAGGAAATTTACCGCAGTAAGGAAGAAGTGGCGTCTTGGGCGGCCAGAGATGCGTTGAAGAGGGCGGCGGAAAAGCTGTCCCAGATGCAGGTCGATGTGAAAAAGCTGGATGAGGCTGTTGAAAAAGAAATTGAAGATGCAGTCCAATTTGCTAAAGAAAGTCCTTGGCCGGATCCGAAGCATTTATTTCACGGAATCTATTACGGAGAATAGGAGGACAATCACACATGGCTCAAAAGATGACTTACACCCAGGCACTCAACTTGGCAATTAAAGAAGAAATGGAACGGGATGACCGGATTGTATTATTCGGTGAAGATATCGGTAAACCGGGAGGTGCGTTTCAAGTCACAAAGGGGCTATGGGAACAGTTTGGGTCCGACCGCGTACTGGATACCCCCATTTCGGAAACCGGATTTTTCGGAATGGCCATCGGGGCAGCCCTTACCGGGTTAAGGCCGGTGGTAGAGATTTTATATATGGATTTTTGTGCGGTTGCGATGGATCAGCTGATCAATCAGGCGAATAAGCTGACCTATATGTCGGGCGGTCAGTTTCCGGTTCCTGTCGTTTTTCGCGGACAGCAGGGGGCGGGGAGAGGCAACGGTGCGCAGCATTCCCAGAGCTTTGAATCGTTATTCTGTAATATGCCCGGCATTGAAGTCGTTCTGCCTTCGAGTCCCAATGACGCTTACGGCTTATTCAAAACTGCGGTACGCAACAGTAAGCCCGTCATCTTTCTCGAGCATAAATTGCTGTACGGCATAAGAGAAGAGGTCGAGGTAGGTCAAGACCCGATACCATTTGGCAAAGCGAACATCATCCGAAGCGGTGATGATGTGACCATTGTAGCCGTTTCAAGAATGGTGCAATTTGCTAAAGAGGCCGCCGATAATTTACAAAAACGAGGAATATCTTGCGAAATCATTGATCCTCGCACGCTCGTACCCTTTGACTTGGAGACGGTCAAAATATCGGTTCAGAAGACGGGCCGGTTAGTCGTTGTGGAAGAGTCCCACAAGTGGGGTTCCATTGGAACATCCATCATCTATGAGGTGATGGAGCAGGTGTTTGATTATTTGGACGCTCCACCGAAATTAATCGGCACGGAGAATGTTCCGATCCCTCACAGCAAGACTCTCGAGGATGCTGCGCTTCCGTCTCCCGAAAAAATTGAGAATGCTGTCTTGTCCGTGGTTTAAGCAAAAAACGTGGACATAATGATGTGAAAGGAGGGATTTCCATGCAAATTATCTTACCCAAACTAGGCGCAAACATGGATAGTGCCGTCCTTACCAGGTGGTTAAAGTCGGAAGGGGATCCCGTAGACAAAAATGAAGTGATAGCGGAAGTGTCGACGGATAAAGTCAATATGGAGATTGAGGCTCCCGAAAGCGGTATTTTGGTCAAGCAATACTTTAAAGAAGACGACGATGTGCCTGTAGGTGCTGCGATAGCGGAGCTTGGAACCGAAGCGATGAAGGCCGCCGCACCTTCACAAGAAGAGGAGAAAGATGCTTCACCGAGCGGATTGAACCCAAAAGCTTCTCCCTCTGCGCGAAGACTCGCCCATACCCTAGGAGTTGATTTATCCAAGGTCACGGGGACAGGACCTAACGGGCGAATCACCAGTCAGGATATACAAAATTATGCGGATGCAGCACAGGCGGTTGTTAAGACCGAGGAAGAGGTTCAAATACCTCAGGCGGAAAAACGCAGTCCGCTGCCGCAGCAGCCGGATATGGAAGTTTATCGGCTGAATCGCATTGAAACCATCAGCGGAGAACGAATGCGGCAAAGTCTTCAGTCGACGGCTCAGCTTACGCTCACCCGGGAAGTTGATGTTACCGAGGCGTTAGCTTTGCTGGAATCGATAAAAAAAGCCCAAAGGGATAAGATTACTTTTACAGCCATGCTTATTTTGGCGGTGACCAAAGCGCTGCAGGTGCATCGGCGCTTCAATGGAAAGCTGGAGAACGGAGAGGTTCGAATTCCTGCAGCCGTAGATTTGAACGTAGCTGTGGCCACGGATAAAGGACTTGTGGTGCCGATCATGAAAGATGTACAAAGCAAATCGCTGTTATCGGTTGCCAGGGAGCTTAACGATATCGCAGCTAAAGCGAGAAAGGCGAAGCTCGAGTCGCATGATGTAGAGAATGGTAATTTTACGATAACCAATCTTGGAGCGAGTGGAGTCGACACATTTACTCCTATATTGTATCCGGGCCAAACCGGTATTTTGGGAGTCGGAAGAATACTGGAACGTCCTTGGGTGGCGGAAGGCCGAATCGAGATCCGTTCGATTCTTTCGTTATCATTGACTTGGGATCACCAGGCCGCAGATGGGGCTCCGGCAGCTCAATTGATGAAAACGATTGCGGACTATTTGGAAACACCGGGCTTAATGTTGTAAAAATGCAGTATAGAATGAAACCGGGCGGGTGATGACTTGTCTGGTTTCTAACCATGTACGGATTTTCTCAAAGGAGTGTTATCCATTTGTCGGGAACCGCATTGGCGAAAGCATTTCAATGGTAGCGTCCTCTTTTCGGCCCTGTATTGGTTTGTAGTGAGGTTAACGAATGCCATGGACTCATCCCTTTTTTTATATCATTCTGCTGATAATTTTTATTCAGCTTGTGGAGATCGAATTTAAGCTATTCGAGCTGCTTGCAATGATTGGCAACCAGCTATTTATTACAAGCGTGAGTCTGATGCTGGGAATGGGGGTCATGTTTCTGCCTTACCCTTTCTTTCAGCAGCTTCATCCTATCGTCGGCAATAGTGCAGGAAACGAATTGGTCATATCGGTGTTGTCTTCATCGTATTAGAAAGGTTCTTCAATATGAAAAAAACGGGAGGATTAAAAGATGGCTCAAGGGCTTGATGTCGTTGTGATCGGTGCGGGTCCCGGAGGATATACGGCTGCCATCCGTGCGGCCCAATTGGGAAAAAAGGTAACGGTAATTGAGAAAGATAGCTTGGGTGGGGTATGTCTGAACGTGGGCTGTATTCCTTCCAAGGCGCTCATTTCGGCAGCCGAAGCCTATCAAAAGATGTCCCGCTATGAGGAAATGGGTATTGAAGTGGAGCGAGTGAAAATCAATTATTCCAAAGTGCAGACATGGAAAGAGAGTGTGATTGAGAGACTGACTGGCGGAGTTGACAGTTTGCTGAAAGGACATCAAATTCAAGTCATCAAAGGCGAGGCGGCATTCATCAGTAGGAACGAAATTCGCATTGATCGTCCAAATGGCTCTGAAGTCTACCGGTTTAAGCATTGTATTCTCGCTGCAGGCTCCAGACCGGTGGAGCTGTCCGATTTTCCATTCGGCTCAAGGGTTCTTTCATCGACAGGGGCCTTGAATTTAGGGGTATTGCCTAAACGATTGATTGTTGTTGGCGGTGGATACATAGGAATTGAGCTGGGGCAAGCCTTTGCTAAATTCGGCACTAAGGTCACCCTTCTTGAGGGCGGAGGTGCAATTTTGCCGGGCTTCGATAAACGCTTGGTAAGTATGGTGAACCGGAGCTTGAAAAAAGCAAACGTTGATGTTTACACGAAGGCAATGGCTAAACATTGCGCGGAAAAGAACCATGAGATCACCGTCACCTTTGAAGCAGCAGGGGATGAAATCGAAGTTACAGCCGATTATATATTGGTTACGGTTGGTCGCAGGCCCAATACGGATAAGCTGGGATTGGATGTGGCAGGAATAAAAGTAAATGATAAACGATATATCGAAGTGGATCGGCAATGTCAAACGAGTGTACCCCATATTTATGCGATCGGTGACATCGTCCCGGGTCCTGCTTTAGCCCACAAAGCTTCTTATGAGGGAAAGGTAGCAGCAGAAGTCATTGCAGGCGAAAAGAGTAAAATCGATTACCGTTGTATTCCTTCGGTTGTTTTTTCAGATCCGGAAATTGCTGTGGTGGGACTAACGGAAAAAGAAGCATATGAACAAGGGATTGAAACCAAGGTAGGAAAATTCTCTTATGCGGCCAACGGAAGAGCCTTATCCATGCATGCTGCGGAAGGATCGGTTACCTTGATTGCCGATAAGAAAGCAGGCGTAGTGTTAGGTGCTCAAATTGTAGGTCCCGAAGCATCCAATTTAGTGGCAGAGGTGGGATTGGGCATTGAAATGGGGGCGACGCTTGAGGATGTTGCTTTGACGATTCATGCGCATCCTACGCTTGGGGAGATGGTCATGGAGGCAGCCGAAAATGCATCGGGACGAAGTATCCATTATATGTAATATATTTGCACCTGGGTTAAATATGTATTGCCACGTACGGCGAAGGCGCTAAGCTAGCAAAAGACAGAGATCTTTGTGACTGTAGCGGCTACGATTCCCATGGTGAGGAGTAAGTGGTTTAAGTCGCTAATGATTTCGAATTTCGAATTTGGATTAAGCGGTGCAGTACATTCCGGATCGATTGAAACGCGGGATTAAAAGCAGCAAGAGTCCTAGGTTTGAGTAATTACAGTCTATGATTGGGCTGTTGATGTAAAATCAACGGTCTTTTTCCTTCATTGAAATTTAAAACAAGAAAAATGGCGATTTAAACGGCGAGAGAAATCTCTTCAACGGAACTGAGTTCCTATAGAAATGATCACAAAGGAGAATGTCGATAAATTTGATGTTTCACCCTTTTATACTTAAATTTAATTTCCATGCATGTATTGTACGAAAGTGTATTTAATCTCCTGGTACTCTCGGTAACCCTATTTTTTTTTAGCCAACTATATATGTCTGACAAATATGTATAACGAATAAAATTTACGTAATGGATAATTGGAATATATTACCAAAAACTCTTGAGGTGTTTCATTTAAGGAATTGGGCGGTTTTTCCCAAACTAATGTACGAGAAGGAAGTCGTACAAAATATTTTGATGTAAGAGAACCGAAAGGACCCATTTAGTTAACCCATCCGTACATTGTAATATTTTACTTGCCACTGAAGGGTAAATATGATAAATTACTACACCTGAGCTGCTGCGAGGCAGTGCAGGCAGTAAGACAAGCTGATCGGTTATTCTGGGCTTGCGGATGATCCCAAGATTGGAAAACAAAATATGCTTGCAAAATGAAATTGAATATGGTAAATTAACTAACCGTGACTCCGAAACGGATCAACTGAAAACAGCTTCTAGACGAAAGGATTCGTTCCTCCGCAGGATAAAAAAAACAGTTGCCAAACGGTACGGAGATATGGTAGATTGGTTTTCCGGCCGCATGAGACAAGCGGTTGGGTGAAACAATAAGAACATTGTCCTTTGAAAACTGAACATCGAGTGAGTGCGAAGTCTCATAAGAGATTTCGAAATGAAGTCAGTAACGAATTGAGCAATCAATTCTCTACTATTAAAGTATTACCTTTAATGGAGAGTTTGATCCTGGCTCAGGACGAACGCTGGCGGCGTGCCTAATACATGCAAGTCGAGCGGATTTATCCTTCGGGATAAGTTAGCGGCGGACGGGTGAGTAACACGTAGGCAACCTGCCTGTAAGATCGGGATAACTACCGGAAACGGTAGCTAAGACCGGATAGGTGGTTTTCTCGCATGAGAAGATCAAGAAACACGGGGCAACCTGTGGCTTACAGATGGGCCTGCGGCGCATTAGCTAGTTGGCGGGGTAACGGCCCACCAAGGCGACGATGCGTAGCCGACCTGAGAGGGTGATCGGCCACACTGGGACTGAGACACGGCCCAGACTCCTACGGGAGGCAGCAGTAGGGAATCTTCCGCAATGGACGCAAGTCTGACGGAGCAACGCCGCGTGAGTGATGAAGGTTTTCGGATCGTAAAGCTCTGTTGCCAAGGAAGAACGCCTTGGAGAGTAACTGCTCTGAGGGTGACGGTACTTGAGAAGAAAGCCCCGGCTAACTACGTGCCAGCAGCCGCGGTAATACGTAGGGGGCAAGCGTTGTCCGGAATTATTGGGCGTAAAGCGCGCGCAGGC